>JAHDQI010000141.1 GCA_018433925.1 Phycisphaerae bacterium | reverse complement strand
GCTTTCCGGATGAAACTGAACGCCGTAAATCGGCAGATTGCGGTGAGCAATGCCCATCACGACGCCCTCGAAGGAAGCGGTTTCCTCCAGGCACTCCGGCAGGGTCACCGCGCACAAGCTGTGGTACCGCCCGGCGTGAAGCGGGTTTTCCAGCCCCGCGAAAATCCCCTTGCCGTTGTGGGTGATGCGCGAGGCCTTGCCGTGCATGACGCAGGGGGCATGGCTGACGACCCCGCCGAAGGACTCCACAATCGTCTGGTGACCGAGGCAGACCCCGAAGATCGGGATCTTCTCCCGGAAGGCGGCCACGGCCTCCGGCGATACGCCCGCCGCAGAGGGTGTGCCCGGCCCCGGAGAGATCACCAGCAGATCCGGCCCGAACGCCTCGGCCTCCCGCAGCAGGGCCTCCAGCGGGGTATCGGCCCGATAGACCAGCGTCGAACACCGGCGCTTGGCGAATTCATCCACCAGGTTATACGTAAACGAGTCAAAGTTATCGATAAACAATACGCGTAAGGATTCCATAGGAGCTCCTCGGTTTAGGTTCTCTGCGTCACGGCCGCCGATCCGCAGGCGCTGCGAATGGCCTTCAGGCACGACTGGGCCTTGTGATCGGTTTCCTGAAATTCCGTCGCCGGCACGCTGTCATGCACGATTCCCGCCCCGGCCCGCACATACGCCGTCCGGCCGCGAATCTGCATGCTCCGAATTGTAATGCAGCTATCAAACTGCCCGTCCACCGTCAGGTACATCACGGCCCCGCCGTAGTAGCCGCGCTTGTTCTTTTCGAGCCGGCGGATGACCTTCATCGCCTCGATTTTCGGCGCCCCCGTAAGCGTGCCCATATTCATCGTGGCCAGGTAGGCGCTGAGGGCATCCAGGTCCGGCCGCAGTTTGCCCTTGACATTGCTGACCAGGTGCATGACCGATTCGTACCGCTCCACGGTCAGCATCTCGTTGACCAGCCGTGAGCCGGCCTGAGAGACCCGCGCAATGTCATTGCGGGCCAGGTCCACCAGCATCATGTGTTCGGCCAGTTCCTTGTGATCCAGTTGCAGTTCCGCTTCATACCGCATATCCGTTTCCGGATCGATCATCCCGTTTACGCGGCCGCGCGGCTTGGTGCCCGCGATCGGACGGATTTCCACAACCCGGTCCTTCTTGCCGCTGACCCGCAGGTTCAGTTCCGGACTGGCCCCCATCAGGCAGGTAGTTTCCGTGTTCAGGTAAAACATATACGGCGAGGGATTCAGCCGCCGCAGCCGGCGGTACACATCCAGCGGCTCGGCCCCGCACGGCTCGGTCAGCGTTCGGCTGAGCACCACCTGGAAGAGGTCCCCGTCCACGATGTGCTGCTTGGCCGTGCGGACCATCGCCTCATACTTTGCCTGCGAGGTATCGGCAGCCGCCTCCGGCAGCGGGTCCTGGCAGGGCTGCGGTTCCGGACGCGGACTGCGGATCTGGTCAAGGTACCGGTCAAAACGCTCCATCGCTTCTTCGTAAATCGCCTGCCGGTTGCCGTGGGTGACAATCGCGTTGACGACGATATACCCCTTGCTCTGGTGATGATCCATCAGGAAAATATTGTCTGCGAAATACAGCTCGTAATCCGGGTTGCCCAGCAGATCCTCCTCGTTGGGCGGCAGGTCCTCAAACTGGTCGATAAAATCATAACTGATCGCTCCCAGCAGCCCGCAGGTCACACGGAAGGGGGGGCTGGCCAGTTCAAACGCAAACGCCGCTGCCCGGATCACGTCCATTTGGCTTACGGTTTTCAGCCGGGACTGCTCATCGACCCGCCGGACGCTGCGCTGGATCCGCCCGGTGATGCGATCCGCCCCGAAATCAACCGATTCGCAGAACGAAAACCGCTCCCGGTGCTCGTCGAGGTAGCCAAGCATCCGCCGTCCGGTCCGGCTGAGGGCCCGAATCTCAAAGCGGTCGCCTTTGCCGGTCAGGTACAAAGCCGGGTCGGCCGTCCCGAAGGTCAGTTCGTTGCCCTTGGCCTCCGAGAGGGTGTCGCGCGATTCAAGAAGACAGCAGTGACGCGCCCGCCCGTAATCGCTGATCCGGGCGAAAAACTCAACCGGACAGCTTAGCTCGATTTCCCGAACCATGGGGATGATCTGCCCCGGTTTGGCCTGTTCGATACGTGTTTTATAATCTGCCATGTCAAATTCCTGATATTACAAGTCCTTATTTCGGGTCCGGGAATTAAAAAAATCGCGACTCCCTTTTGCCCTGGGTCGCGATTTAGACGATTTGTTGAAATTGAATCAGAGAATCATCGCTGACCGCTCGGCTATGTCTGCCGGCGACGCCACCAATACCCAAAATGAACTGCGACGATTCTTTTCATAGAAACAACTATACCCAATTTTCAAATCTCGATCAAGAGTATTTTTAAAAAATTTTTGCAAATCAAAAAAGATGAAGATGTGAGCTATCTTGTATTTTTATGCTAAGCCCGCAATATCCCCCACGCCGTTGAGAACGTAGGTCGGCCGATACGGAAACCTGTCAATATCCTTCTCTTTGGTAATTCCGCTCAAAACCAGTACCGTTTCGATCTCCGACTCAATGCCTGCGATAATATCCGTATCCATCCGGTCGCCGATAATGACCGTTTCGGCTCGCCGGCACCCGATGCGTTTGAGCGATTGCCGCATGATCAGCGGATTGGGTTTGCCGATAAAATACGCCTGTCGCCCGGCGGCCATTTCAATCGGGGCAATCAGCGCCCGGCAGGCCGGCCCGATGCCCTCCTCCACCGGCCCGCTGACATCCGGATTGGTGCCGA
The DNA here is from genome assembly GCA_018433925.1 of Phycisphaerae bacterium. Taxonomy (GTDB): domain Bacteria; phylum Planctomycetota; class Phycisphaerae; order Sedimentisphaerales; family Anaerohalosphaeraceae; genus JAHDQI01. The sequence goes on along the minus strand of JAHDQI010000141.1, from coordinate 15,961 downwards.
TCAGTTTGGCCCCGCCGAGGACCAGGTTAATTGCCTTCTCAAGCTGCGGATAGTTATAGCTGACTGTCTCGCCGACGACCACATAATCCGGAGATTGATCCGTCAGGTGAAAACCGCTGTTCAGCAGGGCCTGCCGGATTCCGTTATCGCCGATGACATAGGCGCTGCCGCCGGGTTTTTGCGTAGACAGAAAGCCCGCCGTGGCAATCCCGCTGGTCATAAAATGTTCCGGCTCGACTTCGATGCCCATTCCGGCCAGCTTTTCGCTCAGTTCCCCCGGTGTCCGGGACGAGGAATTGGTCAAAAACAGGTACTGCTTGTCCTGATCTTTCAGCCAGTCCACAAATTCCCGGGACCCGCCCAGCAGCCGGCTGCCGTGGTACAGCACTCCGTCCATGTCACAGATAAACGCTCGTTTTTCTTTCAGAGAACCCATTTTGTACCTCCATGGCCGTTGGCCGTAATTATTTACAAATCCGCAGCGGCTATTGTACTGAAAACCGCCCCAAAATCAGGCATTTAAATCCGGTTTTTTTCCTTGACGATAAGTGAACAAGCCCTTATATTACAGGTACATAACAGAAGAGGTCATTCAGGGCCCGCATCAGGATCTGCATCTCGGTTTGAAAACGGATAAAAAGCAGGGGCTAAACTTAGGGAGATTGAGCATGAAAAAGGATGTTTCAAAACCTGCCGCAGAAAATCAGGATACACAATCGCGTGAACGTCGGATTACCGCATTTACAGCCGAGCAAAAGGAGTACGGTTTCCGTATCGCCATCGCCGGCTGCGTAAAACTGCGCCCGGCCGTGAATATGCCTCCCTATGTCATCGGTACCATTGAACTGGCCGACCAGCTTGTTCCCGTGATTGATCCGAGGATCAAGTCGGGCCTCGATCCGGCCCCGATCGGCGACCAGTCCTGCATTGTCCTTTTCGAACACAAGATCGGCCGCACGACGATCATCACGGGCCGCCTCTTTGAAACCGCCTGCGAGGTATTTGACTTGATCGTGGATTATATGGATGTTCCGGATCACGAAGAGCGGCTTTACGCCTGCCCGGAAGACACCGTCGTTGTCCATGAATCCGTACAATAAAAGAGGGAAATTTTTCTTTTCGGGCAAAGGCAGCGCCACATTCCGGTTGAGTCAGCAGGACAGGTACTGGTTGATGGCGGCCGCGGCAATGCGGCCCTGTCCCATTGCTAAAATCACCGTGGCCGCTCCCAAAACGATATCGCCGCCGGCATAGACCCCCTCCATCGAGGTCTTGCAGTTTTCATCCACCTCGATATTGCCCCATTTGTTGAATTTCAGCCCCGGTGTGGTCTGCTCCAGCAGGGGGTTGGCCCCGTTTCCGATGGCCACAATCACGGTATCCACATCGATGGTAAACTCACTGCCCTCAATGGGCACCGGTCGCCGGCGCCCGCTGTCATCCGGTTCGCCCAGCTCATACCGCAGGCACTCCACGCCGACCACGTGGCCCTGCTCATTGCCGAGAATCCGCTTGGGATTCTGCAGCACGCAAAACTCCACGCCTTCCTCTTTGGCGTGATGGACTTCTTCCACGCGCGCGGGCATCTCCTTTTCACTGCGCCGGTAAACCAGGTATACCTTCTCGGCTCCCAGCCGCACGGCCATGCGGGCCGAGTCCATTGCCACATTGCCCCCGCCGAAGACGGCCACGCGCCGGCTGACGGCGATTGGCGTATCCGCGCCTTTTCCGAATTCGTAGGCCTTCATCAGGTTCGCCCGCGTCAGGTATTCGTTGGCGCTGTAAACGCCGACCAGTTGCTCTCCCTCGATATGCATGAATTTCGGCAGCCCGGCCCCCACCCCGATATACACCGCATCGAAACCGTCCTCGCTCATCAGTTCGGCGACGGTTCGCGTGCGGCCCACGATGAAATTACAGACGATCTCCACACCCATCTTCCTGAGCACGTCAATCTCCTGCTGTACGATGGCCTTGGGCAGCCGAAACTCCGGAATGCCGTAGACCATGACGCCGCCGGGCTTGTGGAAGGCCTCAAAAACGGTCACCTCATGACCGGCCCGCCGGGTGTCCGCGGCAACGACAATCCCGCCGGGACCGGAGCCGATGACCGCGACTTTTTTGCCGGTCGCTGGAGCCGTCTTCGGTGCGGCCGCCTTGCCGGGGTCCAGGTCCGCCACAAACCGCTCCAGACGCCCGATGGAAACGCTCTTGGAAACATCCTTATATTTCAGCCCCACCGTGCATTTTTCCTGGCACTGGACCTCCTGCGGACAAACCCGCCCGCACACCGCCGGAAGCAGCGAGTTTTCCTTAATGATCTCAAGGGCCTCGGTAAAGTGGCCCTCGGCAATGGCCGCTACAAAATCCCGAATGCGAATGCGAACCGGGCAGCCCTCCACGCACGGGGCGTTTTTGCACTGAAGGCAGCGCATCGCCTCCAGCCGCGCCTGCTCTTCCGTATAGCCCAGCGCCACTTCATTCATATTTTCACGCCGTGTGTGCGGATCCTGCGAGGGCATCTCCTGCGGCCGGATCGTATACCGGTCTTTTGCTTTCAAGGGACCGGTTTTCTGCTTGTCTAAAAGTTCGCTGAGTTGTTTTTCTTCTTCCGTCACAAATCGACTCCGTATGGGGATGACTCCGGTTGGTAGGGCGGCTTACTTGTTGCCCCGCTTGTCCAGGCCAATTTTACAGGGGTGTTTTTTGTAGTTTTCATACGCCCGCTGTTCGAGGTCTTTGTAGGCGGACATCCGCTTCATCATTTGGTCAAAATTGACCAGGTGCCCGTCAAATTCAGGGCCGTCCACGCAGACAAACTTGGTCTGGCCCCCGACCTCAACCCGGCAGCCCCCGCACATGCCCGTTCCGTCCACCATGATCGTATTGAGCGATACCTGCGTGGGAATCTCCAGCGGCCGTGTCGTCTCGCAGCAGAATTTCATCATGATCGTCGGGCCGATGGCAATGGCCAAATCCGGTTTGGGGCTTCGCAGGCAAACCTCTTTCAGCGGTTCGGTGACAAGGGCCTTGCGGCCGCGGGATCCGTCATCGGTTACAACAATCAGCTCGTCGCTGAGCGCCTGAAACTCGTCTTCGAGAATCAACAGCTCCTTCGTCCGCGCCCCAAGAATGCTGATCAGGGTATTACCCGCTTCTTTCAGGGCCTCGGCAATCGGCAGCAGAGGGGCGATTCCGATGCCTCCGCCGACACAGACCACCGTGCCGAATTGCTCAATATGCGTCGGCCGGCCCAGCGGACCGGCCGCATACCCCAGCGCATCGCCTTCCTGCAAATCAGCCATCTGCGCCGTGGCCTTGCCCACGCGCTGAAAAATCAGCCGGATCGTTCCCCGCTCGCTGTCAGCCCCGGCAATCGTCAGGGGAATCCGCTCCCCGGCGTCTTCATCCACCGAAACAATCACGAATTGACCTGCTTTGCGGGCACGGGCGATATGCGGAGCCGTGATGTCGATCCGGAATACATTTTCAGATAATTTCTTTTTTGACAATATCTTATACACGGAACGGCCTTTCTGTGTTCCCCGGCAAACAAAATAATTATTACTTATGCTGTACGAAGCATGACTTATAATAGATTGGGGTGATCGTTGCAAGGTTTTTCTGAGGTGAAATGGCAAAAAAATCAGGATCGAACCGAAAACAGCGGAGCGATCTCCAGCATCAGCCGCTCCATCGCCAGGGGCGCCCTCGTTTGTCCGGTTTTAATCGAGTAATCCATTCGGCCGAGCTTAACCAGAATCCGGCCGATCTGTTCGAGGCGCACTGAACGGGCCTGGGCAAAAAACTGCCCCTGCAAAGGCCCCCAGACGCCTGCTTTTTTGGCCGCGGCCTGTTGGCCCAGCCCCTGATCCAGCAGGGCCCGGGCCGTAAACAATTTGCGAAAGTGATACGCAAAGGCCCCGACTACGGTAAATTCGCTTGCCCGGTCGCCATCGAACATGTTTCGAAGCCGCCGCAGCGCCTCATCGGTCCTGCGCATAATCACCGCGTCAATCACATCAAAAGCCCCAAAAATCCGATTCTGACCGATCAGCGATTCAATATCCTCCGGCGTAATGCTCTTTTTGCTGCCTGTAAAAATCGCCAGCTTTTCAATCTCGCTGCAGATCCGCCCCGGATCATCCCCCACAAACTGCACCAGCATCTGGGCGGCCGCCGCGTTCATGCTTTTGCCGAATCGATCCCTGCAATACCCCGCCGCATACTGCGGAAGCTCGTACGATTTAAGCTGACCGGTTTCAATCACCCCGCCCAACTTGGCCACGGCCTTGGTCAGCCGGGTTCGCTTGTCCACGTTCCGAACCAGGAGAATCAGCACCCCCGTCGGCCCCGGATTTTCAAGATACTTTTCAAGCCGCTCGCGATTGTTGGTGATGAAGACGTCGGCGTCTTTGATGACCACCACCCGGCGGGATGCCAGAAACGGCAGGGTGCGCAGTTCGTCAAAAATTTCCGCCGTCTCCGGCAGGGCGTCCGGCGACGGCTGCCAAAGAGCCATCGGCTTCTCCTCCGCCGTCAGCAGCCCATCGACCAGTTGTTCCGCCTGCCGGCCCGCCAAAAACGGATCCGGCCCGCCCACGATATACATCGGGCTGACGGAACCCTGTGTTTTTGACGTGCGTGCGCTCATGGGTTACTCTGAACCGGCCCCCTCGTCTCCGGCCTGATCGGGCACTTCCTTCTCTTCGTTGACCAGCCGGGCCGCGGCCACCAGCGTATCGTTTTCCTTCAGTGAAATCATCCGCACGCCGGCGGTATTGCGGCCGATCTCACGCAACTGGTCAAGCCCCGTGCGGATGATCATCCCGTTGGCCGTAATCAGCATCAGTTCATCGTCATCGTGGACCGACTTGAGGGCCACCACTTTCCCGTTGCGCGAAGTGGTTTTGATATTGATCAGCCCCAGCCCTCCGCGATTCTGCCCCCGGTATTCCTCGATCGGTGTTCGCTTGCCGTACCCCTTTTCGCACACCGTCAGCAGCGAGCTGTTCGGCTCGACAATGACCATATCCACCACCTCATCGGCGGTCCGCAGCTTGATCCCGTGAACGCCGCGGCTGACCCGGCCCATCGAACGGGCCTGGCTTTCATGAAACCGAATCGCCATCCCGTCCCGTGTGCCCAGGATAATCTCATCGTCTCCGCTGGTAATCGCCGCCCCGATCAAATCGTCATTGCCGTCCAGCTTAATGGCAATGACCCCGTTGGAACGCGGATTGCCGTAGGCCGAAAGAACCGTCTTCTTGACCAGCCCGTTGCGGGTGCCCATCACAAGCTGACGCTGCTCGTCAAATTCACGCACATTCAGGATCGAGGCGATCTTGTCCTGCGGATCCAGGTGCAGCAGGTTGATGAGATTGCGCCCCTTGCTCTGCCGCGACAGTTCCGGAATGCTGTACACCTTCAGCCAGTGACAGATCCCCTTGCTCGTGAAGAACAGCAGATAATCATGCGTCGACGCGATAAACAGGTGCTCGATAAAATCGCCCTCTTTCGTATCCGATCCGATGATGCCTCTCCCGCCGCGGCCCTGTTTGCGATAGGTGTCAATCGGCATGCGCTTGATATACCCGCCGTGACTGATCATCACCAGCGTTTCCTCTTCCGCGATCAGGTCCTCGATCTCCAGGTCATCGGCCTCCTCGGCGATGATCTCCGTCCGCCGGGCGTCCTTGTATTTCTCCTTGATCTCGTACAGGTCCTCGCGAATCACATCCAGTTGCAGAGACCGGCTGGCCAGCAGGGCCTCATAGTCGGCGATCTTCTCGGCCAGTTCCGCGTATTCCCGGGCCAGCTTTTCAATCTCCAGCCCCGTCAGCCGCTGAAGCTGCATCGTCAAAATCGCGTCCGCCTGCGGCCCCGTCAGGAAATGGTCTTTCCCGCTCCGCTCATTGACAAAGGTCTCCGGCAGAATCTTTCTCAGCGTTTCGACCTCCACCAGCCGCAGCGGTTTCTGCATCAGGTTCAGCTTGGCCGTCGGCGCATCCGGCGAGGCCTTGATCAGCGCGATGATCTCATCAATATCGCTGACCGCCAAAATCAGCCCCTCCAGGATATGAGCCCGGTTGCGGCACTTGCGCAGCAGAAATCGTGTTCGCCGCCGAATCACCGTCAGCCGATGACTGATGAAAAGCTTCAGCATCTGCTTGATATTCAGAATCTCCGGCCGGTTGTTGACCAGCGCCACGTTGTTGACCGCGAACGTCGTCTGCAGCGGCGTATACCGGTACAGCTTGTTGAGCACCACATGGCTGTCGGCGTCTTTTTTCAGCTCAATCACGATCCGCATTCCCTTGCGGTCCGATTCGTCCCGAATATCCGAAATCTCGTCGATGGTGTCGTTGCGCACGCAGTCGGCGATCTTGGAGACCACGTTGGCCTTGACCACCATGTACGGAATTTCCGTGATGATAATCCGTGTCCGGCCCTTCGAGGTGGTCTCGATCTGTGACCGGCAGCGCACCCGCAGATGGCCCCGCCCCGTTACGTAGGCGTCCAGGATTCCCTTCCGCCCGCAGATCATGCCCCCCGTCGGAAAGTCCGGGCCCGGCAGTTTTTCCAGAATATCCCGAAACCCGCACTCCGGGTCCTCGATCATCAGCAGCAGCGCATCGCAAATCTCCCCGACATGATGCGGCGGGATATTCGTCGCCATCCCCACGGCGATGCCGCTGGCCCCGTTGACCAGCAGATTCGGAAACTTCGACGGCAGCACCACCGGCTCGGTTCGTGTCTCGTCGTAGTTCGGCACAAAATCCACCGTATCCTGCTTGAGGTCGTCGAGCATGTCGATGGCCGCCTGGGTCATCCGCGCCTCGGTGTACCGCATGGCCGCCGGCGGATCGGCGTCGATGCTGCCGAAGTTGCCCTGCGGATCGACCAGCATCACCCGCATGTTCCAGTTCTGTCCCATGCGCACCAGCGTCCCGTACGTCGCCTGGTCGCCGTGCGGATGATAGTTGCCGCTCGTATCACCGACGATCTTGGCGCATTTTCGGTGCTTCGATCGCGGCCCTAAGCTCAGGTCGTTCATCGCCACCAGAACACGCCGCTGCGAGGGTTTCAGCCCGTCCCGCACATCCGGCAGGGCCCGCGAAACAATCACGCTCATCGCGTAATTCAGATAGGACGTCTTTAGTTCGTCCAGAATCTGCTTTTCCTCAAACTGCTCTTCCGGCGTTTGCTTGATTTCATCCATAAAGAGGTATCCCGGCTGAAATTCCCGTTTCGTACTTTTTCAGGTGAGCGCCCCGCGCCCACTGTCATTATGAAAACCCGCACTCTACCCCCAACCCCCCCAAAAGTCAATGATTCTTACGGATTTAGCGTTGAAAAAACAGCCGAAAAAACACCTCCCAAGCCCTTTTTGCCCGAAAAATCAACCTGTTCGGAGGATTCAAAAACAGCGCGGCAAACAGCGGCTTAATACATCTCCTCCGACCCGCCGTAGATCAGGTGAAGCGGCTCCAGATTCGGGAGAATCGGCATCATGTGCTCCCGCGGCCGAAACGCATCCGACCAGTACACAAAAAACGCCTTGCCCATCAGAAAATCCCGCGGCACAATCCCCGTCCGGTAGCGCCGGCCGTTGTTGCCCAGCCCCTCGGCCGACCACTGCCGGCTGTCAAAACTGTTCGGGCTGTTGTCCCCGCAGACAAAGAACTCGTCCTCTTCCAGCGTAAACGGCCGGCCCGTTCGCGCCCGCAGCGCATCGCCCGACATATAATACATATCCCGATAAAGCCCCACATGACGCAGCCGCACCGCGCCCTGCCCCAAAATCTTCACCTGCGGATTCCGCCGCATCCGGCCGCTGGCGGCAAACGCCTCCGGCCCCAGGTCATAAGACAGCCGATGCCGGCCGCATCGAAGCACCAGCCGATGATCCACATTCGCAAATTCAAACCACGTTCCCCCTCGACGGAACACCGGCCCGGCCTCCATACTCCGCAGCTCTTTGCGAACGCCCTCCGGCGTAATCGTCTCCAGCGTCAGCCGTCCCGAAAAATCCACCCGCCCCATAAACGCCGTTCCGTACTTCTCCAGCAGTGCCCCCGCCTGGCCGGTTGCCGACAGCGGCTCGGCCCAAAACCGAATCATCAGGTCCGAACAGATCGGCTTGTTCGAATTGTAATACCGGTCGTTGTAGGCATACGTCGCACGAAAGGCGTCCGGCCGGCGGTCCGAAAAAAGCAGCCGATGTTCGGCGCCATCCTCCGCCTTCAGACAGAAAACCGCCGATCCCTCACACGAGACATCCCATCGGCTGTTCGGCTCGTTTTCAAACGGCGGTTCCCACACCCGGTGTTCCGGGTCATCTCCTTGACGGATTTCCCCCGCAAAACGCGCTGCCGCTTCCATCGGCTGATAGTCGTTTTCATAGATGCCCATCCACAGTTCCTGCTGCACCTTCCGCGGCTTCCGAACAATCCGCCCGTTGACATACACATCCCCGTCCCGGATTTCCAGGGTTTCCCCCGGCAGGCCGATCAGCCGTTTGATATAGTTTTCCTGCGGGTTCGGCGGGTTCTTGAAAACGATCACGTCCCATCGCTTCGGATCGGCAAACTGGTAGATGCACTTGTTTACAAAAATACGGTCGCCGTTGGACAGCACGCCCACGGCCGTTTCCTGCTGCACATACCCGCAGTTCGGGCACGACGGCCTTCCCAGTGTATCGGAATCGCCCCCCAGGTCATACGGCTTACCGCAGCGAAGACACCGCAGATGCCAGTGAGCTCCCTTCAGTGTCTCGGCCATGCTCCCGGTGGGAATCTGAAAGGCCTCCACCGCGAACGCCCGGAATACCAGCGCCAGGATCAGGGCCACCAGCAGCCAGTCCAGCGTATTGACAATCCCTTCAACGGTGGTGCTCCGCCGCCGATGCGGATAGCGAAATGTCAGCTCTTCCGTGGGGTGCTCAAATCTCACGGATGCCTCTCTGTTTCCGTGTCCGGCCCCGCCTCTGAGCGATCCCACCCCGCCTGACCGCCCACAATCACCTTCATGCCTTCCACGTAAGGAATAAACCGGAAAAACTTTTTCATCACCCGGTAGCCCCCCGGCCAGTGAACAAAAAAGGCCTTGCCCACCAGGTACTCCCGCGGAACAACCCCCGCCGGAAAGGTGCGGCCTTTGTTACCTGTCCCCGGCTTCTCCCACCACCGCGAATCCGAACTGAACGGGCTGTTGTCCCCGCAAACGAAATACTCGCCTTCACCGAGGACGATCGGATCGTCCGGTCCGCCCCGCAGGATCGGCCGCTGCGGATTGGTCGCGTCCGTCGAAAGATAATGAAGGTCTCGAAACAGCGCGATATGGTGAAGCTCCAGCCGTCCGTATCCAAGAATCGCCGCTTCCGGATAGATCGTCCGGTTTGTCCCGGCATCCCCCGAACCTCGTCCAAGATCATGGACCAGCCGAGCGGAACCATATTCAAGGATCAACTGATGATCTACATTGGCAAACCGGAATTCCCGCATCCCTTCGTCGTCCGGTTCCGTCGCAAAGCTCCCGGAGGCAAGCAGCACCGGCTCCTTCCCCGTCTCAATCCGGCGGATCATCATTTGCCCGTTGGCGTGGATCCACCCCTCGTATCGACGGCCGTACTTACCCAGTTCCGCACCAAGGGCGCTCTCGGCCGCAATCGGTTTCGGATAGCAGCGAATCATCAGATCGCTGCAAATGGGCATATAAGGAATAAACTCCGGCGGGTCATACGCGTGAATCGCTCGGAAGTCGTTGCCTGAACTGGGGTTGTATTGAATCCGATGAACCCCCCGGCCGCTTTCGTTCAGGGTAAAGACGGTCGAGCCGGACCCCGACGGATCCCATCGGCTGGTCCCGACATTCACAAACGGCTGCGACCAGGAACCCTGTCCAAACCGCGGTTCCGCCGGGCGGGCCGGGATATAGTCATTGTCGTAGATCGGCATCCACAGCTCCTCCTGTACATCAGGCGGTTTCCGCATGATCCGATTATTGATATAGATATCCCCGTCGATAATCTCGACCTTTTCACCGGGCTTGCCGACCAGCCGTTTGATATAATTGATCCGCGGCTCCAGCGGATTCTTAAAGACAATGACATCCCATCGATTCGGTTCAAAAAACTGGTAAATGCATTTGATCACGAAAATCTGATCGCCCTTAAAGACCTCTCTTGCATGACGGGGATCCGAAGTCCGCATCCCCGTTCGGTATCGGTATCCGCAGCTCGGACAGCACGCTTCCTTCAGGACCGGCAGATCCCGGCTGGGTACAACGGTCTCTGCCAGTTTATAGCTGCGCGGCGAAAAATCGTAGTCATAGGCATACCCGCATTGTTCACACCGCAGACGAAAATGGGCCCCCTTCAGGGTGTCGGCCATGCTGCCGGTGGGAATCCGGTACACCTGCATCATAAAGATGATGAATACCAGCGTCGAGGCCAGCGCGGTGATCAGCCACTCGAAAAGATGATAGATCGAATCGGCCGTCACCCGGCCGGACGGTTTCGGTTGTGAAGGTTTTATTTTACTCAAATTTTCGTTCCGTCAAAGCCACAATGAAAAGTTCATTATTATGCTCTTCTTCGCCTCCGGGGTCAAGCACCGGACCGGAAATTTTCCATTTTCAGATTAATTTAAGATTCCCTGAGTCCGATATCGATTTTGAGGATTTAAAAAATTTCTTATAAAAAAGACTTGCTGATTCGAAGTCGTTTCTGTATAGTCATTTGCGGTCAATGTCGGAAAGGAGCGTTCCGGCGGGGGCCCCGGAACGGTAGAAAGGATCGATTTGTTCATTTAGAAACTGTCAAGAGGATTGCCGATGTCAACAGTCACAAAAAAAGAGCTGATTGATCGCATTGCGGAATCGACCCAGGCCAAACGCGTCATCGTAAAACGAATTATTCAATCGTTTCTCGATGAAGTGATTCAGGAACTGGCCCAGGATAACCGGCTTGAATTTCGAGATTTTGGGGTTTTTGAGACCCGCACTCGTTCTTCAAGGATTGCGCAAAACCCAAAAACCCTCGAACGGGTTCAGGTTCCCCCCAAACGGAGCGTAAAATTTAAAATGGGACGCCTTATGCGCGACAAACTCGCTGCTCCGGCACCCACGGCACCAAATCCCTGATCTGCGATCCTTCAAAAGATGGATTAAAAGCCAGCTCAAGCTTTGATGAGCTTTTTTGAAATACCGGCAAGAGGACGGAAGAGGGAATCGGAAAGCCAGAGAAGGAACAGAAATCCGACGATATTCTGGATGGTACATAACTTGAAATCGCCGCTTTCGGATCCAGCTTTCTAAGGGATTGCAAAAGAAGGACTAAAAACTCATCCTGCCCTTGCCGAAATCCCGCTCAGGTCTGATAAAATTCCAATCGCATCGCTTTTTTCGCTTGTAGGGGGCGGGTCTGTTTGGTATCTTTTATAAAGAAATGGAGAACTCCTGGAGGAGTCAATGATTTCGGCTGCGTCATATCCGGCACTGGATTGCCGAGTTTTGGTCCTTAACAAGCACTATATGGCTCTTCGGGTCATCAGTGCCAAACGGGCACTCTCTCTGCTTTGCCGGGACCTGGCCGAGGTCATTTTCTGCGATGACGGATCCTATGCCAATTATGATTTCCAGACCTGGCAGCACCTCAGCCAGATGAAGCATCACTTCAAGGCCCACAAGCAGGACTGGATTTCCACCGTCAATTTCGACCTGGCCGTCCCCCGGATTATTCGCCTGCTGTTTTATGACCGCCTGCCTCGTCAAACGGTAAAATTCAACCGGCGCAATCTCTTCGCGCGGGACGGCAACCACTGCCAATACTGCGGCAAAAAATTCCCCACCTCCGAATTGTCTCTCGATCACGTCGTCCCTCGGCGGCTCGGAGGCCAAAGCACCTGGGAAAACATCGTCTGCGCCTGCACACAGTGCAATGTCAAAAAGGGCGGCCGAACCCCCCAGCAGGCCCACATGAAACTGATCCAAAAGCCCGTCAAACCCAAACGAAACCCCGTGATTCATATCCATCTCAATCACGAACGCTATCAAAGCTGGAGGCAGTTCCTCGATCATGCCTACTGGTCAGTCGAGCTGACCTGACGGACCCGGCCCTGTTTCCTGACAAACCCGGACTGGCAATTTCATGAAAATACCCTATAATGCGCGCCGACAGTCCGGAGAAAAACATGGCAAAATCAGATATCCAGGTCCTTTATGAAGATCAGTGCATTCTGCTGATCAACAAACCGACGGGCGTCTCGGTGACGGCCGACCGTTCAGGGGCACCCGATCTGCTTCAAATGCTGCACGGCCGGCTCAATCCCCCCGAGCCCCTGCGGCTGGTCCATCGGCTGGACAAGGAAACCTCCGGAATTCTGCTGCTGGCCAAAAATCGAGACGCCCAAAGCCGATACAGTTCCGGCTTCGCCAAACGCCGCTTTGCAAAGCTCTACCTGGCCATCGTGCAGGGACCGGTCCCGCAAACGGAAGGACGCATCAAGGCCCCCATTGCCAGAAGCCGCCGCAACCCCCAGGCCATGCTTATCCATCCGCGCCTCGGAAAAGAAGCCGTCACCCATTGGCAAAAACTCATGGATTTGGGCCGCATGGCCTTGCTGGCGGTCCAGCCCCTGACCGGCCGAACCCACCAGATCCGCCTGCACATGGCCCATCGAGGAATTCCCCTTGCCATCGATTCGATGTATGCCGGCTCGCAGCCGCTGATGCTTTCGGATTTCAAATCGGGCTATCGAGGCAAAAAGGATAACCCGGAAGTGCCGCTCATTGACCGGCTGACGCTCCATGCCTATCAGTTGCGCATTCCAATTGGGCCGCCCGATGCCCCGCAGGAGCAGACCTTTGTCGCTGCACCGGACAAAAAATTCGCCGCCGCCGTCAAGATGTTGGCCAAACATGCCCGCCCCGAACAGCAATCCGAACAGGAAACCAAAACAATACAGACAATCCTCGACGGCCGGCCGCTGCCGTTCCTGACCGAAACAGGATAACAAAAGTCCCGTATCCACAGAAATATCTCAGAAGACGACATCAAAAGTCTGTTTTTGAGTACAAAAAGACAATTCAGAGGTTTATTGTTCGAATCTTTCTCGCCAAACCATACCCAATAAAAATCAGTACGGGTCCCGAAAAAAAAGACCTTTCAGCACTGATCCAGCGGATTTTTTTAATTTTTTTAATCCTTGACAATTCAGAGAGCCGATGGATAATTTAGGCAATCTGCCAAACATAGTTAATCCAAGGAAGGTCAATTTTGAAGAGGGAATACAAATGGAGAAAATAAAGGACCTCTTTACAACAGGGGAAGCCGCCGACATCTGTAAAGTCAGCCAGCAAACCATCATCCGGTGTTTCGATGCCGGACGTCTGGAGGGGTTTCGTGTGCCCGGCTCCCGATTCAGGAGAATTCCCCGCGAATCACTCATCCGCTTTATGAAAGACAACAGCATCCCGCTGGACAACCTCCTCGGAAACGGGAAAATCAAGGTACTGATTGTCGATGACGATGATGAAATCGTGGAATTGATGGTCGATGTCCTCAGCCGTGACGGACGCTTCGACATTCGAACCGCAAGCAGCGGATACGATGCCGGACTGCTGACCCAGCAGTTTATGCCCGATGTCATTCTGCTCGACTACATGCTGCCCGATGTCAACGGGAACATTGTTTGCAGAACCATCAAAAGCAATCCCAATTTTACCCATATTCACGTGATTATCGTCAGTGGCGTAGTCAACCGGGATGAAATTGAGGACCTCATTGGCGCCGGGGCCTCGGAATTTATTTCCAAACCCTTCAACATCGCCGAACTTACCGACAAAATCGCCCAGTTGGCAAGGGCCTGATCGCAGGAGACGTACTCAGGGATGATCCCGCTCAGCAGCAGAAACGCAACCGCACGCCAGGTCGAGATGATTGTCCGCCAGTTGGACACGCTTTCGACCCTGCCGCAGGTAGCGGGAAATGCCCTGCGGCTGCTGACCGAAAGCCCCCCCAAAACCGCCGAACTCGTACAAATGATCGAGGCCGATCCGGCCCTTTCAATACGCATTTTATCCGTGGCAGGCCGTGATGTTTCCCCAAACCGCCAGGCCCCTGAGCAAATCGAGCAGGCCGTCCTGGGGCTTTCGTCCGAACAGCTTCGCGACGCGGTCCTTTCGGTCCGGGTCTTTCAGGCCTTTGACCTGCACCCCTCGGCGGAGGAGGATTTACTGACCCGCCAGCAACTGGCTGTTCATGCCCTGGCCGTGGCCTGCGCTGCCCACCGGCTGGCCCTTCTGGTGCTGCCGGAGCCGCTTCAGGCGATTGCTTTTTCAGCCGGCCTCCTGCATGACCTCGGAAAACTGGCCCTCTTCGAAGTGATGCCCAAGAGCTTTTTGCAGATGGTCAGCCAGGCCCAGGCGGAAGGCGCCTCGCTCACGGCCGTCGAACAGCAGCATCTCGGACTGGATCATACCACGCTCGGAAGGCGGCTGGCGGAGCGATGGGGCCTGTCCCGGGCGCTGCAAACCGCCATCTGGCTCCATCACAGCGACACCGAATCCATCGCCGCTCATGTCCCCTTTGCCGAGCTGGCCCAGCTTGTGCATCTGGCCGATCTGCTGGCACGCAGGGCCGATATCGGCCAAAGCGGTTCCTATGACAGCACCGAGGAGGCCATGACCGCCGCGTCACGGCTGAATATTTCCGAAGAAAATATCGAAGCCCTGCTCGAAGAGCTTCCCCGACTGGTTCGCGACAAAACAGAGATGCTCGGACTGGAGAGGCCCGCGGCCGCTACCCAATATTACGGAGCCATTCAGCGCACCGCCTCCGACCTGGCCCGAAACAACCTGGACCTGGCCGAAACCAGCCGCCGCTATCAGCAGCAAAGCCGGCAAATTGAACGGCTCAATGAGTTCCTGGCCGCCATCAAGCCCGCAGACACCCTCCAGCCCCTTGCCTTTCATCTGGCCGAAGTGGTCTCTCGCATGACAAAGGCGGCCGTCAGCGTCCTCATCCAGGCCGACCCCGGCGATCCGGAGGTTTCCTGCTTTACGCTTACGGGCGCAAACAAGCACCATACCGCGCTGCTTCGCATTCCCCCGGGACAAATCCTCGCGGCCCGCCAGGAACGGGAAGACTTTGCCGTCACCCTCATCGACGCCGGCCTCAACTGGTTCTTTGATAAAAGTGAAGGACGCCTCAATCCCGCCTTCTGTTATATGGCTCCGCTCTCCGTACCCGGCATGAGGATCGGACGGCTTGTTTTTGAGATTCGCCAAAAAGAGCGGATCGACGAAATCTGCCAATCCATTCAGCCGCTCTGCCAGACAGCCGCCTCGCTGCTTCAGTCTGCCGCCGTGGCCCAGCAGCACCTGGAACTCTCCGAACGCTTTGCCGAGGTCCTCGGCAATCTTCGCCAGGCGCGGGGTCAACTGGCCCGGACCGAGGCCCTCCATGGGGTCGCCGAAATGGCTGCCGGAGCCGCCCACGAGCTGAACAACCCCCTCTCGGTGATCTCCGGCAGGGCACAGCTTCTGGCCTCTTCCGAAGAAGATCCCCGCCGACAGGAAGAATTCAAACTGATCCAGCAGCGCACGGCCGAAATGGCCGACATCCTCAAGGATTTGATGGAGTATGCCCGACCCCGCCCGCCGGAAAAGCATATCCATTCCGTCAGCGATCTGGTCGATCAGGCCGTCACCGAGGCCTGCCGCATACACGAACTGCCGGAAATGGCCGCGCGCATCGAGGGCCTCGACTCCCTGGCCGATGTCTATGTGGACGGCCCGCAGATCGTCGAAGCGCTGACCGCCGTCCTGCTCAATGCCCTGCAATCATACCCCGGCGAAAACGGACCCATCCGAATCATACGCACCCCGCTCCAGCCCCCGCAGGCTTCGGCCTTTGTCATTTCCGACCAGGGCTGCGGCATGGATGCCAAAACGCTGG
>JAHDQI010000088.1 GCA_018433925.1 Phycisphaerae bacterium | reverse complement strand
GAAAAAGCGGCAATTTTTGGACAAAAAACGGACAAAACAGAACAAAGAGCGGACAAAAAAGGAAAAGGAATGGACAAACTTGGCATCAGGAATAATACCTACAAAACCGCCCAAAAACCGCGTTTTCGGCCCAAAACCCCACTTTTAGCCCTTTTCAACAGAAAATCAGAAAAAAAGTGGCCCGTTTGAAAATTTCCCAATTTGACTTGACCGCTCTTTAAAAATTGAATACACGCCCCAAAAAAAATGCTCTAATAGGAATCCAGATACGCCAGCGTATTTTCAATAATTTCCCGAAAAACCGGCGCCGCCACACGCCCCCCGCTGTAGCCCTTGCCCAAAGCCCGGTTCGGCTTGCGAATCGACGCCAGCACAATCACCCGCGGCCGCTCGGCCGGCCCCCCCCCGATAAACGAGGCCACATAATTTCGCGTATCATACCCCCCGGTCGGCAAAGCAATATTCGCCGTGCCCGTCTTACCGAACAACGTCACCCCCTCCATCGCCGCCTTGTCCCCCGTGCCCTCGTCCACCACCGCCGTCAGCGCCTCCTGCACCATCCACGCGGCCGTCTCCGGACCAATCACATACCCCGACCCCGCCGTCGAGGGCGTCACATCCACAAGCTTCCCGTCGGCATCCACCACCGCCCGCACCAGGTGCGGCTGCACCAGCGTGCCTCCATTGGCCAAAATGCAGTACGCCCGCACCATCTGAAGCGCCGTCACCGACACCTCATGCCCAAACGCGATCCGCGTCGGACTGTACTGGCTCCACCGAGACGGCGGCCGCAGCAAACCCGGCTCTTCCCCGCTCAGATCCACCCCCGTCGGACTGGCAAACCCAAACAGCCCAAGACCCTCATACAGCGCCTGCCGGTCCATCTTCAGCCCGATCTTCGCCATCCCGATATTGCTCGAATGCAGCACAATCTCCCGCACCGTCAGCCGCCCGAACCGATGATTGCCGAATTCGTGGATCCCCCCATAGGAGCCCCAGTACCCGTCCTCACAGTCAAACGTTTCCTCCCTCCTGATCGTGCCGCTGTCCAGCGCCACCGCCGCCACAATCGGCTTAAAAATACTGCCCGGCTCAAACGGATCGGTCAAAATCCGATTCTTAAGCGACTCCGCCCCCGCCGTCGAAAACTCCGCCGGATCATAATCCGGCAGCGATACCATCGCCAGGATCGCCCCCGTCCACGGATCCATCACCAGCCCCATCCCCGATTCCGCCTCGTAGGCCTCCACCTGTTTCCGCAGGGCCTCCCGCACATACTGCTGAATCACCGCGTCAATCGTCAGCACCAGGTTCTGGCCGTTGCGAACCGGCCGGCGGCTGCCCGCCTCCGCCGCCAGGGGCCTGCGAGAAACATCCACCACATACGTTTCCTGCCCCCCCTCCCCCTCAAGCAGAGAATCATACTTCAATTCCAGGCCTGCCAGCCCCTTCCCTTCCGCACCGACAAACCCCACCACATGCGAAGTCAAAGCCCCGGCCGGATAATACCGCTTCCAGGCGTCCTCAATCCCCACCCCCGCAATCCGCGACTGCACGATCGAATCACGCTGAGCCGCCGATATGTCCCGCACAATCCGCACAAAACCAGGATTGCGGGCATCCAGAATCTGTTTGGCAACCTCATGCCCCGGCAGATCAAGAATCGATTGCAAAGCCGCCGCCGTCAGCTTATACCGCTCCCCGTCCTCCAAAACACGCGGCTCGACAAACACATTGTAAACCGCGCTGCTGGCCGCCAGAACACGCCCCCGGCGGTCCGTAATCAGACCGCGCTGCGGCGCCTGGCGAACCACCGCAAACCGCTGCACGCGGCTGGTCTCCTCAAAACGGGAACGCTCCCGAAACTGAAGATCAAACAGACGCGCCGCAAGCCCCGTAAATCCTGCCAGCAGAAAAAAACAGACAAGCAGAATCCCCGTCCAAATACGAAGCGGTGAAGAACCCGGCGTTCTCATGGCGATGCCTCTTCCGATAATTGCTCATAAACCTGCTGCGGCTGAATCAGCCCCTCCAGCTCAAGCTGTTTTTGCCAAAGCTGTCGGCGAAGCTGGGTCTGCTCTACCTGGGCCAGCCGATACTGATGAAACAAACGCGAGGCACTCATGCGCAAATGAACCGTCACAACCAATGCCGCCGTCAAAAAAAACAAAATAAACCGAAGACGCGCCCGCGAAAACATTCGCCGCCCCCTCACCGCGCAGGGATCTTCAGGACCACGCCCGCCGGAACATGATCCGGATCGCTGAGCACTTTGCGGTTAGCTTTCACCAGTTCCGGATATCGTTTGCCGTCCCCCAAAAACCGCTCGGCGATCTCCCACAAACGGTCCCCCTGCTGAACCACATATTCCCGATTGCCGGCCGGGCGACCCGATGCGCGGGCCGGCTCAAAAACATCCTTCAGCTTGCCCAAAAATCCCGCCCCCTCAGCCGCCGCCGGCTTGCCCGAAGGGGCCGTCAACGCCTCCAGATCGGGAATCGTCAGCCGATCCCCAACCCGAACCGTATCCGGAGAATCCAGAATATCCGAATTGGCCTCATACAAACGCCGAATCGTCGCCAGCTTATTGCCCGCCTCCCTGCCGTAATAACGGATCGCAATCGACGCCAGATGCTCTCCTTTTTGCACCGTATGGCTGCGAATCGACGGCACGCCGGCCGACGGCAAAACAGCCGCCTCTGCCACGGCCGCCACAGGAACCGATGCAGGCCCGCCGCTAAGCTGAGCCGATACGGTTTGCGGCTCCGCCGGGTACGGCTCCAAGATCCGAACCTCCGCCGGCGGCTCGCTCCGGCGAAGCGGAGGATCCAACTCCCGCGCCACCTCTGAAACCGCCTGATCGATCATCACGATCCGGCCCGGAGTCATCGGCACTGCCGTCTCGATCACCGGCTTGTCCGAACGCAAAAAGCCCGACGGATCATTGACCAGAAAGGCAATCACCGCAATGAACAAAAGCCCCAGCAACAATCCTACCTTGGCATCCGCTGTCATACTGCTACTCCTTGTCTGACTGCATCCTGCAGCTCAAATCCGTTGAGCCATTCTCAGCTTGGCGCTGCGCGACCGCGGGTTGGCGGCCGTTTCCTCAGCGCCGGCTTCTATAGGTTTCTTCGTCAGGATCTCATAAATTCCATCACTTTTGTTCTGACGAAAATCATTCTTCACAAGACGGTCCTCTAAACTGTGAAAACTGATCACCGCCAGAAAGCCGCCCGGCTTCAGCAGCCCGGGGGCCGCCTTCAGCAGCGTTTCCAGGTTTTCAAGCTCGTGATTGACCGCAATCCGAAGCGCCTGAAACGTCCGGGTCGCCGGGTCAATCCGCTCCCGGCCCCGCCGCCCGGAACGCCGGAGAGCACGCCGGACAATCTCCGCAAGCTGGGCCGTAGAGGTAATTTTCTGACGGCCTCGCGCCTCGACAATAAAGCGGGCAATCCGCCGGGAAGCACGGTCCTGACCGTACTCGTAAATCAGATTGGCCAGCGATTCGGCGTCCAGCCGATTGACCAGGTCAGCCGCCGTGGTTGAAAGACGGTCATCCAGCCGCATATCCAGCGGCATATCCGCCTGAAAACTGAGACCGCGCTTGTCGTCTTCCAGTTGGGCCGAACAAAAACCCAGGTCCGCCAGGATCAAATCCGCCCGATCCAGACCCTGCTCGGCCATCACCTCCCCAAGACGCGAAAAATTCGCCCGGACCAGGATGACCTCACAAGCAACAACGCTTGTTATGGAGTGGGCCCTGAGGATGCAGTTTGGATCAACGTCCAGCCCCAGGATCTTGCCCTCAGGGCCCAATTGGGTTCCGAACAGCCGGCTGTGACCTCCATGTCCTATGGTTGCATCCACAACCAGCCCATTCTTGGGCACCGAAATCCGTTCGGATAACTCTTTGCATAATACCGAAATATGACCCGGCGAATGTTCCTCCGTGAAATTCGCCGAGTCGTCGTGCGTCATACGAACACCCTTCCCTGGCATCGTCCCGTCAGTTCACGGCGACCGCTGCCGATCGTCCCGACAGACGCTCAACTTCCTCCGAAAAACAAACGCCCTCAAAAAGGACGCTTTGCCGTTTTAATCGTTCCAGCCGTTCTTCAAGTACATCCACACTACGGCGGCCGCACGCGTCCATCGGCGATTGACCCCGTAACGCGGCTTGCAATACTCGGATGGCTTCGCTTGTCTCCATAACAGTTAGTCCTCCTGACTCTCTTGGATAATGCCGACATGCTCGCTTTGTTTTTGAAACACAACCTGGCGGGCCTCGGAAACCTGCTTCTCGTAACGAGGGGCATGATCCCGGAGATACTGCTCCCAGTCAGCCGTATTCCAGATCTCAATATGATCCCGCGCCCCGATCAGCGTCAGCTCCGTCCCCAGGTTGGCTCGTTTCTTCAGTTTCTCATTGATCAGCAAACGACCCTGCCGATCAAATTCCACCGTGGACGAAAGCGCAAAATGGAGCCGTTCAAACTCAATTGATTCGTCCGAAGCGCCCGCACGCGCGGCCGCCTCCGCCACAACCGCCTCAAAACATTTCTCCGGATACAGGCACAAAATCCCGTCCGCGCCCAGCGTCAGCACAAAATCCGGGCCGTATTTCTCCGCGTCGATCTTGCTTCGAAGCTTTGTGGAAATAAAAAGGCGATTTTTCTCGTCGATTATATGATCGTATTCGCCTGTTAGTTTTAGCATGGAATTATTCCCACTTTTTGCCTAATTCATGGGAAAGCTTACCATGCATCTTCGACTTGTCAACCCCCATTTTTGAAAAAAATCTTCAAAAAAAAGACCGCAAGGTCCGATATCTAAAATCTTATCTCCTTACAGACACCATATATAGAAGCCCCGGGCAGGAAAATCCCATCTTTTGGCTT
>JAHDQI010000198.1 GCA_018433925.1 Phycisphaerae bacterium | reverse complement strand
TTGAATCTGGCTGTGGCAATGGCGACGGACCCCGAATTACTGATCCTTGATGATCCTACCCTGGGCTTGGATACGGTAGTCCGCAGGCAGTTTTTGGAACTGGCAATTGATGTGATCCAGCGGGATGGCCGGACGATTCTGTTCAGTTCGCATATCCTCAGCGATGTGGAACGGATTGCCGATCGTATCGGAATTCTGGCCGGGGGCCAACTGGTGGTTGACTGTTCCCTGGAGGGATTAAAAAAGAAGATACGAAAATTTCGGCTGATTTTTGAACGAGAAGCGCCGAAGCAGCTTTATTTAATTGATCTGATCCGTCAGCAGAACGAGGGTCGCGAAATGATAATAACGGCGGCGGACTGGACCGATACGAAATACCGGATGCTCCAGGCCCTGAGTCCGCAGAACGTCATCGAGATCCCTATGAATCTGGAAGATGTATTTCTTGAATGCACACGAACGGAAAACGAAGTGAAGACAGCCTAATAAATCAAAGGAGAATTCTATGTGGGCGCTGGTTCGAAGAGAAATTGAAGATATGTGGGTGTATTATCTCAGTGTAATTTTGTTTTCAGTAATTCTGATTCTCCTGGCAGTATCCAATACCTTCTATGGTGAGAGATCGGATTCAGAAGGATTCAAAATATGTATCGTATTCGGAACGACAGCTTCCTGCCTGTTGTTTGCGGCAATGGGCGTATCCCAAATGTATTTGGATCGGACGAAAAAAATATCCGCATTTCTTTCGGCCCATACAGTGGGTCGAAGTCATGTCTATATTGCGAAAATCATAACAGGGTTTTTGCTGATCCTTATTTTTTATGCGGCCGTTGCGGTATCGTTTTTGATCTTCACAAGTCCCTACAATACGCCGTATTATGCCGCCTCCCAAATGCTTGTAATTCGATTCCTGTCTGTGACCTGTCTGGCTGGGGCGTCTTGCTATGCGCTGGGATTGTCCATGGGATGGACATCCGGTAAAATATTTCCGACACTCGGCACACTGGTCCTTGTGATCCTGTTGCTGACTTTAATTCTGATCAAGGGCATCAGTTCGGTAACATATATCATATTTGCGATTTTTATTGGATCAACATTGTTTCAGGCCTGGAAAATATATAGAAAAACCGCTTTGTAAGGAGGCGATGCCAATGAGAAATAAAAATAAGACCACCCAAATCATTTCAACCGGGATCATTGTTCTTCTGTTTTGGGCAGTTCTGCTGTTCTGGGCGGACTGGATCTGCAAAGTTGTACTTGGCAACCAAATTGATGGATATACAAATCTTTTGCCTGCCTCTCTGGTTGATCCGACAATGGAAGAAGATCCCGATGTGATTCCGCCGATCTTTTCTGTTGTTCATCGGACTGTGCATATTAACCGGGCGGCACTTGGAATTGCGGACACAGATAAATATTATCGTGCGGACCATTTTGTGTCGGAGAACCAGAAGGTGATTTATTTTGATAAGCGGTCCGGATGTATCTTATACAGCATTTTCGATGATGTTCACAAAACCAGGGAGCGCATCCTGTTTTATGCAGGACCGAATGGATATTCAGAAGAATTCTCAGAAGCGATCGGACGGTTTGAAGACCCTATCCTGACCGGAGAGTGGTCACAGTGTATTATTTATGATCACAAAATCCGACAGTTTTTCCGCATTGATTTTGAGGGGATTATACCGGTCACGGATGAATCAAATCGAATTACAGGACACAAGACGGGTTCCATAAGATTGACTCAAGGGCCTTCATTGGCCGATGAGAAAGCATATTATCCGGTCCAGATCGGCACCCTTAGAAAAAGCCGGGATATCGAGATCCATTTCAACGGTCCGCAAAGAAAAGTGTCCAGAAAAGAAGAAGAGGAGACCTTACAGGGCGGCCGTACAGTCAACTGGAAGGAATACGATGCAGGATATCTGGAAGACTCTGCGGCGGACTGTATCCTGGTTCTGGACCGGTCCGGTCGCATCGATCGGCTGAACCGAGAGACGCTCGAATTTGTCGGTACCGCCGGCCGTCTGCCGAGCGTTAAAGGACTTTTTGATTCGGAAGCGGAAGGATTGCCTCACAAACTTTCGGCCTATCGGGTCTATCCGATTAGCCGTGAGATAGAAGGAAGCGTGGGTTATCAGGGCTGTTGTGTTGCGTCCGTCTCTCCCGAAGGACTTGGCAAGGCAATCCGGTTTTTTGATCCTGAAGGCAAGCCAGTGGAGATTTATGAAAGACTAGAGTACTATCGGCATGTGGCCCTCGGTCAGTCATACAGAAGCAATGTGAATAAAATGGAAGACCGTTTTTTAACAGAGAGTATTTTCAAAAGACCGGGCGGTCCGCTGCTGATGGTGATTCGAGTTTTTGTTGAAAACCTGCAGCCGCCGATATTCGGTATGGTCTCTTTTGCCGCCGGCGATGTCATAGAGGCCCGGGAGGGATTTCGATCGCTGTTTATCCGGCCCAATGGGTTCGCAGGAATACTCAGCCGAATCCAGGAGGTCTCCTATCTGGCGAGAATTGGCTTTGTATTTCTGATGATCCTGCCGTCCCTTCTTCTGGGACTTCTTATCGGATGGCGAACTCGCAGAAAAGCCCTGCGGCTTGGCCATTCGGAGGGAATTGGTTTTGTGTGGTTTGTGATGGGGATTCTGTTCGGGATTCCGGCCTGGATTACATTTTGTCTGGTCCGAAGCCGTCAGACGCTGGTAACCTGTGAAAACTGCGGTTCGCTCCGTCGGCCGGATCAGGTTTCCTGCCATTTCTGCCGGGCCGGGTGGAATCTGGACTCCCTGGAGCCGCCTGCCTGGCGTGTTCTGGAACCGGTTGAGACCGGGCCGTATTGCGATGAAGAAATCACGGCCGGCGCTGTCCCGTCAGAAGAAAAACCTTCACAATAGATCCGGGGTAAGCATCCAGCATAATTGCCATGTGCCGGGCTCGTTGTGTTCCAGACATACAAGTCCGGCTTTTTGGAAGGCAATCGGTTCTGTGTCGGAATTTCCGGTCAGCAGCAGTCCGGCCAGCCGCGAAAGAAATGGGAGATGTCCGACAATCATTAGATTTTTTCTCAGGCCTTGAATCTTCTCGGCCAGGAGTTTCGGATCATCAGTAGGCGAAAGGCCGGATTGGGTTTCAAGGGATACGTCATTTTTTGCAGCGGCTCGAATGATTTTGGCTGTTTGAAAAGCACGGGTTTTTCCGCTGTGCCAGATGAGGTCAATGCTCAGCGAAAGGGGCCGGATGTGATCGGTGATTTTCATGGCCTGTAAGTAACCCTGTTCTGTCAGCGGCCGGTCTTTATATTGTTCCGACGAAAACGCGTCTGCATGCTGCAGAAGATACAATTTCATCGTATCTGCCTTGTTTTGAGCCGTTTACAGGGGAGTGCTGTGGATCATGTCATTGGCGTGATGATGCCACCGGTCCCGACCATGCT
This sequence comes from Phycisphaerae bacterium, assembly GCA_018433925.1. GTDB lineage: Bacteria > Planctomycetota > Phycisphaerae > Sedimentisphaerales > Anaerohalosphaeraceae > JAHDQI01. Next base: position 4,020 of record JAHDQI010000198.1, on the reverse strand, counting down.
GTGTGAAATAATCAAATGATTCATCACTGGCCAGTTTTCCAAGCAGGGCTTTGCGTCGATCTGAATCTGAGATCTCTGCAATGATTCGGGATCGGACTTTTTCCAGTTCATCCACAAAACGCCCGTGTGTTTCCGTAAACATTTCTTCCAGTTTTTGCCGAATATGGCCTGCGTAGGCCGGGCAGTTCCCGTCTGTGCCGATAGCGATCTGAAGATCGCCGCGTTTGACCACGGCCGGGACAAAAAAATCGCACAAGAGGGGCTGATCAACCACATTGCACAGGATCTCCAATTCCTGACAGTCAGCATAGATACGGCGATTGAGCTCATTGTTGTTGGTGGCGGCGATGACCAATGTGGCGGCGACAAGAAAATCTTTGTGATAACGGCTGACTACAGTTTCGACATGCGCTTCAAGAAAGGTCTCTTCAACGCCCGGCAAAAAATGTTCGGCTACGACTGTCACTCTTGCACCGGCTTCGGCCAGCGTCTGAACCTTGCGCACGGCCACGGCTCCGGCCCCGATTACAACGGCCCGACGACCGGACATTTCAAGATAAATCGGGTATTTAGCCATATCCATATTATACTACAGCCGGGGCGGATTGTTTAAAGTTTTTTGGTGCAACCGATAATTCCATTAACGGCTGTGTGCAAAGGATGTCAAGCATGGAATCGAAAAGACATAATGTTTTATTCTGAATAGACTTATGGTTCAGTCGATTCGGTCCAATGAGTCAGCAAGAGGATCAGGTCTGAAATGTCCACGGAGCCGAATTTGTCCAAATCATTTTGATTGCAGTAATTATTGATCGGATCGCAGGAATCCAAAAGCCATGCGGCCGCAAAAAACTCAAAATCAGCGATGCTTACTTGACAATCATGATTAAGATCACCGACGTATTCGGTCGAGAAAACCCAGGTATCGCCGTCGGTTTGAATCCCATTTTCTTTCCGGACAACCTTCCAGTAGTAGTTTTTCCCGCAATCAAGCGGACCGATCGGGCACCAGGGATAGGGCACCTCAGAGCAGGCAAGAGAAAGTTGGCCCGGATCTGTGCCGAGGTAGACATCAAAGACGGGAATTTGGTCAGAAAACTGGGTAGTTCGGGTGCATTGTTCATTGCCCGGAGTGTCGGGATAGACAATCGATCTGTCACAACTGCCTACGGGCTCAAAATCCTCTTGTCCGGCCACGAGCAGCCCTTCGATTTCGAGAGTCGCGGTGTTAAAGACAGGGGTTCCGGAGTTGCCGGTGTAGACATCCAGATTTGCAAGGAAGTATTCGGTTGCTGAATTGTTCTGAACCCAGGCATTATCGGCATATTTAACAGGAACGCCATAGGGATACCCGATGACGAGCAGATCCTGACCGTCGGCGACTTTGCCGCTGCGGCGCACCTGAAGCGGAGCATGGTTAAGGACCTCTCGGTCGAGTTGAATCAGCCCCCAGTCATCGTCATAGGTTTCAATTCGGTCAATAATCCCGCCGCAGAAATACAAATCAGACTGGTCAATAGTCAGCACGGGAGTGGAACTGTTGAGCATCCTGTAACCAAATACAAAAGCGAATTCGGCGCATTCACTTGAATTAATAATACAGTGTCCGGCCGTGGCTATGATATCCGGGGCCACAAGCACGCCGGTGCAGTAACCCGCGGAGGGCTGATTGCGGAACGGTTCACTGCTGCAGAGATGCCGGTTGTTTAAGCTGTAATAAATCTCATCCATGGTATCAGCCGGCAGCGTATAGGTCCCGTCTCCGTTGTCAACAACTTCGTAGAGAGAAACCATCACCGCGACAGAATCGCCGACGGCCAGCCAGTCCGGATCCGTAACCTGGTAGGCATCGAGCCGGTCGTCGGTTCCGTAGATGCCCTTGGGGGTGATCAGTGTCTGGGTTTGCAGAACGGATGCGGGCATGATATTCTGCAGGATTTCAGCGCCGCTGTTCCAGGTCAGATAACCCTCGCGTAATACATCGTATGCCTTATCAGCCGGGCCGGGAAAATTGGGCTCAAGGGAGGGCGGCGGACCTGACTGTGAAATAAGCAGGGTATAATTTCCCACTTCACCCTCATATCCGGCGATACGAATCAAATAGGTCTGCGAAGCGTTCAGCGACAACGTCAGCTCAGACTGGAGATCACAGGCATCGTCATTGCAATCGAGTTCATTGCCGCCGCAGCCGTCGTAAACGGCCAGTGTGGTGTCAAATTCGCTGCCGCACAGAGAGAGCAGATAGGCAGCGGACTGGGCCGGCGTGAAACTGTGCCAGACATCGGCGCTGTCATTGCTGCTGCAACTGCTGATATCCGTCCCGCCGGCACCCACAGTGGAGCCGTCATAGGGAATATCCAGGGCAGTCGCAATGGCATCAACACACAAATCATGATCGGGTGGATTTGCCGATCCCCCGTAATAAACCTTAATCCACCAATAGTCGATATAGCCGGAATCACCCTCGTAATAATCAAGGACCCATAAGTCCCATTCCTGGTTGACCGCAAGACCCGCAAAAGTGGTGATATCATAAACGGTTTCAATGAGATCTACTCCGGATTCTCCGTCTGCCTCATGCAGGGTCAGTTCGCGGTATCTGAACTCGTCATTTAAGTCTACCTGAAGATCTCCGGCCCAGGGATGAATGATTTCATAATGGACATCAATGGTTGTAACGACCGATCCGGCAGGGGCGCTGCTGATAAAGATATCACTCCAGGTCCAGTTCCAGTCAGGATCCAATGGATCGGGGATCACATAGTCGATATCATTGTCGCCAAACTCCCAGTCATCATTGGGATTGGCTTTCGGTATGATTTGGCGTTTCTCTTTTTTACCTTCTGCCAGAATGAATTCACGCAGGGTTTTAATCTTTGCGCCGCGGCTTCGCAGCCGATCCACTTCAGTCCTGGGGATTTGCAGTTGCGCATAGTGTCCGTCCCGGAGGATCTGAATCCGGCTGCCTGGCGCAAGGGGGATGGATTGGAGTAATTTAGAGGAAATTGCCTTGTCCAGCCGAATCTCAACTTCTGCGTATTGCCGGGCTCTGGACCGTGGATGTTTCTGAGGCAAGTCCTGTTTTTGGCCGCTGCGGGTCCGTATTTGCCTGGATGCGGCCTGTTTGTTTTTTTGAGGCGAGGGGGCAAGGCGCTGTTTGGCTCCAAATGCTGTCCCGCAAGTTGCGATCAAAAGAACAAGATAATAAAAGAAAAATTGAGAGACCGATGTTTTCACTGTATACCCTCCATTTTCCGCTGTGTATTCCGCCGGGCTGTTTTTCCCCAATTTTATTTTTTTATTTTCAAGGCATTAAAGTATATGACCTATTGTATCTTGTTTGTTGTCAGAATTCAAGGACTTTTTCTATTTTTATAGGTGATTATCGAGTAGAAATCCGGTATTTTGGCTTGGATAGCTGGATGAATCAGGGTATGGAATACAGGATATTAGACCCATGGCGGAGATTGAAATTACCTGTCCTTTGTCTGATAAGTCAGTTTCCCGATTGCGAGCGGGGGATCAGGTACTGATCAGCGGGACTGTATACGGGGCACGGGACCAGGCCCACAAGCGGCTGTGTGACCTGCTGGCGGCCGGGAGAGATCTGCCCTTTGAGCTGCAGGGGGCGGTGATTTACTATGTTGGGCCGACTCCGGCGACCGGCGGGAGAGTGATCGGCTCGGCAGGACCTACCACGGCTTCCCGGATGGATGCCTTCACACCGATGCTGATGGCCGCGGGGCTGAAGGGGACTATCGGCAAGGGGTATCGCGGAACAGCGGTGCAGCAGGCGATGGTCGAATACGGAGCGGTGCATTTTGCGGCGATGGGGGGCTTTGGGGCGCTGCTCTCAAGGCATATAACATCCAGTGCGATTGTAGCTTATGAGGACCTGGGGACCGAAGCGATCCGGAAGCTGACGTTTGAGAGGTTTCCGGCCGTGGTGGCCTATGATTCACGGGGGGGCTGTGTGTATACAAGTGTAATCGAGGAGAAATGATTTGAAAGTTGCGTTAA
>JAHDQI010000203.1 GCA_018433925.1 Phycisphaerae bacterium | reverse complement strand
TTTTAATGGATCGCAAAGAGTCCCGTATCATTCTCGTCAATAATCGATACGGATCCCGCGCTATGTATACTCTCCGGACGGAAGATCGATTCTGGTTTTCTTCCAATGTGACGTTTCTGATGCACCTGTCTGATCACAAATCCCGCCCCGACCCGCTCGGTGTTTTGCAGATGGTCTGTTATGGGCATACCCTGACTCCTCAGACGCACACCGAGGGATTGCGGCGGCTTTTTCCGGCAACCCGCCTGTTGGCCTCCGCAGAGGGGATCCATCAGAAGACGTACTGGCGCCTCGGATATGACCAGGTCGAAGAGAATTTGGAACCGGACACTTATGCCGATGAAGTGTTCGCCGCGTTCGAACGGGGCGTCGCCAAGATCGTGGCTCGCTCGCCGGTCGGTTTTATGGGGCTCAGCGGCGGCCTGGACAGCCGTCTGACGGCAGGGGCAGCGCATCGTCTATGTACCTATTTTGCCGTCACGGCCTCCCACAGCACGGAGGACCTGGAAACCCCGGACGTTGTCGTGGCCCGACAAATCTGCCGACGGCTGGGGCTGGAGCACCGGGTGGTTCAGATGACAACGGGGGAGGCCTCTGAGTCGGCGGATGAAATTACCCGGCTCGGCGGCGGCATGATCGCCCTGCACCATCCCCTGAAGGCCTGGCAGCGGATCAAAATGATGCTGCAGACGACCCGATTTGCTATCGGCGGCGGCTGCGGAGATCCGGTCGCGGGCGATTACATCAACTCCCTGTACCAGATCGAGCCCGACTGGACGGATCCCCTGCTTCGCCTGTACTGCAGGGGCCATACTTATTTCCGCAAAAAAGATTTGCTTCTTGTTTTCCGCAGGGACGTGGTGGAGGCCGCTTACGGCCGGATGGAAGAGTCTCTGATTGCATGCCTGCGGGAGCTGATCGGGCCGACAGCCGCTCACAAAATCGCCGCCTGGTCGCAGGTGTACTTTAATTCGGGCTTTACCTTCTGCGGCCCGACTCACAACCACCCGGATGTCTCCGGAGCCAGCCCGCCGCTGGGCTATGAATATGTTGAGAAAATGCTTCGCCTGCCGGCCGACTGGCTCTACAAAAAAAACTTCTATAAATACATGATCTATCGATGCCTTCCCCAGTTACAGGATATCGTGTATGCCAATACAGGCCAACGGCTGTCCGGCCGGATGGAGACGTATCGGCTGCCCCTGAAAAAGAAGGCCGTTCGCTCCGTTTACAAGCGGCTGCCTTTCCCTGTGGTTGCCAAATTCTGGGAGCGCGCCCCTGTAAAACGGGCCAGCGCCGTGGGGGCTTTTACAGGAGACCGCCGGCTGTTTACGGAGATGCGCCAGATGGTTGACGGCCTCCCGGCCCTTCAGGATTGGATCGAGCCGGAGGGCTGTCGAAAATTCATCGCTGATTATGAAGCCGGCCGGTGTACATTCAAGTGCCTTCCCATTGATGATGAACTGTTCGGTTCGCTGGGGTCTTTGTTTTACTGGTTTAAGCATACCGGCGGATAACTCATTCGAATTCGGAGCTGCCCAGACTATGGCCCCCCCCAAGAAAACTTTCGTTGTCACACCCAAAGACGCCCGTCTTCGGGTGCTGAAGATTTTTCCTGTTTTGAAAAAGACGTACCCGGATGCGACGATTGCGCTGAACTGGGACAACCCGTGGAATCTTCTGGTCGCGGTGATTCTCTCGGCGCAGTGCACGGATGTTCGGGTGAACCTGGTGACGCAGGATTTGTTTAAGAAATACAAATCGCCGGCCGATTACCTGTCCGTTCCGCAGGAAGAACTGGAGCAGGACATTCGTTCGACCGGCTTCTATCGCAACAAGGCCCGGAACATCCGCGGGGCCGCCCGGAAAATCATAGACGACTATGGGGGCCAGGTCCCCAGGACGATGGAGGAGCTTCTGACGCTTCCCGGGGCGGGGCGCAAAACGGCCAACTGCATTCTCGGCAATGCCTTCGGGATTCCCGGCATCCCCTGCGATACGCACGTCATCCGGTTGAGTCGGCGGCTGGGCCTCTCAAAACACCGCGATCCGGTCAAGCTGGAGTTTGACCTGATGGAAATCGTCCCGAAGGAACAATACGGCGGCTGGACGATGTTTTCGCACATCCTCATCTGGCACGGCCGGACGATCTGCAAGGCCCGTAAGCCGGACTGCCCGGCCTGCCCGATTGCCGCGCACTGCCCGTCGGCCAACCGGCCGGAGCTGTGGTAAATGGGCCGGCTTCGGCAAACGGCCGGGGCGCTGGGTTTCGATATAGACAGGACGGGTTTTGTTTTTTATAGGAGGCGGCCGTGAGAGGATTGGATTTTATCAGGAAGGCCTTGTCGGTTTACACCCGCCTGTTTGCGGTGTGGGTGATTCTGTTCGGGGTTCTGGCGTATTTTTTTCCGCAGCCGCTGCAGATTGACAAGCGGTATAACCTGTGGTTTTTTGCGCTGACGATGTTCGGGATCGGGGCGGTGCTGCGGCCGTCGGATTTTCAGCAGATCGCCCGCCGGCCGTGGATTGTGGTCCTCGGCTCGGCGGCCCAGTTTACCTGGATGCCGCTGGGGGCCTTTGCGCTGGCCTCACTTTTTCGGCTGCCGCCGGAACTGGCGGTGGGGCTGATCGTTGCCGGCTGCGCCCCGGGAGCGATGTCCAGCAACGTGATGAGCTATATCGCCAAAGCCGACACCGCCTATTCGGTTTCGCTGACCACCGTCTCTACCCTGCTGTGCCCGATCCTGACTCCCCTGCTGACCAAACTGCTGGCCGGGGCGATTCTGCCGGTTTCGTTCTGGGCCATGTTCCGGGACATTCTGTATATGGTCGTGCTGCCGCTGGGGGCCGGTTTTCTGGTGCGGGCGCTGTTTACCCAGGCCGTCGAGCGGATCCAGGAACTGTTCCCGGCCCTCTCGGTGACCTTCATCATCTTCATCTGTTCGTATGTCATCGCGGGCAACCGCGACCGGATTTTGCAGCTTTCGGTATCCGTCGCGGCGGTGGTGGTCCTGCTGCACCTGTGGGGAATGACGGCCGGCTACCAGACGGGCCGCCTGTTCCGGCTGCCGATCCGGCAGCGGCGCACGCTGAGCATTGAGATCGGGATGCAGAACGCCGGGCTGGGCACGGCGCTGGCGATCGAGCACTTCGGCACGCGCGCCGCGGTTCCGACCGCTTTGTTTGTGTTTGTGTGTATTATAACCGCCTCGCTCCTGGCGGAAATCTGGAAACAGCGGTCGCAGCCGGCCGATCCGGCGGCGTTGAATTGTTCATAAATCCGGCGGCCTGTTGTCGCGGATTATCGGACCGGATGGAAGGAAAATTTGTCCTTGTGCTCTGTCGGGCTCAGGGTGCGCTTCGGCAGGCCCCCGCCGAGACCCGGCGGGGGCATCCGCCGCCAGGAAACGCCGGTATTATCGGAAGGTTTGATTTTCTAAATCCTGATTCAAAATGTCCTTGCCGACTGTTTTTGCAGGTCAATTGCCCCTGCCAAGACCCCGAAATAAGAAGACAGGAAACAATACCCTGAACGGAGGCGGTCTTTATGCCGCATCCGGAGTCAGGTGAGGACGAACATTTGACAGAAAGAAAGGTTATGAAACGGACTCCCATTTCTCTTCTGCCCCGGCGGATTCCGGGGAAGGTTTTGGTGCTGATTGGGGCGGTCGTCCTGACGGCCTGTTCGCTGGTGATTTATAACGCCTGGCGGTCCAATCTTCAGATGCTCAATTACCTGACCGTCCGGCAGGCCCAGTCGGTCTCCGGCGCAGCCCCCTCGCTGCTGAAAGAGTTTGAACGGGAAATTCATTCCGGGCTGCTGCTTCAGACGTTTCTTTTTCTGCTGGTGATGCTGGGATTGTTTATCTGTTTTCTTTTTCTGTCGCTGCTGCAGGTTGTCAACCGGCGGCTCAATCAGCTCTCTCAGCATGTCCGCAAGGCCGCCGACGGAAACGAACGCCGGCTGCCGGAACCGTTTCAAACCGAAGGCAACGATGAACTGACGGGGCTGGCGCAGAGCTTTAATGTGCTGGTGGAAAAACTGCGTCCGGCCTACAACAGTCTGGAAGAAGCCCTGCAGGAGAAGACCCGCTGCCTGGAAGAGAGCCAGGCCGCGCAGACACAGGAGACGCAGCGGCGCGTGCAGGCGGAAAAAGACCTGCTGCTCAAGCAATTCCTGATCGATCACGCCGGCGAGGCGATTTATCTGCTGACCCCCGACGGTCATTTTCTGGACGTCAATGAAGTGGCCTGCCGCTCCCTGGGCTACAGCCGCTCGGACCTGCTGTCGATGATGGTTTTCGACATCGACCCTCACTTTGACGAAGCGAAATGGCCCAGGCACTGGGAAACGCTGAAACACAAACAGCACCTGCTCATCGAGACCGAGCATCGCCGCAAGGACGGAACGATTTTTCCGGTGGAGATTTCGATCAATTATTTCCGGTACGAGGGCCGGGAGTTCAATTGCGCCTTTGTGCGTGACCTGACGGAACGGAAACAGGAGCAGGAGCAGAAAATGCTCGAAAGCCAGACCGTCCAGGCCCAGCAGCAGGCCCTGCTTCAGATATCCACCCTGCCGGCGCTGGTCCGCGGAGACCTCGAAACGGTATCGCAGCATATCACGGAAACCGCGACGCGGCTGCTGGCCGTTCGCCGATGCAGCGTCTGGTGGCTCCAGGAGGACGATACGGTGCTGCGGTGCATTGACCTGTACGAAACGCAGACCCGGCAGCACACCTGTGATTTTCTGCTGAAAAGCCAGCGGTACCCGGATTACATGAACGCCCTGCAAACGGATCGAATCGTGGACGCCTCGGATGCCTGGCGTGATCCGCGGACCCGCGAGTTTCTCGACTCGTACCTGCGTCCGCACGGCATCGTTTCTGTGCTGGACGGTCCGGTCCGGTTTTCCGGCCGGGTCGTCGGGCTGCTGCGGCTGGAAAGCGTGGAGGCCAAGCGCACGTGGACGGAGTCCGAAATGCGGTTTGTCGGGGAACTGGCCGATCAGCTTTCGCTGGCGCTGCTGAATCGCTCCTACCGACAGTCGGAACAGGAGGCGCGGGACAAAGCCCGGTCGGCCGTGGATGCCAGCCAGGCCAAAAGCTGTTTTCTGGCCAACATGAGCCACGAAATCCGCACGCCCATGAACGCGATTCTCGGGTTTGTGGATTTGCTGTCCCAGGAGTCCCTGACGGACGAACAGCTCAGCTATATCAAAGTGATTCAAAACAGCGCCGATAATCTGCTGGCGCTGCTGAACGACATTCTCGATTTCTCCAAGATCGAGGCCGGCAAACTGCATATCGAGATTAGCGACTGCCATCTGCCCGGCCTGCTGGAGGATCTCGATTCGATGATGCGGCCGGCGGCGACTCACAAAAATCTGGCCTTCGAGGTGCTCCAGTGCCGGGAGTTGCCCGAGCAGTTCCAGACCGATCCGATCCGCCTGCGGCAGTGCCTGCTGAACCTGGTCAGCAACGCGATCAAGTATACGGACCGGGGGCATGTGTATGTCAATGTCTCGCGGCTGGAAAAAGACGGGGTTCCGTTTGTGCAGTTTTCGGTGGAGGATACGGGAATCGGGATGACGCCCGAACAGCAGGAGATCATCTTTGACGCCTATACCCAGGTCATCAGCGCCGCCCCGATGCAGAGCGGGGGCATCGGGCTGGGGCTGGCGATCACGCGGAGCTTGACCGGCCTGCTCGGCGGGGAACTGACGGTGACGAGTACGCCCGGCGAGGGCTCGGTCTTTACCCTGACGCTGCCCCTGCAAACGGCCGACGGCAGCGGCAGGGACTTGTGGAACAAATACGAAAAGCCCTGCCGGATTCAGCAGGACCCGCCCGCCTCCGCGGAAACGTCCCTGCGCGGAACCGTGTTGGTCGTGGAAGACAATCCATCCAACCAGATTTTGATTTCGATGCTGCTGAAAAAGATGGGGCTTGAGACGAGTCTGGCCAATGACGGCCTGGAGGGCGTGGAAGCCGCCGGCCGGCAGACATTTGACGTGATCCTGATGGACATGCAGATGCCCTGGATGAACGGCTATGAGGCCACGCAGCATCTGCGGACCCAGGGGTATTCGAAGCCGATTATCGCCGTGACCGCCAACGCGATGAAAGGCGACGAGGAAAAATGCCTGAAGGCCGGCTGCGACGGCTACCTGTCCAAGCCGATCGATCGGAAAAAACTCGCTGAACTTCTCCGGCGTTACCTGCCGGTTCAGGAAACGGCCGATGCCGGCGACGAAGAAAAAACGAAGACGGAAACCGCATAACCGATAAGGAACGGCGCGGACGCCTGCGCACCTATGAAAAAGCGATTCGATTCAACTGAATACAAATCCAAACTTCGGCTGCTCCGGTCTCAGCCGGTCATCCTGCTGAGCGGACTGCTGGGGATGCTGTTTTCCGTGATGCTGTTTTTGTACAGTATGTCCGCGGCCGAAAAGGGCATGTACCGGGAATTTGTGAAAAACGCCGATGTGACCGCGGCCGAGCTGCAGAATATCATCGACCGGGTCTTTGTGGACACCGGGTCGATCAAGCGGTTTTTTGAGTGTTCCGAAGAGGTCACCTGCGAGGAATTTCAGGAGTTTGCCGGTCCGCTGCTCCGCCATTCCACCGCCCTGATTTCCCTGCAATGGATTCCCTGCCTTGACAGCGAGGCCCCGGAGACTACGAATTCGGAACGGAATGAGCGGTACTGCCTTGAAAAGAAACGAAGCGGGGCGGGCGGGGAAATCGTTCACTTTGTTAACTTACCCCGCAGCCCGGAAGCCGATCCCTCGTGCCCGCTCGATCCGGTTCATTTCGATCCGTCCGGCGCCGGGCCGCTGTCCCGGACGGCCGACAAACCGGTAGTCCTGTATCGATCAAGCCGGTCGCCTCGATCCTTTTTTATTGAAATGCGTCTGCCCGTTTTTCGTCCCGGGCCGCATCGGCCCGACTCAGCCGGCCGGCAGGAACTTCTCGATGGCTACGTCGCCGGTGTGATGGACCTGGATCGATGCCTTGAAATCATCTATCAAAAAACCTCCCCGTCCATTCTTTACTCGATTGAAGACTTTCCGGCTGACCGCGGCGCCGGCTGGATTTACGGGCGCAAGCGCGAAGCCCGCCGCCCGCACTGGACGGACCCGTTTGTGATCAACCATACCGATTTTACGCATACGGAAATCATCGAGTGCGGCGATAAATCCTGGCGCCTGTTCTGCCAGCCGAGGGCGGGGTTTCGATCCGAAACCACCATTCAGATTCCCTGGATTATTTTGTCGGTCGGCCTGTCGCTGACCTCGCTGCTGCTGCTGTATCTTCTGGATCTGCACAACCGCAACGTCCGCACCGAACAGGTGATCCGCATCCGCACGGAGGAGCTTCGTCAGCAGCAGGAAAAGGCCCAGGAAATGGCCGAGCGGGCCAAAACGGCCAACCAGGCCAAAAGCATCTTTCTGGCCAATATGAGCCACGAAATCCGCACGCCGATGAACGCGATTCTCGGCTTTGCCGAATTGCTCTGCGATACCGACCTGGACGATTCCCAGCGGAGTTTTCTGAACCTGATTCTTGACAGCGGCAAGAATCTGCTGGCCCTGATCAACGACATTCTCGATTTTTCCAAGATCGAGGCCGGCAAGCTCAGCGTCGAAACCATTTCCTGTTCGCTGCCGGATATCCTCTCCGGCGTCAAGGCGATCATGCATCCGGCGGCCGACGTCAAGAGGCTGGATTTTCAAATTATCCCGGAAGGCCGCCTGCCCGCGGAAATACGCACCGACCCGGTCCGTCTGCGTCAGTGCCTGATCAACCTGATCAGCAACGCGGTCAAGTTTACCGCGCACGGGCATGTGCATCTGAAAATCGCCCTCGATTCCTCCGGCTCGCGGAAGATGCTTCGGTTTGACGTGGAAGACACCGGCATCGGCATTCCTCCCGACCGCCGGCAGCAGATTTTCGAGCCGTTTACCCAGTCCGATGACAGCACAACCCGGCAGTACGGCGGCACGGGGCTGGGACTGACCATCACACGCCGCCTGGCCGAACTGATGAACGGCGATCTGTCGGTGCAAAGCGAGGTTGGAAACGGATCGGTCTTTACCCTTCGCATTCCGCCGGGCGTTGACCTGACCAACAAACCCGTCTTTACGCGGGCGCTGTTTGCCTCAGATCCCTCCGGAGGTCCGGCAGCCGACGAGGAAACATGCCGCTTCTGGGGCCGCATCCTCGTGGCCGAAGACGCCCGGGCCAGCCAGATCCTCGTCCGCAAACTGCTCGAAAAGTACGGGCTGGACGTGACGGTGGTGCCCAACGGGGTCCAGGCCGTCGCCGAGGCCGGCGCCCACACGTATGACCTGATCTTGATGGATATGCAGATGCCCGAAATGAACGGCTATGAGGCCACGCGGCGGCTGCGGGAACAGGGTTTTGCCACCCCCATTATCGCCCTGACGGCCAGCGCCATGAAGGGCGACGAGGACAAGTGCATCAAGTCCGGCTGTGACGGGTATCTGTCCAAGCCGATTGTTCGCCGTGACTTGCTGCAAACCCTTCGGCGGTATCTGCTGTGCGATTCCGAGAAGCCCGATTCGGTCCCTGCCGACGTCGCGACGGCCGCGGAGTCCGGCGACGAAAGCCGTTCGGACGAAGCCCCCACGGCCTGATGCCCCGCCCCGGACGCGGATCCGTCCCCGTCAGTCCCCCGGAAGAAGATTCGGCTCCACCGCCACATGGAAGGGCTGCTCAGCGGGATGGCCGCGCATTCGAAGCATCAGCATATTGACCGTCTGCCGGGCAACCGCCTGCAGATTGATCTCGATGGAGGCCGGCCGGGGAACAAGACCCGCCAATGCGTCCGGATGATACCCCGAACAGATGAACACAAACCGCTCCCGGACGCGGACACCGCGGTTTCGAAGGATGCGAAAGATCAGCACGGCCGCCCATTCGGAGGGGACAAACAGGCCCGTGGGTTCCTCGTCGCCGGCCAGCAGTTGATCGACAAGCGGCTCCAGACGGGCATGCAGTATTTGCAGTTCCGTTCCGCCGGCAACCGGGGCGCAGGGCAGCGGGGTGGAATAATCCCGAAAGCGCAGGCCAACGGCTTGACGGACAAACAACTCCAGCCCGCGCGCCTGTTCGGCCCGGTCGGGATATTCGCTGAGGGGATTGACCACGGCGAGGTTGCGCAGCCCGCGGCCGACCAGGTAACGCCCGGCCAGTTTTCCGATCTGGCAGTGTCCGGAGAGAACCTCGTCGGCAAATCGATTGCGGGCCGAGACCAGCGAGACCAGCGGCCGGCCGGCAAGAGGGGTCAGCAGCGACGAGGAGGCCGTTCCGTGAAGAATGATCACCCCCGCAACCGCCTGCAGGAAAGACGGCGTCCAGAGCGTTTCCTGCTGCATGGGCAGAAAAAGCAGATGCAGATTTCTGTCGGCCAGGGCGGCCTCGAGAATCCGCAGATAAGACGAGGAACAGGCGTAATCCAGGCAGGTATACTCGCCGATCGCCAGGGCCGCAACCGTGTTTGCCAGCACCCGGCTGTCCCGGGAGGGAATCACCTTGCGCCCCTTCTGCAGCGCGGGAATATACCCGAGCTGCCGGATCGTTTGTTGAATCCGCTGCCTTGTTTCAGGCGCAACTTTCTTGCTGCCGTGCAGAAATCGAGAAATTGTAGACGGGGAAACTCCCGCTGCGGCCGCAATATCAACCACTCGCATTTTTCAGCTCCACCCTGAAAAACGTCATGGCATAATGACAATTAACTGCCCGGAGCCGCCCCGTCCAGCGACATTATGCAAAAAAATCGGGGCGACAGGACTTGAACCTGCGACCTCTTGACCCCCAGTCAAGCGCGCTAGCCAAACTGCGCCACGCCCCGCATTCAGACAAATGCTACCATGAAAAGACCCGGCAGACAAGGATATTCTCCCGCGGGGATGGGCATTGAAGAAAAAACGACCCAATCAGGAAAAGCAGACCCAAATAGCTTCTTATTTCCCGCTCGGCTCAAAGGTCAAAGCCGCTGAATTGATGCAGTATCGCAGGCCGGTCGGCGGCGGACCGTCCTGAAAAACATGGCCCAGATGCCCGCCGCATCGGCGGCAAAGGACCTCGGTGCGGATCATGCCGGCGCTTCGGTCGGTTCGCCGAATGATGCGTCCCTGTTGCTCAACATCATAAAAAGCCGGCCAGCCGCAATGGGATGGATATTTTGTATCTGATTTAAACAGAACCTGCCCGCATCCGGCGCATCGATAGAGTCCCGCCTCATAATGGTCATTGTAAGCGCCTGTGTACGGCCGTTCCGTCCCGGCCTTACGGAGAATATAGTATTGTTCCGGGGTCAAAATTTCCCGCCACTGACTATCGGATTTAATGATTTTATCGGATGTATCGTTTGGAGGGTTTGTGCCGTCTGGGTTATTAGGGTAAGTCATTTTCTGCTCCTTGTGAGCTTGCGGAGGTTGATTTATGCCTTCCTGCCGTTCGGTCGAAGCGGAACGAAGGCCCCACAAAATCGGTAACGAGATCGCAAATATCCAAATTATAGGATTCTGCATCGCAAGGGTCCTCTTTATATTTCTCATATTCCCTGAATTCTACGAATCCCGCCGCCGGGCAGTGCGAGGGATAGAGCCAGGATAATAAAATTCCGCCTATGGACAAGCCCATCCAAAAAAAGTATGATAAAGGAGTCTGCTCAGCTTTCCATGAGCAGCGGAGGAGACCAACGGAACAAAAACAAGATCCCTTTTTTTATAAGGATTAGCAGTATTTATGAGTAACGTGATATGGATTTGTGTGATGATGATGACGGCTGCTTCCGCCGGCCAGACGGCCGAGTACACCCCCCCGATGCTCGGTCCGGCGCCGTACCTGATCCGCGACCCGGCCGTGCGGCGAGAACTGAAACTGACCGATCGGCAGCAGCCCCTGCTGGAGAGCTTGTGCGGGTCGATGGATGAGCATTTGTTTGTCCTGCGGGATCAGCCGGCCGTGCCCGAAGAGCCGTCCGCCCTGCGGCATGTTCAGGCGGTCGAAAAGGCCATGACCGCGCTTCCGAAGATTCTTGAACCACAGCAATTGAAACGGCTGGAGCAACTGGCCTTTCAATACGAGGGAGCCATGGCGATGTTTCGCTCGCAGCGGGCCCAACAGCTTCAGATCAGCCCTCATCAGCAGCGAAGAATGCAGTTCTTCTTCGGCCGTTCTGTCGAACAGCAGGAAGAGATTCTGCAGCGGCTGCGGGAGGACGGGCTGGAGGAAATGATCGCCCAGGAAGTCCAGCAGGTGCAATTCCTCCTGGCCCAGCAATTGCTCAAACTGCTGACCGATCCGCAGCTTGAGATCTGGCGCCAGATGCTCGGCGAGCCGTTTGATTTTTCGCAAACCCGGCCTCTTTCCTTTCGGGCGCCTGAGCTGCAGGGCATCCGGGAGTGGATCGGTTCCAGGCCGGTTTCGCTGGAAGCGCTGCGCGGCCGTGTCGTTGTAGTCATCTTTCGGTCGTTTGCCAATTCCGGCGGTCTTGAAGACTACCCGGTCTACAGTCTGTGGCTGCGCGATTATAATCCGGGGGAGGTGACGATACTCGGTATCCATGTCCCCCGGGGCGAAGCCGACAACAATCCTGCCGCCGTGCAGAAAACCATCGAAGCCGAGGGGCTGGCGTTTCCGGTGGCCCTGGACCCGGAGAATGTCAACGGCCGGGCATGGGCCAATCAAATCCTGCCCAGCGTCTATCTCGTGGACAAACAGGGCCGCGTACGCTACTGGTGGTACGGTCCTCTGCTGGGCGGGCCGGTCGACGGCGATCAGTGGGTGGCCGAACGAATTGAAGAACTTCGAGCCGAGCGGCCCGAAAACGAACTGCGGCAGGGCACGCGGCCGGCGCCCGCCGGGCGCTGAAGCCATACGGATCCCTACAAATCCTTCGTTTCGTGCAGCCCGTCAACAGGCGGCGGCGTCGGTTCATAAGGTTCCTCGATGATTCGGATCTGCCGCCATTTTCCGCCGCGATACCGCTGGTAAAACAGGCCGCTGAAAACCAGCAGCAGCAGGCACAGAAACACCCACGTCCACCGCGCTGACAAATTCAAAATACGCAGGAGGATCACCTGCCCGGCCACGAGAATCCAGTGCATTGTCACGGAGACGCACATGGCCCAGAACGTGTCCCCGGCCCCGCGCAGGGCGCCGCCGAAAACCAGCATGATCGCATCGGCCATGACATACAGGGCCGTCAGACGCAGCATAAAGATCGCCTCCGGCGCCGTTTGAGCAAACAGCGCATCCCCGCCGGGCGGCTGAAACACATGCACCAGCGGTCCCGGAAAGAACAGAAAGGCCGCAAAGGTACAAAAGGTGTACAAAAAGGCCAGCTTCAGTCCCGAAAAGGCCGCGCGGTCGGCCAGGTCGGGCAGGCGGGCCCCCATATAACGGCCCACCAGACTGGTCACGCCGATATGCACGCCGATCAGCGGGACAAAGGAAACCATATCCCAGTTAAAAACAATCGTCACCGCCGCGGCGGTGGCCGGTCCGCAGGCGTGAAAATTCAGAATCAGAATATCGAAGGCCAGCAGGTTCAGAAACAATTCGAGGCCGGGAGGATACCCATACCGCCACAGTTTCTTCATCAGCGGCCCGTCATAGCGGAAGGACTGGAAAATCTGAAATTGACGCTGGGTTCGGCCGGACAAATACACCGCCGCCAGCACGAGCAGGCCGCACACGCTGCCGAGAATGGTCCCGTAGGCGGCCCCGCGAATGCCGAGAGCCGGCGCCCCCCACTTGCCGAAGATCAGGATATAATTGACCGCGATGTTCACCGTGGCCGCCGCAAGCGCCGAGACCATGACGGTGCGGGTCTTGCCGATGCCCGAAAAAAAACAGCTCAGGCAGTGCCGAAACAGGGTGACAATCGTCCCATACAAAAGAATATTGAAATAGATCGTCTGCGGGCCCAGTTGCTCGGGCGGAATCTGCGTGACCCGAAACAGCCACAGCGCCAGCGGACGGGCGGCCAAAATCATCGGCCAGGCCGCAATCGAGACAATCAGTCCCTGGGTAATGATCCGCGGACAAACCCGTTTTTGACCGGCCCCGAAATACTGAGCCACGAGGGCCGTGCAGTAGCCGGTCAGGCCCAGGAAAAACGTCAGCAGCATAAAACAGGTCAGTCCCCCGCCCATCGCGGCGCTCATCTGCTGCGGTCCCAGCCGCGAGAGAAACAGCCGGTCGGTAAAGGTCATAATCGTATCGCAGGCGCTGGAAACGACCATCGGGAAGGCAATGGCCAGCATCTCTTTGATCCCGCCGGGGCCGGCAAGATGTTTTTCGAGCCGATTCTTCATAGGGTCTGTCAAAATCGCCCGATTTCGGCGGGCTTAAAAGATTTCGTTGGGTTTGGGTTTCAAAAGTCGGCCGATATCCTACCGGCCGCCCCCGGCTTTGTCCAGACAGCGTTTTTTTACGGCCGCCGCTCAGGCCGTTGCATAGTCGGCCCCGGCCGGGTATAATAGGTGGTTTATCTAATACCGACAAAGACGCTTTCTTCTTACCAAATGCTATGGATATAAAACAGATACGGAATTTTTCGATTGTGGCCCATATTGACCACGGCAAGAGCACCCTGGCCGACCGCCTGCTCGAGCTGACCGGGTCCGTCAGCGACCGCGACAAAAAAGATCAGCTTTTGGATGATATGGACCTTGAACGCGAGCGGGGCATTACGATCAAGGCCTCCGCGGTGACCATGCGGTATCTCCACAACGGGCAGGCGTATATGCTCAACCTGATCGATACGCCGGGGCATGTGGATTTTCATTACGAAGTCTCCCGGGCGCTGACCGCCTGCGAAGGGGCCCTGCTGGTTGTCGATGCCAGCCAGGGCGTAGAGGCCCAGACCGTAGCCAACGCCTACCTGGCGACCGAAAGCGGTTGCGAGATTTTGGGGGTGATCAACAAGATCGACCTGGCCACCGCCCGTCCCGAGGAAGTGGCCGAGGAAGTGGACCACGCCCTCGGCATCCCCGCCGACGAGTGCCTGCCCGTCAGCGCCAAGACCGGGCAGGGGGTCGGGGCCCTGCTGGAGGCCATCGTCACACGGCTGCCGGCCCCGCAGGACAAAAGCAGCGAACCGACCGCCGCCCTGATTTTCGACAGCCACGCCGACGAATACCGCGGCGTGATCTGTTATGTGCGGGTCTTTCAGGGACGGCTGGTCAAAAAGCAGAAAATCCGGCTGATGGGATCGGGGCGGACCTATACGATTACCGAGCTGGGCAAGTTTATGCCCGTAATGACCGCCGTCGAACAGCTCGGCACCGGCGAGGTCGGCTATGTCATCGCCAATATCAAGCAGCTCGGCGATGTGACCATCGGCGATACGATTACCGACAACGCCCGGCCGGCCGTCCAGGCGCTGCCGGGATACAAACTCCCGGTGCAGATGGTCTTTTCGGATTTTTATCCGGCCGGCGAAACCGATTATCCCAAGCTGCGTTCGGCCTTTGAGAAGCTGGCCCTCAATGACGCCAGTTTCAGCTTTGTCCCGCAGAATTCACCGGCCCTCGGGTTCGGCTTCCGCTGCGGCTTCCTCGGCCTGCTCCACATGGAGATCGTGCAGGAACGCCTCGAACGGGAGAGCGACATTGATGTCGTACAGACGGCCCCGACCGTCAGCTATGAGGTCCTGACCACGGCCGGCCGGACCCAGCGGATCGATTCCCCGGCCGAGCTGCCCGAACGGCCGAAGATCGAACAGCTCCGCGAGCCGATGGTGCGGCTGGAGATCATTACCAGCAACGAATCCATCGGCGGCATCATGCGCCTGGCCGAAGAGCGGCGATGCAGACTGATCAAAACCGAGTACCTCAGCACAACGCGGGTCATGCTCGAATACAAGGCGCCGCTGGCCGAAATCGTGTATGATTTTTACGATCTGCTCAAGGGAATCAGCCGGGGCTACGCGACGATGGATTACGAATTCGTCGGCTTCGAGGCAGGCGACCTGGTCAAGATCGACATCCTCGTCAACAAAACCCCCGTCGAGGCGCTGGGGCTGATCGTCCACCGAAGCAATGCCGAAAAACGCGGACGCAAGCTGCTGGTCAAACTCAAAAAAGCCATTCCCCGCCACCAGTTCGAGATTCCGCTCCAGGCGGCGATCGGCGGCAAGATCATCGCGCGGGAAACGATCAAGGCCTTTCGCAAGGATGTCACAGCCAAACTGTACGGCGGCGACGTTACGCGGAAAATGAAAGTCCTCAAGCGCCAAAAAGAAGGCAAGAAGCGAATGAAATCCATCGGGCAGGTCAGCATCCCGCAGGATGCCTTCATGTCAATCCTCGATACGAGTGATTAAAAAAAAACGGACAGCCCCGCATGAGGCCATCCGTTTTTCCATAAAGAGATCCGATCTTATCCGTTAAAATCCTCAAAGTCGTCTCCCAGCGGAATGACGGCCTTGGGATCGGCGGTCGGTTTGCTTGAAACCTTGCTTTTGTTTTTGGACGCGATCTGATGATACGCCTTATCCGACAGCGACAGCGTGCCCGAACCGGCCTTTTTGGCGGGCCCTGTTTTTGTCGAGCG
>JAHDQI010000007.1 GCA_018433925.1 Phycisphaerae bacterium | reverse complement strand
CAAAATAGGTAACCGTCCCCGGTATCGACCCAGACTGGATGAAAAAAGCAGCCCGAAAATTACTGCTGGAGTCGTCCCTAAGACCCCGAGGCAGACCCAAAAAAGAAAAAACGGACGAAAAGAACAAAAAGGAGACCGAAAAAGGTGTCTGACCCCTTTATTTGATCTAACATTGGAGGAAGGATGTGATGGTGATCCTTTATGCTTGCTCTTGGAGGGCTTATTCATAGCCACGCCCATAGTTAGTATATTGAGTTTATATGGATTAAAAAAATCCTCAGAAACATGGTTGGCATTGTATGTTAAACGAAAACGTTTAGAAGAAAAAGTTAAGATCGAAAAACTCATCAATAAAGAATGATTTGTAAGACAATACTAACATTTGTCAAATGAAGTAGTGGCGACACCTTAAATTCCTCTGATCTTTTAAATTTAATTCAGTGCAGATCGGGTGGCAGGGTTCTAGCCATACGACTGTAGATGTGATGTCGGGCATAACGCATTGATCTAAAATTTGAGATTCTTGCGAATGGCTTCTTTGCGGGGGAGAGTTTTACACAGTGTTTGCGATTATTGCTATGAAATATTTTCGAAGATTTGTTTTTGGGGGACTTGATACTCCGTCTGTATTGCCGGATGAAGAAAAAACCCCGGTCCTGTCGGGCCGGGGTTGGGTTGGGTCTGGTAAGGGGCGTTTCTACTTAAATCCGTCCACCCCTTTTATGGTGTATTTTTCGATTGCCTGTTCGAGATCGACCTCATTGATATTGGCCAGGGTACAGAGCCAGGCCAGGACATCGGCAAACTCTTCGGCCTTGTTGGCCTGATCGGTGCCGGCCAGGGCGGTGGCCAGTTCGCCGACTTCCTCGATAAACCACAGGAAGGTTCCCGGCGTGCCCCGCTCTCTGTCCCGCTGCTCATATCGATCCCGGATCCACTGCTGAAATTCGCGGATTTCCATCCGAGGGCCGAACTATTCCATGCCGAGCATTTTGGACAGTTTGGCCTTGTCGTAGATGGCCCGCACTTCCTCGGTGGCCTTCCGACAGATTTCCTCCATCTTCATACTGAAGGGAGCATTGCTTGTCTGCTCGGCCAGGTGCAGATGGCTCATGAGGGGGCCGTCGACCGCCTCGATGATCTCGAGCAGGGTAATGCTTTCTGCGGGACGGGCCAGGAAGAAGCCGCCGCGAGGCCCCCGTTTGCTGCGAAGCACATTGGCCCGCACAAGCTGCTGGAGAATCTTCAAGAGATACTCGAGGGGAATGTTGTATTCTTTGGAAATTCGGGCTGCCAGAACCGCACCGTCCTTGTAATTCTGGGCGATGTAGCCAACGGCCACAAGGGCATATCCGGTTGATCTGCTAATCTTCATAAGGTACCTCCAGTTATGTGGTTAATAAAGGCCTTTCCGTTCCGTTTTGGGAGTCATCACAGCCGCCAGTTCTTCAACCTGCAACCCAACCGATGGGCTATTGCTGAACTGATTACCCTAAAAACAAGGTAATCTATTGTATCTATATGCGTATTATCAGAAATTGTTCAGGAGTTGCAAGGGGAAAATTATCGGAAACCAAAAAAACGATAAATTTATCCGAAATAAACAATTAATAAGGTCCGATAACTCTTTTTTGGTCTCGGCGTTTCTGGCCTGTTATTTTCTTCTCAATCTCCTGTTTATGCTTGTTTTATGCGGCTTTCTGATCTGCGCTATTGACACCTTCGGCCGGATTCCTTAGGATTCCGGCAAACCGTGCCCTCTATTGACTGGAGAAAGAAATGGAGAAGACAAGTCCAAATATGACTATTGAATATGTCGGCGAAGAGATTATTGTCGCTGTGCTGACAGACGAAAAAATCCTTGAGGATACCCAGATTCAGGCCCTTGAAAGTTCCTTCATGCCGCTGATCGAACAAAACAGCCCCGCCAAACTGGTAGTCGATTTTTCCAACGTGCGATTTCTGACCAGTTCGGTGCTGGGTCTTTTGATCCGGATCAGCAAGAAAATTTATGAATCCGAAGGCATGCTCCGGCTGTGCTGCATTCAGCCGAAGATTTTCGAGATTTTCAAGATCACTCGACTGGATAAGATTTTCGAGATTTATCCGACCCGCGAAAAAGCCCTTGAAGGGCTTCAATAATCGGCCGGACCTTTCGTTTCTTTGACCCTCCCGCGGCCTGTCTCGGTATTTTTTTTTTGGTTAGGATTGGTCCATGACATCGAACGCGGAAAACTCCGCCCGGCAATGGGAGATTGCCAGTAGCACGCAGGCCGCAGACCGCCTGTGCGAGGAGCTTCTGGAAACAGCCCGCCGCAACGGTTTCGAGGAAGAAGACCTGTTCGCTATTCACCTGGCCCTCGAAGAGGCCTTTGTCAATGCCGTTCAGCACGGCAACCAGTGCGACCCTGAGAAAACCGTTTCCGTTTGCTGCACCGTCACACCGGAGAAGTTCGATATCACGATTACCGATCAGGGAGCCGGCTTCAAGCCCGACCAGTTGCCCGATCCCCGCTGTCCCGAAAACCTGTGCAAATGTTCCGGCCGCGGCGTTCTGCTCATCCGGGCCTATATGGACCAGGTTGAATACAACGCCAAAGGCAACCGGGTTCGCATGGTCAAATTCAATCAGAGTGCGGGCAAACCGCACTCGGGCTCGGCCGGGATGGCCTCCTGAGTCTCCGGCGTCCTATAACTTTTCCCTCGCTTCGTGTTTTTCCTCTTTCTTTATGATTTTTTCCTGAATTTGAAAAGTCGCCCTCTGTTTGGGCCGACACTACCTGCGATTCTTCAGGTACGAGATGATATGGAAAGTATTTACGAAACCCTGTTTTCCTCCGGACGTCTGTTCAGCGAACAACTGGCACGGCTGATTCTGCCGGAAGTGCCCGAGGCGTGTCCCTGGCTGATCCTGGTCGGGCCGGATAAAACGCTGTGGGCAAGCGATGAAGAACGCCTGCGGGAGCAGTTTCCGGAGGGCGACGAGTTGCTTTCCTTCTGCGGCCGGATTGATGACGGGCAGGATCCGGTGCTGGTTTCCATTGACGGGGGCTGCCTGCTTGGAACCGAGCTTTATACGGAGCGGATGAATGCCGGGTACCTGTTTTTGGTTCTGCCGGGCTATACGCTGCAGACGGCGCGGGTCAACATGGACCTGGCCGAGCTTCTTTTTTCACAGATGCGGCTGATCTGCTCGCTGGTCGAAAAGAACAACCAGCTTCACCACCTTCAGCTCAATCACATGAGCCGTACCTCTTCCGTGCTGTCTAAACATCCTTCCTGATCTCCGGGCGGGGGCCGGGTTGATCCTCTTCGTCCTCGCCGGAAGGAGGGTTGCCGCTGGTCAGCGTGCGGACCATACAGTACACAAAGAGCCCGATGATTATGCCCCAGCTAATCAGCATGAAGATCCAGCCGCCGAGTTTCATTTTAGCCCTCCCTTTGCGCCCGCCGGCGCCAGACAATCCAGACCATGACCGACAAAAAGACGAACAAACCAAGCAGCCCCAGCCGGGTGATCATTACAAACGGACGATTCTCCGGAGTTGTCGTTTTCAACAGAATCACATCGGTCCAGTCCTGGAAAAACCAAATGACCAGAATCGCGATCAGAAACAGCGGCGTAATAAATTTGATGATGAACCGATAGATTCCCGGAATGCGGATGTCGGAGCCGGTGTGCAGCTCGGTCCAGGCGTTTTCCATCCCGAAGATCCATCCGAACAGGATCGCCTCGATGGTCGCGAAGACCACCAGTCCGACCGAGACGCCCCAAAAGTCCATTTCATCGAGGACGCCGTTTCCGTAAAAGAAAATGACGGGCTGGCACAGGACAAAGGTGACGATTCCGAAGATCACGCACGCTTCCCGGCGGGTCAGGTTGAATTCATCCTCCATGAACGCGACCGCCGGCATCGCCAGGGAGATGGAACTGGTCACGCCGGCGACAAACAGCAGAAAGAACCACAAAAACCCGAAGGCCTGCCCGAAGGCCATTTTCTGCAAAATCAAAGGCATCGTCACAAAACCGAGATCGAATACCTTGAGGGCCACCTCTTCAATGCCGGCGGGTCCGAGAAAGGCGAATGCCGCGGGGATGACCAGACTGCCGCCCAGCACCACCTCGGTCATCTCGTTGGCCGTGGCCGCGGTCAGCCCCGACAGCGCCACATCATCCTGCCTGCGAAGATAACTGGCATAGGTCAAGATCACCCCGAAGCCGCAACTGAGCGTAAAGAATATCTGCCCGGCGGCCGCCAGCCAGACCCTGCCCCGGAGCAGGGCCGACCAGTCCGGGTTCCACAAAAAGCCCAGGCCGTTGGCAATGGATCGCTCCGGATGCGCCGCGTCCGGGGTGCCGAGGGTCAGGACGCGCACCACCAGCACAGCGGCCACAATAAAAAGCAGCGGCAGGGCCCACTTGCAGAACCGTTCAATCCCGCGTCGGATGCCGAAACTGACAATCGAGACATTGATCACAAAGGTAATCAAAAAGAACACATACGCCGTGGTCAGTCCTGCGAAATGAGGATTGCCGGGGCCTCCGAGGCCCTGGTAGCCCTCTAAAAACGTTTTCATGCTCTGCTGCGAATCGCAGCCGGCGTAGTGTCCGCTCAGGGCGAAAAAACTGTACCCGAGGAGCCACGATTCGACATAGGTATAATACGCGAAGATCACGACGGGGCCGAAGATTCCGATCACGCCGAAATACTTGATAAAGCGGTTCTTCTGCCACATCGTGTGAAAAATCCCCGGTGCGGTGCTGTGGCCGAATCCGCCGCCGAACCGGCCGATGGTCCACTCGATCCACATCAGGGGAAGCCCCAGCAGCAGAAAGGAGATGAAATAGGGGATCATGAAGGCCCCGCCGCCATTGCCGGCGGCGACCCCCGGAAACCGAAGAAAATTACCCAGCCCGACCGCGCTGCCGGCGACCGCCAGAATTACTCCCAGCTTGCTGTTCCACCGCTGACGCGCCACATCCGGCTCCTTACTAAATCACGGCTGAATCAGGTTTTTTTCATTTCAATCCGAGAAGCGTTGCGCTGTCTCGCTCCACGACGCTGCGCAGTTTTTCCCGCGGGACCTGGGGCAGGTGCGTATCCGAGAGCATCTTATTAAACCCGAGCAGGGTTTCAATACAGACCCCGGGCATGGCATAGGGATACCCGCTTCCGAAGAGCAGTTTGTCCATTGCCCCCGCCTCATAGGCCGCTACCACCACATTATAGACCTGCCAGATTTTTTGGGGGGAAACGGTCAGATCCGCGTAGACCTGCTCATGCTTGGCCAGCAGGCACAGCGTCTGTTCCAAGAACGGCAGGCCCATTCTCCCGACAATCATTCGAAGAGCGGGAAAGGTGCGGGCGACCTCATCGAGCAGCCAGGGACGCGCAAAATCAAGACAGGCCGACGAGGAAAAAGGCGGTCCGTTATGGAAAAACACCCCCAGTCCCAGTTCCTCACACTGTTCATAAAGCCGCATCGCCCGGCTGTGTGCCGGATGAAAATTCGCCTCTGCGCAGTAGAGGACCACCCCTTTGAGCCCGAGGTCCGCCGTGGCGGACTTGACCTCTTTACGGCTGACCGGGCCGCAGGTCGGATCGATCACCGCGAATCCGACCGCTTTCGGATTGGCGGCCACATAGGCTGACAGTTCCCGGTTGCTCTGCGGGCTGTCTTCGGCACATCCGGCCAGCACAAAACAGCCGTCCAGCCCCTCACAGGCCCGCCGGTGCTGCTCGGCATCGACTGATTGATCCGAACCACTCAAATGAGTATGACAATCAATAATCATGGATATCCTCACTGTAACCCCGTATCACGCCTCCCGTTAGAAACAACCCTCACGAGGTCATCTCCGGCAAAACGGCAACCGCAATCCGGACGCTCCGGCATCCTTATTCATCAAGGTTTCTGATTTCCCTCCAATAATAGGCCCGGCCGGAAGGGTCTGTCAAGAAGAAACAGCCGGTTTTTGTCGGCTTTCCGTATCCCGCTTGACAGGCGCTGCCGGGGTCGATACCATACTGAGAAAGCCGAAAATAAGGACGAGATGACGTGGACTGCGCTGTTTGCCATAACCCGATGATTACCCTTGAACTGGACGATGTCGAGACCGATTATTGTCTGTCCTGCCGGGGCATCTGGCTTGATGAAGGGGAGCTTGAGCAGTTGCTTGGGGATACCCAACGAGCCCTGGATCTGCTCGGTTCGTTTACCGCTGCCGACAACTGCACTGAAGAATTACGGCGATGCCCTATCTGCGGAAAAAAGATGGAAAAAGTCTTTGTCGGCCCGCCCGCCGGGCAGGTTCTGATTGACCGCTGCAAAAAAGCCCACGGCCTTTGGTTTGACCGCGGCGAACTCGAGGCCGTTCTCCATCTCGGCCGGTTCGATTCGGAAGGAAAAATTCCGAAACTTTTAGGGCAATTTTTCAAAAATCCCGAAACAAAAGGAAACCCCGCCCCCTCGTAAACGGTAGAATGCATAAATCCACAGTAACCCTTTTTAAAATTGGGAGGACCGATCCATGGGACCGATGCTTATTTTGTTGATGTTCTTGGTGATTTTGACGATTGTTCTGGTTGCGGCCGTGATCGGAATCTACAACGCCCTCGTGCGCCTGCGCAACCAGGTTGATAACGCCTGGTCCCAGATCGACGTACAGCTCAAGCGCCGCCACGACCTGATTCCCAACCTGGTCGAAACCGCCAAGGGATACATGACCCATGAGCGGGAAACGTTTGAAACAATCACCGAGGCGCGCAGCCGCGCCATGGGCGCCCACTCGGTTTCCGAAGCCGCCAAAGCAGAAAGCGCCCTGACCGGAGCCCTGAGCAAATTTATGCTGGTGGTCGAGAATTATCCTGAGCTGAAGGCGAACCAGAACTTTCTGGCGCTGCAGGAAACGCTGACGAGCACGGAAAACAAAATCGCCTTTGCCCGCCAGGCCTATAACGACCAGGTGCTCTTTTATAACAACAAAATCCAGATGTTCCCATCGAACATCATCGCAGGCATGTTCAGCTTCACCAAACGAGACTTCTTTGAAATCGAGGACGCGGCTGAACGAAACGTTCCGAAAGTCAGTTTTAGTTAACCGCTATGTGGCAGCAGATTCGGATTAACAAACGGAACTCCCTGCTCCTGCTGATGGGCATGGGCACGGTGCTTGCGTCGCTGGGCTTCCTCATCGGGGCGGCGATCGGGGGCGTTGAAGCCGGATGGATCGGTATCCTGGTCGCTTCCGGCATCTGGCTGATTATGATGCTCACCAGCTACTTTGGCGGCGACCAGATCCTGCTGGCCTCCAGCCGTGCCGTTGCCGTGACGCCGGATGTCCATCCGCAGCTTTTCAATATCGTCGAGGAGATGAAAATCGCCGCCGGCCTGCCGAAACTGCCGAAAATTTATATCATCAACGACCCGGCCCCCAATGCTTTTGCCACCGGCCGAAATCCTGAAAACGCCTCGGTCGCCGTTACGGCCGGTCTGCTGGCCCGGCTCAATCGAGACGAGCTCCAGGGTGTCATCGCCCACGAAGTCAGCCACATCGTCCACCGCGATATCCTCTTCGTCACCCTTGCCGGGGTCATGCTCGGCACCATCGTTTTGATCAGCCAGCTTTTTCTGCGGGGCATGTTTTACAGCTCCCTCAGCGGCCGGCGATATTCCTCACGCAACTCAAGGGACGGCGGGGCACAGGCCATCCTCATGCTGGTGGCCATCGTACTGGCCATTCTGGCCCCAATCTTTGCCTATCTTCTCTATTTCGCCCTTTCCCGCAGACGAGAATACCTTGCTGACGCCGGAGCGGTACGGCTGACCCGTTATCCGGAAGGGCTGGCCAGTGCCCTCGAAAAAATCGCGGGAACCAACATCAACATGGAATCGGCCAATAAGGTGACGGCCCCCATGTATATCGCCAATCCGTTCCGCGGTAAGAAAGCCGCCGTGAATCTGTACAGCACGCACCCTCCGATTGAAGAACGCATCCGCATTCTGCGGAATATGAGTCACGGAGCGGCCCTGGCTGACTATGAACAATCCTATGAGTCGGTTACCCGCAAAAAAGGAATGATCCCCGGTTCGGCCCTGAACGATGAATCGGTTGAAATTCGAGCTGCCTCTGCGGACAAGAGGCCCGTCTCTGAGTCCAGGCAAAAGCGGGAAATGGGCGATCTGATGCGAAAGGTAAACGGATTTTCCTTTCTGGCGTGCCCCTGCGGGATCAAAATGAAGATTCCCCCAAACTTCCCATCCGGTCAAATCCAGTGTCCGCGCTGCTCCCGCGTCCATACCGTGGACAAGGGAAAAATCAAGACCTCCGCCTGAAGCAGAAAGGCGCCTTCCTAATAAGCTCTTCGGCGGCCCCGGCCGGTCGGTTATCGCATGACCCAGTCCTGTCCTTCGTAGCGCAGGGTCGCCCCTCGCCGAAGCTGAGGGTCGGCGCCGATGGAATAATTCAGTTGCAGCGTTTTTTGCAGATAAACCGGAATCGGCCGACCGGCCTCGTCAACCTGAATCGGATGATCGATTGCCGTTGTCTCGTTGCTCAGACCCGCCAGGTAAAACTGTATCGACTTGGCCTTCGGATCAAAATCCGTCCAGAACACCGCGAAATCGCGCGTATTGTCCGCGCCGCGGCGAATCCGGTGATCCGTGAAATCCATTGATTCGAGAAACGGATAGCGGCCCTGATGCTTTCCCTTGACCCTCTCAAAGAGCCCCTCCGGGACCCCTATTCCCGATGGGATCACC
Organism: Phycisphaerae bacterium; assembly: GCA_018433925.1. GTDB lineage: Bacteria > Planctomycetota > Phycisphaerae > Sedimentisphaerales > Anaerohalosphaeraceae > JAHDQI01. Next base: position 7,113 of record JAHDQI010000007.1, on the reverse strand, counting down.
TCAAACGTATCGGTTACCAGCTCGAACTTCGGATAAAAAGAAACCTCTTCTTCCGGCGTTTCGTTGGTTAAGGAGACAATCATATACCAAAACGAGCGAGTCCCCTGCCCGCCCGGCAGGGTTATACTGATCTGCTCGGGATGCTCATAGGAAATCGTCACAGTCCAGCGACCCTCGCCCGGTACCCCCGCAGGCCGGGGCCAGCCCCACAACAAGGCCGACAAAACAACAAGCCAGACAATTATCACCGGTGCAATTTGCTTTTTCATCATAAAGTTCCTTTACTTTCTCGTTGCCGCCTGATACACAAGCGGATAAATTGTAGTCAAACATCAGGCATTCGTAAAGGACAAACTGACTATCCGAATGAATTTCGGGACATAAACTCGGATTATACAGGTCCGGCAAAACAACTTTCCCACAGAAAAAATAATTTCGGTATATCGGATATGGATAGGCAGGAAAAATTATTCACGCAGGTCGAATCGCTGCTTGATTCTCAGGATCGAAAGCAACTGGCTCGGGTTCTCTCCGAACAGCGAAGCAGCGAAATTGCCGAAATCGTCGAGCTTCTCGACAGCGATCACCAGCGCATGATTTTCGACGTTCTCGATAAGTCCATCGCCGCCGAAGTCCTCGAAAGAGTCGATGAGGCCACCCGCTCAGAACTCTTCGAAGTCCTTAAGGACAATGAACTTATAGAACTGATCTCCGAACTGGACCCGGATGACGCCGCAGACGTATTGGCCGAGCTGGATCACGAAGAAAGCCGCGAAGTCCTGAATAGATTGGACCTTGAAGACGCCGAACAGATTAAGGAATTAATGGATTATTCCGAGGATTCTGCCGGCGGGATCATGGACCCGGTGGTGCTCAGTGTCACCGAGGATGCCACTGTCAGTCAGGCCATCGAAAAAATAAGACAAGCTGAAATTGAAGAGGATTTTTATTCGGTATTTGTCGTTGATAAACACAATCATTTTTTGGGCGATATTCGAATCCGCCTGCTGATTACGTCTTCGGCGGATACAAAAATTCACGACCTCATCAATACAGATACCCTTTATGTAAATTCGGACACAGACCAGGAAGAAATCCGTAATTTATTTAAGAAAAACGAGTTAATTGTTGTCCCTGTACTGGACAAGCAGCATCGGCTTGTCGGCCGGATTACCGCGGACCGCATCATCGAAGTTGCCGAAGAGGAAGCGGCCGAGGATGTATTCGCGATGGCCGGTACCGACCCTTCCGAATTGGAGACTTTTTCCCCCATCCGTGCCGCTCGGATTCGATTAACCTGGCTTTTTCCCTGCCTGCTCGGCACGGCCGTGACCGCGTTTGTAGGATTTTTTTTCCGAAATATATTTTATGAGGCGGATCGATTCGCGATTTTTACGACCGCTTTTATCTTTAGTCCGATGATCGCCGCGATCAGCGGGAACGCGGGCCTCCAAACGTCCGCGATTGTGGTCTGCGGTCTGGCCAGCGGAAACCTGGCGGCCCTGCGGCTCGGACAGGTCTTCAGCCGGGAATTCCGCATCGCACTGCTTGTAGCCATTGCCTGCGGCATCATGGGCGGCGTCATCAGCGGTTTTCTGCCCGGTTTTTTTGGTGCGGCCGGAGCATCGCAATCTACTCAAGATAAAGCACTTACAGAAAATATGCCGACTGCTGATCCGGCTGGGGCTCCCGAATCGTCCTTCTCGCCTTTTGCGCAGCTTCCACCGCTGGATCCGATCAAACAAATAGAAATCGCCATCGCCTTCGGCATCGCCATGTTTTCGGCCATTATGGTTTCCACAACCCTTGGGCTTTTTCTGCCTTTTTCATTCCGGGGAATCGGGCTTGATCCGGCCATCAGCTCCGGCCCCCTGGTCACCACGGCCAATGACTCCATCAGCGTGGCGATTTACCTGACGCTGACGATGATCCTGACCTGAGAACCCCAAAAATGACGCCCCCTCTTAATTTTTGGCTGTTGACAGCCGTTTGACCTTTGGTTTATAATCCAACCCTTTTCAGGGCACTCCTGCCCGGAGAGGGGAATTTACTCGATAAACGGCGGGTTGCAAACAATGTACAGTTCCAGTTTAGGAGCAGCCAGATGACCGAAGGGCAACCTTTAGATACTCAAATAAACGTAAAACTGAAGAAAAAACCGCGGATTGAAAAACTCTTCAAGGCCGCGATCAAATCAGATGCCAGCGATCTCCATCTTAAGGTGGGCATGCCTCCCAAGCTTCGGATTCACAGCAAACTGAAAAATACGACGGGGGATCCGCTTTCCCAGGAGGAGATCGAGGAACTTGTTTACGAGATCATGAGCGAGGAACAAAGACAATTCCTGCTCGAGCACGGCGCGCTCGACTTTGCCTACCAGGTCGGTGAGATGGACCGGTTCCGTATCAATGCGTTCCGCCAGCGGGGCAACCTGAGCATGGTCGCCCGGCGCATCAGCGGCATCATCCCTCCTTTCGAGTCGCTTCACCTGCCGCCGATTGTGCAGAAAATCGCGGACAATCACGACGGCCTGGTTCTGGTCACCGGTCCGACCGGCTGCGGAAAGACCACCACCATTGCCTCGATGATCGACTACATCAACCGCACCCGGGCTGAACACATCATCACGGTCGAGGACCCGATTGAATTTCTTTATGTGGACAAAAAATCCATCGTCTCTCAGCGTGAAATCGGCATTGACGTGCATAACTGGGGCGATGCGCTGAAAACCCTGATGCGTCAGGATCCTGACGTTGTCGTCGTCGGCGAAATGCGGGATCAGCACACCGTTACCGCGGCCATGCGTGCCGCCGAAACCGGCCACCTTGTATTCGGAACCATGCACGCCAACAACGCCAGTCAGACGATCCAGCGGCTGCTCGATATGTTCCCCCAGGAAGAGCGGGATCTCATTCGCCAGTCCTTCGCACTGACCATGCGGGCGGTCATCAGCCAGGAACTGCTGCCCGGTATCCGGTCGGATACCCCGCGTTTGCCGGCCGTCGAAATCCTGATCAATACTCCGATTATCCGTAAATTAGTCAGCGAACAGCGGGAAGCCGATATCTCCAGCGCCATCCGCGCCGCCTACGGCGAAGGGATGCAGGACTTTACGGAAAGTCTCCGGAAGCTGATCGAAGAAGAATATATCGAACTGAAAGTCGCCATGCAGTACGCGCCGAATGTGGAAGAACTGAAAATGGCCCTGAAGGGAATTCGCTCGTCAGCCAGCGGGATTTTATAAACCGGTACGAAAAGAAGAGAGGATGATTCATGGCAGATTTGCTTGCGGCGGCCGTCACCTATGGCGGCTATATCAATTTGTTTAAGCTGGGCATTATTCTGGCGGCTTTTTTTGGATGGCTGCCCCTGGCCAACTGGATCTATGAAGACACCCAGGCCGTCCGGACGGATAAAAATCTCTGGACCGTCACGATTGCCCTGACCGGCGCCGTCTCTCTCTTCCTGTGGCTGATTATTCCCGCTTATATCATCGGGCTGCTGATCTTCCTGATCGCCATCGGCGGCGTCTCGATGGCCTACGTGATTCACCGCAATGCGCTCGTGGCCGACTTCGAAAAAGTCCTCACCGCCGACCATATGCGAAATCTCTTTGTCGATGCCGAAAAAAAACTGCAAAAAGCATCTCATGATCTGTCCTTCGTCACTGCCAACAAAAATGAGGTTCCTCTTCCCCAGCCCAAGAGCACCGAAGCCCACGGATTTATCGTGACCTGCGACATTATTGATGACGCTCTCTGGCGCCGGGCCAGCCGCGTTTTCTTCAATCCCCAGAAAGAAGACTACGAGGTCATCTACATCATCGACGGCCTGCCCGTCAAGCAGGAGTCCCGAAACCGCGAGGACATGGATTACCTGATTTACTACCTCAAGCAACTGGCCTCTCTTGAAGTGGATGAAAAAAGAAAACCCCAGCAGGGCCACTTTACCGTGATTCCTGAGAAGGACTATACCCGCGCTGTTACCTGGGAGGTCAATACGGCCGGCTCGACCGCCGGCGAACAGCTCAAGCTCGTCCGCCGGGAAGACACCACGCCCAAGAAAATCGCCGACCTCGGCTTCAATGAAAATCAGCTTGAGGCCATCGAAACCCTGCGCAGCGAAACCCAGGGACTGGTCCTGGTCTCCGGGCCGGCCGGAAGCGGACGCACCACAACCCTGTATTCCCTGCTGCGAAATCACGATCCTTTCATGTACAACATCAACACCCTCGAGAAAAAACCCATCGCTGATCTGCAGAACATTACTCAGAACATCTACTCGCTCAGCGACACCGGCGCCTCGAGTTATACCAAACGGCTCCAGACCCTCCTGCGTCGAGGTCCCGACATTGTCGGGATCGAAGAATGCGACGATGCGCAGTGCGCACAACTGGCCTGTGCCGGGGCCAAAGAGGGAAAAATGATCTACGCGGTCATCGACGCCAACAGCGTCAGCCACGCCCTCGAAAAATGGATCAAGCTGGTCGGGGACAAGGGATTGGCGCTCGATACCCTGACGGCCGTGATGAACCAGCGGCTTGTGCGCGTCCTCTGCGATCAGTGCCGCGTCGCGTACAAACCCAATCCCGCGCTGTTCAAAAAATTCAACATTCCCGCCAACGACGTCGATATGTTTTACCGCCCGGGGGAAATCGAATATGACAAGCACGGCAAGCCGATAGTCTGCGAAAAATGCCAGGGCACCGGGTATTACGGAAGAACCGGACTCTTCGAAACCGTTCGCTTTACCCCCGACCTGACCCGCGCTGTCAAACAGGCGAAATCGGCCCATGAAATCATTGCGGCCCTGCGGAAAGCCGGAATGCTGTATATGCAGGAGCAGTCCATTAAAAAGGTCTCCTTCGGAACGACTTCCATAAACGAAGTCATTCGTAATTTCAGCAGCAAAAACACGTAACCGAAAAAATAAAAGAAACGGAAACAACGTATGCTGACAACCGGTATCATACTCGTCATTCTTGTCGCGGGCGTGGCCTACTTTTACCTCAAGTGCAACATCATGACCTCCCTGACCAACGCCCTGGCGGCTCTCATGGGATGTATCCTGGCCTTCTCTTACTACGAACAACTGGCCGGCCTGCTGGCCTCTGAAAAGTGGGCCGTCACCTGGATTCAAAGCGCCGCGTTCCTGCTGATCTTCTTTTTTGGTTTTCTGTTTATCCGGGTCCTGTCCGGATTCCTGGCCAAGAGCGATTTCGAGGTCAGCCGCGCCGCCAAAATCGGCGTCACTGTCATTTGCGGACTGCTGACCGGGGCCCTTGTCTCAGGCGTCCTGCTGATTGCCCTGGCCCTCTCGCCCCTGCCCCCCAGCGGAGTTAACTACAGCCGATACAAACTCTCGCAGCCTATTTACGTGACGATTTCTTATCCCCCTGTGATCAATGTCGATGGGTTCGCTGCCTCCCTTTATTCCTGGATCAGCCAGGGCTCTCTGAGCTCCAAAAAAAGTTTTGGTGTCCTCCACGCGGATTACCTGTCCCGTACCCATCTCAACCGATATGCGCTCGGGGATGACATTCCCGCCGTCTGTTCTCCCAAAGCCATCAAACTGCCGGGCGGAACCGTCCAGCCCGTTCGCCTGTGGGACTTTCCGGATCAGCCCCGCATGACGGTCGTTCGATTCGGCATCTCCGGCAACCCCATTGCCAAAGGGGGGGCCGCCGGCGAAGACGGCAAGATCTCCCTGATCCCCGCCCAAATCCGTCTGATTACCAAAACGCAGGATCAGGCGGCCGGCTATACCGGCTCGGCCGAGACAGTCTATCCCTCCGGTATTCTCCAGAACGGGACGTTTGAGTCAGTCAGTTTAAACCAGCCCCTGTCCGAAGAGGTCAAGAACCTCGGACCTGACCGAACCGTCTGGCTCGATCTGGCCTTTCAGGTACCCGCTGACCAGCGGCCGATTCTTCTGAGCTTTAAACAGAACGCGATTGTGGAACTGCCCAAGGCCGTCCCGACCAGTGAAGAAATCGAAAAAGCGCTGGACACAAATTAACCCCCGTGCGGCAACCCCCTCCGGGAAAGGACCGGCGGCGTCTCCTCGCCGGCAGATCTTATGCGCAGAGAGCCACCTCTTCGAGGTCGATCTCCATCAGGTGCTCCAGATACAAATCCAGGTCTTCTTTTGAGAATTGGGCCAGGAATTCCGGCTTGGCGGACTTGTTAATTTCAAGGATGTAATCAATAATTTCCCGCTTACTCATAATCATTCTCCCTTGAGGATTTATTCGCTTCCGTGCGTACAGCTACGTTATCGGATGACCGGCGGTTTTTTCTTGAATCCGGCCCGGCCGCCGGGGCATTGATCCGCCGGTCCGATTCAGGTACAATATATACAACTCCGCGGCGGGTCAATCTACCGCATATTGACATCGGCCGGTCCGGCAGAGAAAACCGATCGGAGAACGTCCAATAAAAACAGCCATCCGAATTCCGGAGGCCGTTGGAAAAATCGAAAAAAAATAAAATTTTATTTGATGCATTCGAAATGACAGATCTCTATGCCAATCGCTATAACTCCCGCCTCAGCCGGGACCGCCAAAAACTCAAGCTCTGGCGGTATGCGGGACTGATGCTGACCTACCGCTGTTCGGCGGCCTGCCGTTTCTGCTATTATTACTGCCGGCCCGAAGCCGAAGGACTCCTGCCCATCGAAACGGCCCTCAGCGTCTGGACCTCCCTGCGAATGCTCGCCGGTCCGGCCGCCCGCATCCACATCACCGGCGGCGAGCCCTTTTTGTATTTCGATCACCTGGCCGACCTTCTCCGCGAGGCCCGAAGGCGCGATCTGCCCCCGCTTGATTCTCTCGAGACCAACGGCTCGTGGGCAACAAGCGAAATCGAAACCCGGCAAAAACTGCGCCTTCTCCGCGATCTCGACGTGCGGGAACTGAAGATCAGTTGCGATCCGTTCCATGCCGAATTCATCGATGTCGAACTCATCCGCAAGCTGCGGGCCCTGGCCGTCGAGATTCTCGGACCTGACCGCGTTCGCGTCCGCTGGGAAAAATACCTTGAACATCCCCTGTCCTTTGACGCTCTTTCGGCTGCTGACTCCACGGCCCTGGCCCGGCAGATCCTCCGCGAGGAT
>JAHDQI010000333.1 GCA_018433925.1 Phycisphaerae bacterium | reverse complement strand
TTCTGCTTGGTCATGCTGCTCATCTCTTCAAGACTGGAGCTGGTTTCCTCCAGCCCGGCCGCCTGCTCGGTGGCCCCTTCGGCCAGCGACTGCGAGGCGCTGGAGACCTGGCCGGAGGCACTGGCCACCTGCTCAGCCCCGTTGGTCAGTTCTGAGACGATTCTTCGAATGGGTTTGGTGATGCCGCGGGTGATTATAATGCCTAAAGACAGCGCCAGTGCCACACCGGAAACCATGGCGACCATTGAAAAGATTTTCAGAAAGGCCGCCTGGGATTCTGCCTTGTCGATTTCATGGTCCGCAACATCGCGGTTGATCTGGACAATGCTTGAGAGCAGGTCGATGGCTTTGGCCTGCTTTTGCGCTACCGGACCGAGTATCTGCTGTTCGGTTTTTTGAAGTGTGGCGACCGCCTGATCGCCTGTTTGTTTCATGTTTTCAAAACAGGCGATTACTTTATCTGCCGTCTGTTTTGTTTCATTCTGGAAGACGGTTTTTGCTTCTTCGGTTTTTCCTTCACGGATCAGCTTTTTGATTTTGGCAATCGATTCATGGAACTGCTGATGCGGGATTCGGCAGGCATGAATCTGCTGTTTTATTTCGGGATTTTCGATTTCTAAACTTGCTACCCATCTGCCATAGGCGCAGGCCGTATGATCTTCGCCGCCCTCAAAGGTTTCCTGTGTGAGCAGCAGATCCTGAACATTCGAGGCCAGTTTATGATGATCTCCCCTGAATTGTTCCATTTCTGCTTTCAGAATATAAGGGTTTTGGATACCGATTGTGTCAAACAGGGAACAGGTCTCCATGGCTTTATTGTTTTCTTCTCGCCAGGATTCAAAGGCCGGCACAAACTGCTTCCAATACTCCGCCTCCTCCGTGGTTTGCGGCAGGGGTTCATAGACGGCCCATGCTTTTTGGTAGTCTTCACGGGCCTGTTTTAAGGTCTCGTACTGCTGCCGGCGAATGTCTTTTGAGAGACCCGGAATAGCCAGGGTTCTCATGCATCCTCCAATGCGTTCTGAGCAGCGGTTGATCTCCAGCATACTGTCGACGCTTGGAAGTCGAACGATTCCGATTTCCTCAATCGACCCCTGGCTTTTCACCGAGCCGTAATAGCCGAAAATTCCAAGGATCATAGTAATCATAGAAACGCCGACAAATGCGAGAATCAGTTTGCTTCCAAGTTTCATATCTTTAAACATGGGGTTGTCCTTTCTTAGTAAGGTAAATGACTATTGGATACCGGTTGTTTACTCCGCCTTTGCCAGCTCGCTGGTCAGTAGGATCTTGTCGATATCGAGCAGGATCTTGACGGAATTTTCGATTTTGGCGATACCGAGGATAAAATCGATATCCACGGTGCTTCCGAACTGCGGGGAATCGTCAATATCACGGCCGTCGATATCGAGGACCTCCTGGACCCGGTCGACAACGATCCCGACATTCAGGGATTTATTATCGAGGGTCGTTTCCACAACGATAATACAGGTCTGGTCGGTCACCTCGCTTTCGTCCATGCCGAATTTCAGCCGCAGATCCACAACGGAAATGACCTGCCCGCGCAGATTGATGATTCCCTTGTTGTAGTCCGGGGTTTGCGGCACAGGCGTGACCCGGATGTATCCGATGATCTCGCGGACCTTGAGGATTTCCAGCCCGAACTCTTCGTTGCCGAGGGCAAAGGTCAGGTATTTGCCTTCCTTGTTTTTTGCGGAAGCGGGAGATGCCTTAGCGGGTTGAGTAAGAAGTTCTTCCATACTAATCTCCTGGCAGAAAACTCTTTTGATGTTTACGTGCTATATAGGTTCGAGACACGGCTCGGTAATTTTTCTGATAAATAACGTCGCCAAAGGATGATTTGTTTATAGGCAAAAATAACGACATGATTGAATATAAATAAAATTTTGCGCTGTGAGGTTGCCGTTTCAGATGACTATGACGACAAGTCAGATCGATTTAGTGTGACCTGTTCAGATAATTATTTGATTATGAAAAAGAAAAGGCACTTTTTATCGTACCTGATTTGTTCTGAGGTCCTGCCGCTTACTTTTTGATTATTTTTGAGGCGTTTTTGTCTTTTATAAAAAATTTTTATATTCTCGCGGCAACATCCGATAACTTTTTAAAAAAGTCAAAATTAGGAACAAAGAGAAGCCACAGATCGGTAATCTTTCGGTCTCTGTTTTAGGGGTTTTTTAGTCGTCGCAGTGGTGGCGGGGCAGGAGGTTGCAGCGGAGCCATTGTTCGATGAGCACAGCCATGTCTTCGAGGTCGATGATGCAATCGCAGTTGAAGTCGCCCTGGAGACACATCATGCAGCATTTTTCATGGGGGCTTCGGCTGGCCTGGGAGGTACCGCCGTAGGCGCCCATGTTAACGAGTCCGCCGTTGCATTCGAATTCCTCATCGATGGGCAGGTTCGGATCGCCGGCGTCAATGCAGGGGCTGTTTTCATCGTCGGACTCGTCGTAATTGCCTCCGTCGTCGAGCACCCACCTGCGTTCGGCCGGGTCCCAGTGTCCGGAAGCGGACTTGAGGCGGTAGTTGTGCTCGGCCGGGTTGACAAACAGCGGCTCCCGGCTGATGTTGCCTTCACCCCAGTCGAGGACGCATTCGGGGGAGTTGGGCGGGTCCAGCAAGTGTCCGGTGTCCAGGCCCGTGACGTTGCAGTAGTTCACACGGATTCGGCTTCCGTGAAGGGAATCATCGATCAGGGCAAGCTGACCGCCGAGCGGACCGTCGGCCGTATTATTCCAGAGGATCACGCTGTTGAGGTCAAGGGTGCTGTCCATCGCGAAGATGCCGCCGCCGATGCCGCCGGTGGTGTTTTCGGTAAGGGTCGAGAGGGTGAGGGTCGGTTCGTTGCCGTCGGCGACCCGGGTGCATTCGTAGTAGTACAGTCCGCCGCCGGCTCCGGCGGGGTTGTCGGCACGGTTGCCGGCGATGACCGTATGATCGATTTGGGCAATAGAATTGACCCAGCAATACACACCGCCGCCTTCGATGCCCGCGGTGTTGTCGAGGATTTCGCAGCCGGAGATGACGGGGCTGCTGCCGTCGCGGCAACTGATGCCGCCGCCGTAGTAGCTGGCGGAGTTGCCGAGGATGCGGCAGTTGACAATCCGCGGGCTGCTGTTGTAAAGGGCGATGGCGCCGCCGGCTTTTTTGTAGCCGTCGGCGGTGTTGTTTTCAAAGACGCAGTTGGCAAAAGTCGGATTGCTGTAGTAGCAATAAACGGCTCCTCCGTTGTCGCTGACGTATCCGTTTCGCACGGTCAGGCCGTGAACCGCGGCGCCGGGCGTTTCGCCGCTGACAAACAGAAACGCGCGGCCCGGCTCGGCCGCGGAGGCCTGGCAGTCGATGACGGTGGAGGCGACGATGTCCGGGCTGCCCGGATTGATCGAGCGGAGGATGATATTTTTGCCGCCGAAGTCGATGTTGGTATTGCCCGGTCCGCTGTAGATGCCGGGGGCCAGGGTGATGATATCGCCGTCTCCGGCAACGGCCAGAGCCGCGGCGATTGTGGGATACGGATCGGGTACATTGAGCATGTTGGGTTCGTTATCGGGGATCCGTTCAGCCCAGGCGGGGCTGCTGCCGACGCGGTTGCGTCCGTATTCGATGCGCATATAGCCGCCTTCGCCCCAGCCGGCTCCCCAGGAATTTCGAAGATGCCAGATGCCGTTGGCGCCCTGGGCGTCGTCCCAGCCGACCAGCACAACGGCGTGATTGATGTCGGTGCCGACATCGGCGTTGAAGATGCCGCCGGTGTAGCACTGGAACAGATCGTCGGCGGCGACGGCCACGGCGATTGGGCCGTAGGTCACGATCGCCTGTTTCATGGCTTCGATATCCTGCGGCAGGCCCGACCAGCTTGTGATCAGGTAACGATCGCCGGGCGGGCAGGGACAATCCGCATCCCGCGCTTCGTAGGGATAGACGGATTCGAGAAGGGCCCCGAGTTGATTGCAGGCGTCATTTGTGCTGAGCATATAGTTGAACGCGGCCCCATAATTTCCGCCGTCGCAACTGCCGGCCTCGGTGCAGCTTACCAGCCACTGTTCGGAAAAATCCATAGCCAGGTTGCTTCGGATCAGGTACTGGCTTTCGACGACACCCATGGCCGCGAAGGCCCAGCAGGAGCCGCAGGGGCCCTGGTTCCTGACGGGGGTGCAGCCGTCAAGCTGACGCCAGTCTAAAGATTCGGGCAGATCCTGGGGCGGCAGCGGGGCCTTGAGTTTTTTGGAGATCGGCAGTTGGGTCGGCTTGTATCCGCAGAGCTGTTCGAGTGAATATTGCGTGGCGGGGTTGGGGCCGACCTCAAAGGTGTAGGCCCTGTTTTTGACCCGTTTGCGTACGGCTTCAATATCCGGCCTGCCGCCAAAGCCGACTTGTGGCATCCACAGTATCAGTATGGCCGCGGCCAGAATCGCTTGCAAGAATCGCCTGGACATGGTTGAGCCCTTTTTCTATTGAATCCGTATCTTTTGTTCCTCCACCGGTCCCGAACCGCCATATTCACAGAT
>JAHDQI010000369.1 GCA_018433925.1 Phycisphaerae bacterium | reverse complement strand
GGTTCGGCGGGTTTTTTCCGAAATCCAAAAAAGATGAAATTTTCAAAACCCTGCGGAAAATTTATGGTGCGGCGGGCGCGTTTTTGAGGACGCGGCTGGTAGTCGCACTGATTATGGGGATTTTGTTTTCTTTGGGTTGGGCGTTGGCGGGCGTGCCTTACTGGCTGTTGCTGGGAATGGCATCAGGGTTTCTAAGTATTATCCCCTATGCGGCTGCTTTGGGGTGGCTTGTCGTTCTGTTGATCAATGGTCTTGAATCGGCAAATCTTAATGCGCTGATTTATGCGCTGCTCTGGCCCAGTGTTGTCTACGTTGTCGTGCAGTTATTTGAGGGGTGGTTTCTGACCCCGTACCTGCAGGGAGAAAAGCTGAAAATCCATCCGGTTATTGTGCTTTTTGCGGTTCTTGCCGGGGGAACGCTGGCGGGTTTACTGGGGGTGTTTCTTGCGATTCCCTTTACGGCTGCCTGGCAGATCATTTTTGCCGATTTGATCAAGCCGCGTCTGTTGCGATGGGCCAATACCCATTAGCCGTTTACAACCGCTTTTAATCTATGAGAATGCAGAGATATTCACTGCGAAGAAAATGAAAAGATGACAAATTATGATCTTATTTGAATTCTGCATTTTGGGGGTTTTCCGAGCAGTTCGGTGAAGTGGTAGAGCAGCAGGGCTTCGATTTCTTTGACGATTCTTTCGTTGGTGTTTTTGAGGGTTTTCAGGTTGGCCAGGGCCGCGGCCGCGGGGGCGGACAGGCGTTTTTTCTCCACGAAGGACGTCTCGCAGTCCGGACACAGAAGGCCGTTATTGCGGCTGGAAAAATAGATGATTTTCCAGTGGCCGGATAGTTTGTTCGGACAGTTCGTGCATCGATCAAACACCGGCCGGATGCCCACTTCATTCAGCAGCGTCAACTGATACAAAACCAGGTAGATGAATCCCTCTTTTTTCTCTTTGGCCCCCTGCACATCGCCCAAAAACTGCCGCAGGGCATCAAACAGATCCGGGTGCGGGTCCTGGGCCTCCGTCATTTTTTCCGTCAGCTCGGCCGCCAGCATCGCTGCATTCAGGGCCTCGAGGTTGGTCCGCAGGCCGCGGAACAGCGGCTGCTGCGAAAACTCGGTCAGCGTCGCCATGCCTTCGGCCCGGCCGGGCGCATAGGCAATCGCGCCGCAGGCGAACATCTCAACCGGGCCGTCAAAGGCGTTTTTCGGCCGCCGCGAGCCCTTGGCGATGGCCGCGAGCTTTCCGGCTTCTCGCGTCAGCAGCGTGACGATCTGGGAAGTCTCCGAGTAGGTGACGCTTCGCAGACAAATGGCCTGGTCCTGTCGGTGCATGGTTAGCGGCTGCCGTTGGATTTGGAGTTTTCTTTGGGCGGTTTTTGAATCCGCACGCGCCGAACGCTCCGCGGCTCGGCCTGCGTAATCGTCAGTTTCAAATCCTGGTAGTGAAACGATTCGCCCGTCTTGGGAATGTAGCCGAGGTGCGAAAAAACGAACCCGCCCAGCGTATCATAGTCTTCCTCTTCGGGCAGCTCGATTTCCAGTTCATCGTTGACTTCTTCAATATTCATGCGGGCATCCACATCGGTCGTCCAGTCGTCGATTTTCCGGAAGGAGTCCTGCGGCGGGGCCTCTTCGTATTCATCGGTGATTTCGCCGACCAGTTCCTCCAGGATATCCTCAATCGTCACGATGCCCGCGGTTCCGCCGTATTCATCCAGAATGACGGCAAAATGCAGTTTTTGCAGTTGAAAGTCGTGCAGCAGATCCCGCAGGGTTTTGCTTTCCGGGACATAATAGGGCTTTCGCATCATTTGAGTCAGGTTGAACTGCGACGGATCCCGGCCGATCTGCGAGAGCAGGTCCTTGGCATACAGCAGTCCGACGATGCTGTCGATGGTTCCCTCGTAGACGGGAATCCGTGAATGTCCGGCCCGGCTGATGGCTTCCAGCACCGTCGTCAGGTCGGCATCGGAGGGGACCGCCACCAGGTCAGTTCGCGGCGTCATGATCTCGGCGGCCGTGGTCTCGTCCAGTTCGAGGACATTTTCAATCATCTCCATCTCTTCTTCATCGACAACGCCCTCCAGTTTTCCCTGCTCGACGAAACTGAGGATCTCCTCCTGTTTTTCCTCCTGGGCCTCTTCGGGTTTTTGGTTTTGGATTCCCGCCAGTCGGCGGACAAGCCGGTCGTGCAGATCGGCGATGTACAAAAACGGGCGGGTGATCTGCATCAGCGCGTTCAAAAGCCAGTAGGTTCGGGGCAGAATATATTCCCCGGCATGTTTGGCCCATGAGTAAGGGATAATTACCGCGAACAATTCAAGGACCACAAAGGCCGCCAGAAGGGTCAGCAGGTAGTGTTCGGACATCAGACGAAACAAAACCAGCAGAATGCCCGCGTTGACCAGCAGGCGCAAAAACGAGCAGGTGATCGTCAGCCGGTTTGTGCCTTTCAGAAACGCCTCGAACCGCTCTTCTCGTCCGGCGGTTTTGAATGATTCCTGAAGTTTCATGACGGAGTACTGGTGCAGGGCCAGCATATTCAAGGACAGAAACAGGGAGATCAGCGTCAGCCCGCCAAGCAAAAGAATAGGTCCTGCGATTTCATTCACGTCTGTTGTTTCCTTTCCGCGTTATTTGGGTTCGCTGTAATACACACTGCCGCAGCCGCTGTGCCGCAGAATCTGATCTTCCATCCGGTGCATGCGCCGGGCCTGCTGCTCGGTTTGATCGTCGTAGCCGAGCTGATGAAGCAGGCCGTGAACGAGATAGAGGGCCAGCTCGGCCTGCGGGCTGTGGCCTCGCTGCCGGGCCTGTCGAAGGGCCTGCCGGGCATTGACGATAATTTCAAAACAGCGGGCCTGCTGCCGTTCGTCGCTGAGATCAAAACTGATGACATCCGTGGTCTCGGCGCTGTCAAAATATTGTGTATGCAGATCTGTCATGGCCGCATCGTCCACGACGGCGACATCCACGGCGGCCTGCCGCAGGCCAAACTGCTCAAGCGTATGTTGAATCAACGCGTAAAGATTCGCCTGATCGACCGGAAAGGCATCCGTATCGACGCTGATTCGAACGTCATATTCGGAATGGTTTTCAGAAGGGCTCATGCGTGTGAACTGTTTTGTACTTTTTCTTCCGCGGCGGGCGGCTCTTCCTTTTCCCGGCCGTTTGGCTCCTCGTCCTGCTTCGGGTACGCGATCCGGCCGTGATGATGGGCGGCCAGCGCTTTGGACAAGCTGGCTTCAATTAAGCTCAGCTCCCGCAGCGTCAGGTCGCAGTCGTCAAACTGCCCGTCCTGCAGCCGCCTCATGGCCATGCTGTGAACAAGGGCCTCCACCTTGGTGGGGCTCGGTTCGGTCAGCGAGCGGGCGGCGCTTTCGACCGCGTCGGCCAGCATCACAATGGCCGCCTCGCGCGTGCGCGGCTTGGGACCGGGATAGCGAAATTCAATATCCGAGACCTCCGGGTCCTTTTCGCCTTTCTTTTTCCGGGCTTCATTGTAGAAATATTCCATCACGGTGGTGCCGTGGTGGGTTTCGATAAATTGCCGCAGAATCGACGGCAGCCCGAATTCGCGGGCGATCTCTTTGCCGTCGTTGACATGCCCGACAATAACCAGCTTGCTCATGGCCGGCGAAAGCTGCTCGTGCCGGCTGGCCGAACCCATCTGGTTCTCCACAAAATAGGAGGGCTTATTGATCTTGCCGATGTCGTGGTAATAGGCGCCGACCCGGCACAGCAGGCCGTTGGCCCCGATGGCCTCGGCGGCATTTTCAGCAATGGAGCCGATCAGCAGACTGTGGCTGAAAGTGCCCGGGGCGTCCATCGCCAGCTTTTTCAGCAGGGGCTGGTTGGCGTCGCTGTAATCCATCAGCGTCATGCTCGTGGCGATGCCGAAGACTTTTTCGATAAACGGCAAAAAGGCCTGGATGAACACGCCGACCAGGAAGGTAGCGCCGGCGGCAAACCCGGAGTTGATACTGATTTCCGACCCGGACTTTTGCTGAATAATTCCGAAGCAAAAAGCGGTCAGGAAGACGGCCACGGAGGCGAACATCGAAACCTCAATCAGTTTCATCCGTGTCCGAATCTCACGCAGGCAGAAGCAGCACATCATGGCGCCGGCCATCATCGTCAAAAACAATTCCACGGTAGCCATGCGCCCGACGGCAAAGCAGGCCAGCAGGGAATAAAACAGCGTAATGCCCAGCGCAAACCGCTGGTCAAAAACCATCGTCAGGATAATCGCCGAGGTGACGGCCGTGCCGGTGGCCAGGTAAATGACCCCGCCCTGCCAGATGGAAAAAATCCGGTTGACGGAAAGCAGCAGCAGAAACAGCAAGGCCGTCGTAAACGCCCGCTTGGGGCGCGAGAGAATCCGGGGCTGATAATGATGAATATAGACCACCGCCCCGGACAGGATAAAGGCAATCACGGCGGCCATTGCGAAGACCTCCGGCCAGGGCTTGAACACCCGCATGTCGGAGCTGAGGAAATCCGGATGCGTCGTGTCCATGCTCAGCAGAAACAGCACGGACAGATAGAATCCGAGAAAGATCAGGATCAGCAGCATGGATGTGCCTGTCAGCCAGGCGCCAAGGCGAGAAGACCGTTCTGCCGAGATGTTGTTGCGCACCTGCTGCCTGCGGGAGCTGACTTTCTTTTTTTTCTTAATAATCGCCATCGTTTTATGTATCAATCGGTTTTTTGTTTTTTCCGCTCATAGGCCTGTACGATGTTGTGGACCAGGTTGTGCCGTACAATATCCGCCTCGCTCAGTTCAATCACACCGATGCCGTCAATCCCGGAGAGCGTTCGAACGGCATCCACCATGCCGCTGGTCTGTCCCTTTTCGAGGTCCACCTGGGTGATGTCGCCGGTGATAATCATCTTGGACCCGCGTCCCAGCCGTGTCAGAAACATCAGCATCTGAGAGGGGGAGGTGTTTTGGGCTTCGTCACAAATTACAACGGCCTCATTGAGAGTGCGGCCGCGCATGAAGGCCAGCGGAATGATTTCAATGATGTCCATTTCCATAAATTTCCGCATCTGGCCGAATTCCATCATGTCCTCCAGACTATCGAGCAGGGGACGCAGATACGGATTGACCTTGGCCTGCAGGTCGCCGGGCAGAAAGCCCAGCCGTTCGCCCGCCTCAACGGCCGGACGCGCCAGGACGATTTTGCGGATTTGTTTCTTTTTGAGCATTGAGACGGCCACGGCCACGGCCAAATAGGTCTTTCCTGTCCCGGCCGGACCTGTGCAGAAGGTCAGGTCGTTTCGGTGCATCGTCTTAATATAATGCAATTGGCCTTTCGTAAACGGCTCGATAATCCCTTTATTGGAATAGACTTCGATTACTTCTTCCCGCTGGGGGCGCACCTGGTTGCGGGACTGGTCGAGAATCTCCCGAATGTCTTGTTCTTGAAGCCGGCCGCGTTTGATCAGCCGTTTCTGCATCCGGTCAAGGATGTCGGCCCCGCGGCGGACGTTGGGTTCCGATCCGTCCAGAAAGACGGTTTCGTCCCGCGCCGTGATGCGGATCTGCAATTCATTTTGCAGCAGACGCAGGTGCTGATCGGCCGGGCCGAACAGTTCCAGCCGCTGCGGATCAGACGGAAGTAATAACGTGATTTCCAAAGCTCCGTTTTCCTCTTGTTTTACAACCATAATAACGCGGCATAAGCGATCGGGGCCGGAAGCAACAGCGAGTCTATGACATCCAGAATCCCGCCGAAGCCGGGCAGCATGGCAGAAGAATCTTTCCGGGCGGCGTCGCGTTTGAGCATCGACTCGGCAAGATCACTCAGTTGTCCGAGAATGCCCAGGACCGCTCCGAGCAGCGCCGCTTGCCAGGGGATCATTATACCAGAAACAGCCGAAAAACCATAGGCCGCACCCGCCCCGGCCGCCACGGCTCCGCCCAGCCCTTCCCAGGTTTTGCCGGGGCTGATCGCAGGGGCCAATCGATGCGTTCCGAGCCACCGGCCGATTGCATAAGCCCCTGTATCTGAAGACTTTATGGATAATATATAAAACAGCAGGGCCCATGGGCCTTCGTGGATTCGGATGCCGAGAACAAAAGCGGAGAAAAAACCTAAATAAAAGACAGAAAAAAAAGTAGCCGAGCCATTCCGGATTGTCCCGGATGGCCCGCGGGTAAGGGCCTGAATAAAAAGGGTCGAAATAAAGATAATAAGGATCAGAAAAGATATATAATGGAATAAAAAGCAGGTTGGTTCAACGGCAAATTGAGCCCAATAGAAAAAGGTAGCCAGGGCGATTGAGCCGGGGATTGCCGCCGAGATAAAAAGGCGGCCGCCGGTTTGCCGGATCAGACCGGCCATTTCGTATTGAGCGGGGACAGCCAGCAGGCAGATGAGGACCGCGAAAATCGTGGCCTGCGGTCTTTTGAGGGATTGCGTTTCCAAAAGCGACCCGTCAAGCCAGGCATCCAGCACAATCAGCCCGACAAAAAGCAGGATCATCAACGTTCCGAATACCAGTCTATATTTGAGCATAATCCCCCGAACCGGTCACTGTTTGTTTGCTTTGATGTCTCCGAATCGTCTGGAGCGGCCGGCGAAAGCGAGGATGGCCTGGTCCAGGTCCTGCGGGGCAAAGTCCGGCCAGTATGTGTTTGTGACATAAAATTCCGCGTACGAAATCTGCCAGAGCAGAAAATTGCTGATCCGCATTTCACCGGACGTGCGAATAACCAGGTCCGGATCCAGACAGCCGGCCGTATCCAAGTGGTCGCAGATGCACTGTTCGTTGATGGTTTTTGGGTCCAGTGCGCCCGCTTTGGATTTTTCGGCGATGGTCTGAACCGCCCGAACGATTTCCTCCCGGCTTCCGTAATTCAGGGCCAGGCACAAAACCATCCCCGAATTATCGGCGGTCAGCCGCATGGTCTCGCGGAGCGCTTCGATGACTGTATCCGGAAGGTTTTCGGTTGTGCCCAGATGGATCAGCCGAACGTTGTTTTTCATCAGCATCGGACGAATGCCTTCCAGGTACGCCGCGTACAGGTACATCAGGAAATCAATTTCCTCCTGCGGGCGTTTCCAGTTCTGCATGCTGAAGGAGTACAGCGAAAGGTATTCGATGCCGACATCCACGCAGTATAACGCGATGGTTTCGACGGTCTTTCCGCCTTGCTCGTGGCCGCGAAAGCGGGGCAGGTCCTTTTCCGTGGCCCACCGACCGTTGCCGTCCATGATCACGGCAATATGCCGCGGAATCGCCTCGGGCTCAATGCCGAGCCGTTCGGCGGTCTGCCGGCGTTTGTTTTCAAAATCCGTTTGCTTGCTCATAAGGGCTTTCGGTAAATGATCTGGCTTCGTTTCGGACCGACGCCGACCATCGTGATGGGAACGCCGACGAGCGATTCGACCGTTTCGAGGTAGCGGCGGGCGTTGTCCGGCAAATCGGCCATCTCGCCGGCTTCGGAGAGGTCTTCCTGCCAGCCGGGCAGGGTTTCATAGACGCATTCGGCGGCCGTCAAATCGGACAGGTCGCCGGGGAAAAAGGTCGTTTCCCGATTGCCGATTCGATAGGCCCTGCAGATTTTTACCTCGTCGAGACCGGCCAGCGTGTCCAGGTGCATCATGGCGATTTCGGTGATGCCTCCCAGCCGCGCGGTATAGGCGACGGCCACGGCATCAAACCAGCCGCATCGGCGGGGCCGGCCGGTGGTGGTGCCGTATTCGTGTCCTTTTTCACGGATGCGGTTGCCGATTTCGTTATCCTGTTCTGCGGGAAACGGCCCGGCCCCCACGCGGGTCATGTACGATTTGACCACGCCGAGGATCCTGTCCACATGCCGGGAGGGCACGCCGCAGCCCGGCCCCAGTCCGAGGGCGCTGGCGTTGGAACTGGTCACGAACGGAAAGGTCCCGTGATCCAGATCGAGCAGGGCCCCCTGGGCGCCTTCAAAGAGAATCGAATCGCCCGCATCGATGGCCTTATACAGCATCTCGGTGGTGTTGGTTATGCAGGGTTCCAGGATTGTCCGATAGGTCTGGCATTTTTCGAGCAGCGGCCCGACCTGCATCGGCGGGGCGCCGTAAAGTGCGCCGAACAGTTTGTTTTTATATGAGACGATGGTTTCGAGTTTTTCCTTCAGCCGCTGCGGATCTCTGAAATCCGCCATGCGGACGGCATAGCTTCGCCCGACTTTGTCCGCGTAGCAGGGGCCGATGCCGCGGGCGGTTGTGCCGATCTTGTTCTTGCCGAGGGCCTCTTCCCGAAGCCGGTCTTCCAGCTTGTGGTAGTCCAGTACAACGTGCGCGTTTTCGCTGATAAACAGGCGCTCCTTCAGGGAAATGCCGCGTTTGTCCAGCCCGTTGATTTCCTCAATCAGTACGGCCGGATCGACTACGACGCCGTTGGAGATGATACAGCGGCAGCCCGGCCGCACCGCTCCGCTGGGCATCAGGTGCAGGGCGTATTTCTGATCGCCAATGATGACGGTATGGCCCGCGTTAGCCCCGCCGTTATAGCGGACGACCAGGTCGCTTTTCTCGGCCAAAATATCGACGACCTTGCCTTTGCCTTCATCGCCCCATTGCAGTCCCACAACACAGCAATTCATCCGGGCCGCTCCTTTTCCTGTTGATGATTCATTGGGTTGACGCATTAGCTGATTTTGCGGATGAGGGTATCCAGCAGTTCAGGCAGGTTGTCGTATGACCGGTCAGACAGTTTCAGTTCCCGGGTCTGCTCCTGATCCGCTTTATAGGTAAGCAGAAAATACCCTTTTTTATCAAAGTGCGTTTTGTTGATGCTTTCAATCCGCTCATAGGGGATTTCGAGGGAGCCCAGGCGCAGGGCCTGTTCGTCGGCAACCACCTTTTTATTTTTGCTGACCGCCAGATAGATCCCCAGGACCAGCGCCGCGGCGGCCATTCCGAAGGGCGCCTTGCGGTTAAAGAGCAGTGTCGAATCGGGCTGTCCGTCTTCCAGGGTGTGCTTTTCGATAAACGCCCGGCTCAGATACCCGTCGTAAGCAAACCAGGCCCCCACGCCGACGAGGAGGACAATCCAGATCAGGATGTTGTTTCGTTTGTACCGGCTGAAGGGCGCTTGAATTTCTGCCATGATTTCCTTCCTGCTTTGGGTTCAGCTTTTGTTATCGTCTCTGCGAAATCGCGTTGCTCAGCGGCCGGGCAAAGTTTGGGATAATCTTCTCAAACATCAATTGTTCGGCCGTCCGGCACTGTTCGGCAAACGACTGGGCGGTGTTGAACTGCGGCGATCCGTCCGGATATCGACGCACCGTAAAGTACAGACTGATGGGATCCTCGGTCTTGCTTTTTTCGGCGCGGTCGGCCAGGGCGCTGCGCGATTCGATCGCGATGCGCGCCTGCATGCGCCCGTCGGCGCTCAGCGAAGCGATCAGGGAAGGGCAGCAGCTTACCACGCGGGCGCCGGACAGGTCAAAAAAACTGCCCAGCCGCGAGCCGCCGAGCAGGGCCTCCGCGATGACCTCGTCATGATTGCCCTGGTAGTCAAAGTCCATGGTAAAGGTCACATCCAGGCAGTCAATGTCCAGCGTTCGGATGCCGAGCATATAGGGCATGATCTCCAATACCTCCTGCTGGAGAAGGTAGGCCTGTTCAAAATCATCCGGGTCGGCACAGCCGGCGGACAGCCGGTCCGATTCAAGAGCCACCCAGCGGCCGCGCCGGCCGTCGATTTCCTCTTCCAGAACAAATTCCCCGCGTTCCCGGCGGGAAAACTGGCAGAGGGCCGGAAACCGCTTCTGGATCTGCTCAAAAAAAGCCAGCACCGTGTCCCGCTGGCGCGGAAGTTCCAGTTGGGTGCTCACACACATATCCAAAAACAGGCCGTCACAAAATGACCCAAACGGATTTGTCATTGTTTTTCTTTTTCTCTTAACGCCATTGTTTATTCATGCACCGGGAGCATTGTGACACAAATCCCGGCATTTGACAAGGGCTAACCGGCCAAACCTTTTGAAAAAATGATCGCCTGTTCCGGGCCGGCCGGAGAAGGCAAATCGAGGATTTTCAGGACGGGTTCCGGAGGGTCTTCAAATCGGGGTCGGGCTGGGATAATTCCGCGATAAGTGCCCCCACGGTACCAAACAGGGTGAAGGCAAAAACCCGCCAGATCAGGGGGGTCGCGATAGCCGGATTTTCTATACCCCAGGTCCACTCCAGCCAAAATGCGGCGATTGTGTACAGCAGGCCGATGCCCGCTCCGCACAACGCGGCAAACGGGATTCGTCGGCTTCGGGCCAGCCCCCCCGTACAGCGAGCCGATATCCACCCCGCAGCACCCGGGATCAGGGCTCCCAGGCAGAACAGGGGCTTGAGATACCAGAAATTATCCTGCGAGGGCAAAGTGGATGTTGTGGAGTGGTAAAGTCTGTGGCTGAGGATCAAAATCGCGGCCGAAACCACCGCAAGCAGCGGAATATGCCAAATTCGCTTTGGCAGACCGGCGCGGATTTCGCTGATCCGGCCCATCCGACGCCGAACCGTCAGCGGCCAGTTGTAAAAGACGCTAAAAACGGCGTGTTCCAGCAGGGCCCCGCGTTCCCCGAATACCGGCACCACATGCACCGCGTCCGTGGCCCAGTGAGCCGCCATGAACCGAGCCAGGGCCGGGTAGCGGTAGGTCATCTGAATCGGAAAGGCCAGGTAGCCGACGTATTTAAAATAGCTTAAAAACAGGGCAATATTGTAATCCTTAAAATTCCGATCTCGAATCGCCATAATTGTTGTGTAAAGGCCTCGGCAAAAAGAACCCGGTGAAACCGGAATCACCTGAAAGAGAACCAGAATGCCGCCTACGGCCATGGCTTTTTGTTCCTGGGGCATTTCCGGATGAGTAAAATAAAAGACCGCTGCGACAATGACGGAGACGATTTGGGTAACCGGAAGGGTCATGATATGGACCACTAAGCTGACAAGGTATTTTTGGATATACGGCTCGCCCACACGGGAAAGAATGGTTTGGGCGTCTTCTTCGCTGAGAATGTTTTTTTTCTTGCCTTCCCGGACCATATCGCGCAGCCACTGCTCGCGCAAATCCGCGTCAAAATACAGCTTGAAGGGACGAACACACAGGAAATAAAGACGGGCCTTAAATACCTCGGCATCGGTCAGAAAACGATGCAGACCGGCCGGCAGGATCGAAAAGGGCAGATGCAGGAAAAAGCGTCCGGGATGGGCGGCCATGGCTTCGGTCTTTTCGGGGCGGATGCGTCCTTTGCGGTGCCAACGAATCAGGGATTCAAGGATTTTTCCTTTGACGGCCCTGCAAAAATAATCCGGGCCGGACAGGAGGGCTTTATAATGAGCCCGCCAGTCGGACCGGCCCCAGGCCTTGCGGCCAACACGGCCGAGCAGGGGGATCAGGCCGATCAGGAAAAACAAAAATGTCTTGCCTTTGCAGTTTCTCAGCCGATTTTCGTGTTCGTCATCGACCAGGTTGCGGACTTTCCAGCCGGAGACGGCACTGGAAAAGATCGTCGTCCAAAGCCGGCGGTCATAGAAAAGGCGCACATGATTATGCGTGATGTCGGGCACGGAATTGCGATAAAGATCCTCGCATTCGGCCAGTTCCCGCAGCATCTGTTCCCTGTTGGGCATGTCTGCGAAGGCATCCGGGTGATCCTGAATATACTGCTCCAGTTTTTTCAGATCGCCCCGGTCAAACTGCACCAGTGAACCGCGGCCGATTCCCTGACCGATCAGCTTAAAATCACCCGGACTCATCGGAAGAAACGGCAGCAGCGTCAGCCCCGCCCGAAAATCCACCGCGATCAGCCCGGCGGCCGGATCCTCGGCGGTATCCAGACGCTTGAGGCAGTTGGGCTGGCTTTTACAGGTGGTCCATTCATATTGCCGGGCGAATTCATACGCGCCCATCTCGTGGAGAAGCTTTACAAAATCGACCATAAAGATATATTTTGCCCTGTATTCTGGGGAGCCGAGCTTTTCCGGTTCCACGGGCCTGCCTTTCCGCCAGCGTTTGAGCCGGTCCAGATGGTCATCCACCTCCAGCCGCCACGTCCTGCCGTCCACCCAGTTGCTGATTTCCCCGCAGCTTCCGAGCACAGGGTCGATGAATGTAGCGCAAATATCATTCACGCTTTGGGGGTCGCCAAAGCGATGCTGAGCGGCTTTTCGGATAAATTTTTGCCACAATGCCCCGGCCCGGGCGGCCGCCGGGTTGACCTGAAGCTGAAACGGCCCCTGAAAACCGATCGCGTACAGGGTATTTCGGAACAGTTGCCCCAGCCCAGATGGCGGAATCAGGATTTTCATGGCATAAAGCCGATCCCGCGTCAGTCCGCCGTGCTGTTCGGCCGGCGCATCACCGATAACAATACTGAGAATGCGGATTTGATAGACCTGTCCGGCATAGCCGCCGCCGACAAACCGTTCAATTCGCAGGCGGATTTTTGCCGCCGGTGCCGGTTCAACGGGTGCCGCGGTGTATTCAAGCTCGATACCCGGCTCATATCGGCCGAGCTGCAGGGGTCGATGCAGGTTCAGACCGCCGAAAGCGGCTTCAAGCTGCTTGATCGTCTCTGATGAGTATGCTTTGGCCATATCGCTCCAGTCGTTTTTCGCTGAAAAATCCGGATTCTACTGATATATCGGCAAATGAGCAAGCAATTGCAAAAGCAAATTCCAAGAATGAAAATCAAAGGAATCCCGGAAGGGTGTTTTTGGGGAAAAAGATTTACAAACGCCGGCCTGCATTGTTTATTTATGGGGCATTCAGAATAGAAATGGTCTCAAAGAATTGGAACGTGCAATGATGATTCGCAGTGAAAAGCCCTCGGATATTGAAGTTATTACGGAAATCACCATTGCTGCCTTTCGGGATTGCCCGTACGGCAATCACACGGAGCAGCACATTATCCATGCCCTGCGGGTCGCCGGGGCGCTTACGGTCTCGCTGGTGGCGGAGGAGGAGGGCAGAATTGTCGGTCATGTCGCGTTTTCGCCGGTGAAGATTGCCGGCAGCGACTGCGGCTGGTACGGTTTGGGCCCGGTCTCTGTACGGCCGGACCGGCAGAAGCAGGGTATCGGAAGCGCCCTGATCCGCGAGGGCCTGGACGTGCTGAAGGCCGACGGTGCCAAAGGGTGTTTGCTGGTCGGCGACCCGGCATACTACACGCGATTCGGTTTCCGGAATCTGCCCGAGCTGATCTTAGAAGGCGTCCCCGCCGAAAACTTTATGGCCCTGCCGTTTGATCAGGACGTGCCGCGCGGCAGTGTGGCATTTCACGAAGGGTTTGCCGCCGCCGGCTGACGGCTGCGGTCAGGGGGTTCGATTACCGTTTGGAATAGGAAGCGGGCTCCCAGTCCACCTTGGCCGCCCCCAGCAGGGTGCCGGTGGCGTAGGCCAGATCCACAAGGGCAATCTGATACTCCGCCAGCGCCCGAATCTCCGCCCGCTGGGCATCGGCCAGCCGGGCCTGGGCCTCGAGCACATCCGTGGAGGTCCGTGAGCCGATCTCAAACTGCCTTATTTCCGCTTCGGTCAGTCGGGCCTCGAGTAAAACGTTTTGCCGGGCCGCCAGAATCCGCTGCCAGTTGGCCTCCGTCTGGTCCAGGGCGTTGAGCACTTCCAGCTTGATCAGGGCCTGCCGGTTTTCACGAGTCGTCAGCGTCTGCATCCGCTGGTAAAAAGCCCTTCTCAGGTTGCTTTTGGCCGCTTCGTTGCCCAGGGGAATCAGCAGGTTCAGCCCGATTCGATGGTCGGCATAATTGTTATCCAGCAGCAGATCATACGAATCACTTCGTGTCGCTCCGAGGCCGTTTATGTTATAGGTATAATTCAATGTGGCAATCGGCAGGGCCTGATTTTTCAGGTAATCAATGGTGCTGACCTGCCGGGCGATCTGCAGCTCCAGTTCGAGCAGTTCCATGCGATTGTCCATCGCCTGATCGACCAGCGAAGTCGAATCCAGCGCATACTGTACCGGGTCCGGCTCGGTCGCGGGAATCAGCTTGGTGGCCGACTGCACGGCCAGACCGGCCTTGTGCATGATTTGCTTCAGTTCCCGCTGCCGGTCGCGAAGACTGTTTTCGGCAAAAATAATCTGCTCAAGCTGAGCGGCCATGCCGGCCTCGGCCCGAAGAATCTCCACCTCGGCCCGCTGGCCGGCCTGCACAAGTCGGCGGGCGCGTTCGAGCTGGGCTTTGGACAGATCGTACTGCTGAATGCGGACTTCCAGTTCTTTGCGAGCCGCGGCCAGGCGCCAGTAGGCGCGGTCGGCGGCGGCCAGCACGGTGATCACTTCCAGTTTGGCTCTCGCCTGCGAAGAGAGGTGGTCGTAGCGTGCCAGGCGAATCGAAAAGGTGGAGGCCCGACGACCGGCGTTTCGAAGCAGGGGCTGGCTGATCGAAAAGGCCAGGGCATTGGTATACGACGGATTCAGCAAAAACGACTCCTGGTTGGTCAGCGTCCGATTGTCAACCAGGTCGAGGGTGAGGGTCCCTCCCGTCTGCAGGGGAATCTGCACGCCCAGATCCACCGTGCCGGAATCGGATTGAGAGCCCTGCACGAACAGGGCGGTGCCCACGGGCCGGTCGGTCTTGGAATATTGGATGTTTGTAAAGAAGGAGGCCTCAAATTTGGCCTCTTCGGCGCTGAGGGCCTCGGCGGCGATGACGGGGCTGATCAATTCGGCTTTCAGGCCGAGGTTGTTTTCCAGGGCCCAGGCCCGGCACTGTTCGAGCGTCAGGTCCATCTGTTCCGGCGGTTCGGCGGCCGCGGCATCGGGTTGTTTATCGGGCTCGGCTTCCGATGCCGTCAGCTCAAGCGTGTCGATCTGCCGGAGTTTTTCCGGCGGGACTTTCATTTCGTAATAAGAAACCGGTTCGGGCAGCGTGTTGCAGCCGCTGCCTGCCAGGGCCGCGATTATCGCAGCGGGGAAGAGCCATGGGATCATTTTATTCATGTCGTAAGGCCTCAATTGGATTTAAGCGTGCCGCCTTGGCGGCCGGAAACATACCGAAAAAGATACCCACCGCGGCCGAAAACCCGAAGGCCAGGACCACAGCCCACCCGGGCACCTGCGATTTTTCGAGAAAACCCGCCGAGTGGGAGATCAGGAACGCCAGAAAGTAGCCGATGCCGATCCCGATCAGGCCGCCGATCAGGCACAGCATCACCGCTTCGACCAGGAACTGCAGCAAAATCGCCGAGGCCCGTGCCCCCACGGCCTTGCGCAGACCGATCTCACGCGTTCGCTCCGAAACGGAAACGAGCATGATGTTCATGATCCCGATGCCGCCGACCAGCAGGGAGATGCTGACGACGGCCCCGGCGACCAGGCCCAGTCCGGCCATCAGCGCGCGGACTTTCATCACTTCGCTTTCCATGATGAACACGCCGAAGTTATTCGGTTCGCCGAGTTTGACGTTGCGCCTCTTTCGTAAAAAGAAGGTCAGTTCGGCCCGTGCTTCCTCGGCCAGGTCGGTGCTTCGGCAGGAGGCCATCGCGTCAATCCAGGATTCGCGGATGGACTGGGCGGTGCGAAACGGGATATACACCTCGATGCGATCTCCCTGTCCCTCGAAGAAGGCGCGGGGCCGTTCCTCCACAATCCCGATAATCTGAAACGTGTAATGATTGAACTGGAGGGTCTGGCCGATGCAGTCGCGGTCGAGATACAGTTTTTCCTGGAGTTTCTGCGGTATAATGCAGACGCGGCGGGCCTGCTGGGCGTCGAGAAATGAAAACGGCCGCCCCCGGCTGATCGAGCGATTTTCAATCTTGAACCAGCTTTCCTCCACGCCGGCGATGCGGACATTTTCGAGGGAATGGGCCCCGTGATGAGCGGTCATGCTGCCGGGATAGCTGATCAGCGTCAGGTATTCCACGGAAGGGCAGTGGTCGAGAACGCCCTCGAACTGTTCGGGCTGAAATCGGATTTGCCACCAGTTGGCGTTTTTCTGCGAGCCGGTCTGGGGCCGTTCGGGCCAGAGAAAAATTTTCTTGGTGCCGAAGAATTCAAAGTTTTCCATAATCATGGCGTTCATCCCGTTCATCCCCGCGATCACGGCCGTGACGGAGCCGACGCCGATGATGATCCCCAGTGTCGTCAGTACACTGCGGGTTTTGTTGACCCAGATCTGGCTCAGCGCCAGCAGAATGCTCTGGACAAGCAGTCCGAAAAAACGCAGCGGCGCCTTCAGCAGCGATTTCATACGCCGGTCTCCTTTGCCTCAGCGGACGGTCCGTGAATGAGGGCCCAGGCCGGATCCTGCCGGGCGGGCACGTCGCTGAGGATCTGTCCGTCCTGCATCCGCACGATCCTTCGGGCATGGCAGGCAATATCGGCCTCATGCGTGACAAGGATGATGGTCTGCCCCTGTTCATACAGTTTTTCAAACAGGTCCATGATGCCGGCGCTGGTTTGCGTATCGAGGTTGCCGGTCGGCTCGTCGGCCAGCAGGATGCTGGGCTTGGCCACCAGGGCGCGGGCGACGGCGACACGCTGTTTTTCGCCGCCGCTGAGCTGGTTGGGGCGATGATGCATCCGCGCGGCCAGGCCGACACGCTCAAGGGCTTCACGGGCCAGCTTGCGCCGGGTCAAAAAGCCGACATTGGAGTAGATCAGCGGCAGTTCCACGTTTTTCAGCGCGTTCAGGCGAGGCAGCAACTCGTAGGACTGAAATACGAAACCGATCTGTTCGTTGCGGATGCGGGCCAGGGCGGCCCCGCTCATGACCGTAGTCTTGATGCCCCGGATTTCATACGTACCCTGGTCGGCACGGTCCAGGCACCCGATGACATTCATCAGCGTGCTTTTGCCCGAGCCGCTGTGTCCCATGATGGCGACATATTCGTTTTGGCGAACCTGCAGATGGATTCCGCGCAGGGCATGCACCGTGTCGCTGCCGACTTTGTACGTGCGATGAATATTCTGCAGACGAATTAAAACGGAATTGTCAGTCATTCGCTTCCGCTTCGTTGGGTTCCGATTTCTCCGGGCCGCCCTCGGCAGTATTGTCCTTGGATTCCTCCACCGCGGTATCGTGCCCGATTGTTTCAAGGACCTTGTACGGGCCGATTACCACGCGGTCTCCGTCCGAAAGCCCTTCTTCGATGAGGGTGTGGGTCATGTCGCTGGGACCGACGCGAACGGGAGTGACAACGGTCTTGCCGTCCACAACACGATACACGACGGTCAGGTATGTTTTTTTGAGATCCACCAGGGCATTGTTTTTACGAAGGTCTTCCGGCAGGTCTTCGGTTTTGCGTTCGAGGACGGCCTGGCTGGGCACTTTCAAGATATCGTCATGCACTTTGACCCGGATGTCCACATCCGCGGTCAGGCCCGTATACAGCTTCCGCACATCTCCCTGCAACAGGATCTTGGTTTCGTAATACTTGGTTCCCGTGTTGGAGCGGCTGCTGGTCAGGGCCATGGAGTTGACAACACCTTCAAATTCATCCTCCCAGAAGGCCTGCACATGCACCTTGGCGGGCTGGCCGACCTCGACCAGGCCGATGTTGGTTTCATCCACCTCGGCATTCAGAATCATCTGGGACAGATCGGCCACCGTCAAAATGATGGTGCCGGGATTGTTCATCGTTCCGGTCATGACGACCTCGCCGACCTCGGCGTTCAGCCGCGTAATGATCCCGTCCATAGGAGCCAGGATCGTCGTATAACTGAGGGCTTCCTTGGCTTCGTCCACGCGGGCCTCGGCGGCTTTCAAGTTGTGTTCCATAACCACCAGGTTCAGCTCGGAGGCCTTGATGTTCTGCTCGGCGGCATCGACCTGGGCCTGAAGTTCTTCGAGACCGGCCCTCGATTGATCGAAGGCCGACTGGCTGATGTCATGGCTTTCGAGAAGTTTCTGCTGGCGCTCAAATTCAGATCGGGCCTGTTCAAGCCGCGCCCGCTGGCCGAGCAAAGAGGCCTTCTGACTGAGAATTCGTGCCTTTTCGACCAGAATCTGGGCCTTTTGTGCCTCCCGCGAGGCCTCGGCGCTGCTCAGACGGCTTTCCAGGTCGCGGGAATCCAGTCGTACGAGAACCGACGGCGGAATGGGCGGCTCGGCCGTCGGGTCTCCGCCCGTCACACGGTCTCCTTCCTCGAAGGGCAGCTCGATGACCCGGGCCGATACCTTGGCGCTGATATCCACCTTGGTACGCGGTTCGATCTCGCCGGGAGCGCTGACCGTCTCGATCAATTGACCTCTGATCGCCGGCTGGCTGCGAACCTGCACGGTGTTGGGGTTTCCTTTCCTGATTTTCAAAACGACAATCACCGCCGCGATACAAATCAGAAGATACAGGATGATCAATGCCGCAATGATGAAAAACAGCGTTTTCTTTTTTTTCACAGGTTGACCTTCCTTTTTTGATATCCTATGAGTAATTTCCGCCTAATGAGAGCAGAGGACTTACTTTATATTGACGGACAGCAAGTCGAATTGTTACAAAAAAGAACCGCCTTTTCAAGAATCTTATTTTTTGCTTGTATTTTAAGATACAGATTATAGAGTTTTGACGTTCAGGTATTCAGGGCCTTCGGATTGGGCAATGAAGGGAAAAAACGAGCCATTTCATTCAGAAAACATCGAATCCTGGCTTCGGCTGATTCGGGCCGAGGGCGTCGGGCCGGTTACATTTCGTCGGCTTCTTGAGCATTTTGGTGATTTTGATCGAATATTTGGGGCCTCCGCTGTGCAATTGGAGAAAGTGGAGAAAGTAGGCAGAGTCACGGCCGAGCGAATTGCACGAACCCGCATGAATTATGATGCCCGCAAGGAGATGGAGCAGGCCGCTCGGCAGGGCGTCTGTATGATTCACTGGGATGACCGGCGCTATCCTCCTCCGCTCAAGGGGATCGATGATCCCCCGCCGGTGCTCTATGTCAAGGGCGCGCTGAAGCGTAGCGACTGCCTGGCGATTGGGATTGTCGGCAGCCGCCGCTGTACGCATTACGGGCTGGAACAGGCCGAGCGGTTTTCACATCTGCTGGCCGCTGCGGGGCTTACGATTGTCAGCGGTCTGGCCCGCGGCATCGACAGCGCCGCTCATCGCGGGGCCCTCAGCGCCAGCGGACGAACCATCGCCGTACAGGGCTGCGGACTGGCCAATTGCTTTCCGCCGGAAAACCAAAAAGTATTTGATAAAATCGCCGAAAACGGGGCCGTAATCAGTGAATTACCGCTGATGTATGAGCCGTTGTCAGAAAATTTCCCGGGACGAAACCGGATTATTGCCGGGCTTTCGATGGGCGTGCTGGTGGTCGAGGCCGCTCCGCGCAGCGGGGCTTTGATTACGGCCAAGGCGGCGCTTGAATACAATCGCGAGGTGATGGCGATTCCCGGCCGCATCGATAATCCCACCAGCAAAGGGCCGCATGAACTGATTAAGCAGGGGGCCCGCCTGATCGACAGCGTAGAAGAGATTATGGATACGCTGGGGATCATCGGGCACGGACTCAAAGAACATGTCTCCGGCCGGGCCGCCCAAACACAGAAAGATGTGGAAGCCCCCTTATTTGATATATCTCGCATGAATCTGTCCGAATCAGAGCAGGCGGTGCTGGCCGTGATGGATTCCCAGCCGCTGGGCGCCGAGGAAGTCATCGTCGCCGCCGACCGGCCGGCCGGGGCGGTCCAGTCGGCCCTGATCAGTTTGCAGCTCAAGGGACTGCTCAAGCAACTGCCCGGAAACCTGTATGTTCGAAGATAGACGGGGCCTTCGGCAACATTTTCCGCTTGACAAAGGGCCGAATACCTGTATATATACCTTCAAATCAACCACGTAAGCGGGCGTAGTTCAGTGGTAGCCATGAACAAAATCAAGTTAGTTTTAATAGCCAAAAGAACGCTTCGATTAATCCTCTCCATCGTCATTCTTATGGTGGTTCTCTTATGGTCGTTCGGGATTCGTTTGAGACATTTACAAACGTTGAGATTGATTTTTTCTGAGCCTATCGAACTTTCAGCTCAAGAGAAAACTGAAGTGCACGAATGGCTGCAGAAAAATACGATTCATCTAAAAACCGTAGAAGCTGATTCGGGATTCGATGATATGAGGCCCTTAAAGGCCATGATTGCAGATGCACGTATCGTTTCACTTGGAGAAAATAAACACCTCAATGGCAGTTTCTACAAAGTCAAACACCGTATGATTGAATTTCTGGTCAATGAAATGGATTTTACGGTTATTGCCATTGAAGCACCTTTTGGTTGTGCTTCTAAAATTAACGAGTATCTGCTTGGCGGAGATGTAAGTCCACAAGAAGCACTGGAAGAATTAGTCTATAAAGTCTG
>JAHDQI010000125.1 GCA_018433925.1 Phycisphaerae bacterium | reverse complement strand
GCTTCCGTCAGCGGTGGAGGGATTTGGGCACGAGGATATATCACATTACAAAATTGTCTATTCACGGATAATCAAGCCAATAACGGGGGTGCCATTATGGCGCATACCTACAACAATGCGTTTGCCGAGATACGACATTGTACGATTGTCAATAATCATGCCGTTTCCCGAGGCGGGGGATTGTGGGGAGGATGCAGGATTGCAAACAGTGTCGTGTGGGGCAATCGCGCTGATTTGGGAGCCCAGCTTGCCGTCAACGATCTGATTATTGTATCTCATTCTGTTATTGAGGATAATCCGCTTTATTATTTTCCTGATGAATCGAATCTTATTTTGCGCGATACTTTTTCAACGGATCCGAATTTTGTGGACGGGGAAAACGGGGATTATCACCTGAATCCGGAGTCTCCGTGTATCGATGCCGTAGATCATGAATCTGCCGGGGGTGTCTGTCTGACGGATTTAGATGGGCAGGTCCGGATTCTGGATGGCGATGGTAACGGTACTGCGGCCGCGGATATGGGGTGTTGTGAATATGTGCCTTCGGGTGAGTCCGTGATTCAGGCGGAACCGTCCAGACTGTATTTTACCTGTCTGACAGGCAGCCCCTTGCAGCAGGAGCAGACACTGCGGATTTTTAACAGCGGGCAGGGAGTTGTGAACTGGACCATCGAGGAAGCATGCGACTGGCTGGAGGTCAGTGCTTATTCCGGAACAGCGGATCCCAACAGTTTCGTGTCCGTATCCATTGATGCGGCAGGGCTGGAGCCCGGTATTTACACCGGCTCGCTTGCCCTGACTGATCCGGCGGCCCTGAACAGCCCTTATCCAGTAACGGTTCTTCTTTATGTGGTGCCGGAGACTGCCTTTTGGGTGCCCTTCCATTATCCAACGATTCAGTCGGCCGTGGATGCGGCCGGGGCGAATGATACGATTCTGGTTGCCGACGGGACCTATCATGAAAGTCTGACGATCAACAAACCCATCCTCCTGAAAGGCGCAACCGGTCCGGACTATTGCATTCTGGCCGGAACGGGGCGGATGAATATGAAGGGGATCACCGGCGGTGAATATAAACTTGAGGGACTCACCGTCACGGGTTTCGAACAGGGACTATATAATACATCCACCCATACGGAAATCCGAAATTGTATAATTCGTAATAATTTCAATACAAGCAGGTACGGAGGCGGGATCTTCTCGCCAGCCACCGCCTTATTTGAAAACTGTGATATTCTGGCGAATGTGGGCGGGACGGGCGGCGGAATATTTGCCTTCGATGGTGCACAGATTGACAATTGCCGAATCCGGGATAATGTGGCTTTGGGTGTCTCCTTAGACAAATTGGGAGGCGGCGGAGCGTATCTGGAAGGGGATTGTTCTTTGCAGGATTGCATCATTGAAAGCAACTTTTCCAGAACGACAGGTGGTGGTATTACAATCGCTGCCAGTGCGAACGGACTGATCGAGAGTTCATTAATCAACGATAATTCATGCGGCAAGGATGGGGGCGGAATTTTTATTCAAAACAGCATCACTTCTCTCAGAAATCTGTCTGTTCTGGACAATACAGCGGAGCGTGACGGAGGGGGGATCTATTCGTATATGGGGCAGGTGAATCTTGACTATGGAATTATCAAAGGCAATACAGCCGGCAGCAGTGAATCTGAGTGGGGAGACGGGAACGGCGGCGGGATTTGTTTATATCGGGGCATGAGTGAACTGGGACATTGCGAGATTACCAATAATGCTTCCCTGTTTAGCGGCGGCGGAATTTGTTTACTGGGGGGGGATTTGACCCTTTCTAATTCCACCATCCAGGGGAATACAACAATCGGTTGGGGGGGCGGTATTGAAAGTTATGGACTCTCTTATTTCCCCCATCCGGATCCCAGGTACCATTTCGTGTACCCCGCCACTCTGAATGTCAGGAACTGTAATATTCTCTGGAATCATGTACTGCCTAATTTGCCCGTATATGGCAGTGGAGGAATTCACCTGAATGGTACAAATGGTAACCTTATCAACTCCATTCTATGGGGGAATGAATCAGGGGTATACGATTCTTATCTGTCATTGTACCAGCAAATTTTTGCTCCGGGACCTTCTCATTCATATCCTGATGAACCTATGTTTAGTGTAAAATACTGCAACATTCAGGATTGGCCAAGTCTGGAGAGCTATTATGGTTTGATTTTTGAAGAATGTATGAATATCGATCCCAACTTTGCGACAGGCGGTACCTGGGACGGGCAGGGAACGGCCGAACCGGAAGATGATGTCTGGATTGAGGGAGATTACCATCTGCGAAGCCAAGCGGGACGATGGGATGCTTCTATTGGGCAATGGGTAACCGATGCAGTGAGCAGTCCATGTATCGATGCGGGGGATCCGAATGATGAGGGGTGGAAGAATGAGTTATGGCCGCATGGGGGTCGGATTAATCTGGGAGCATTTGGCGGGACGGCCGAAGCGAGTATGTCGCCCAATCCGGTTGGAAATGTTGCGGATCTGAATCACGACGGCGCGGTTGATCTGGCGGACTGGGGACTGTGGGCGGATGACTGGATGTTCGAGAAGGTTTTAATGGATGCGGATCTGGATCGGGACGGTGACGTGGATCTGGATGATCTGGTGATTTTCATCGGACAATGGACGGTTTTTGATTGATTCGCGCTGGCTGATGATCTGCCTGCGCGGGTGAAGGCGGGAAATCAAGTACCCTATCGAATCGCCACCCTATGAAGTCGTCTTCGCCGGCGTTTCGCCTGAAACGCATTTTTCGGAGGTCCCCTTGATCATGGGCCCTGTCTTTCCTTATCCGGGCCTGTCTTGTTTCGGCGGACTTTTTTCTTAAAAGAATTCGGTGAACAGTTTCTGTGTTTTTTATAGATTCGCGAAAACAGATAGGGATCGGAATAGCCGACCTTTCGTGCGATTTCATAAATTTTGAGTTCTCCGCTGCGAGTCATTAATTCATCGGCTTTTTCAAGTTTTTTCAGAATGAGATATTTCTTGAAGCTGATTCCGGCGGCTTGTCTGAATTCATGAGAAAGGCTGGATGAGCTGCGGTACATCATGCCGGCCGCCTGGGGCAGTGTTAAATTCACGTGCGGGTTCTGATCAATATAGGAAATTAATTTTTCAATTGAACTGGATGTTTTCGTGGCAATTAAATGACGTGTGACAATGGACTCCACAATCAACTCGAACATTCCAAAAATATCGTCCAATTTTTTTGCGGGATAGTAGGGCGCCTGCAGATACGCTTCCTGAAGCCACTCATTGTGATACTTTTTTTTCCAGTCCCTCCGATACTTTTCGGGGCATCGATCCCGGGTCCGAAACTGTCCGATCATGATATACCCGACCAGCTTATCCACGGTGAAGACCGGCAGGATGGCCTCCCTCATTCCACCGTGACATTGATAGGATACCAGTCGTTTTTTTTGCAGGGCCTGGATTTGTTTTTTCCGGTCGAGTTTTTGACATAACATCTCCCGGCCGAGCCGGGTCCTGAGGAGCTCACAGTATCTGCAATGTCCTTTATTGGCCCCGGTTCGCACTTCTGCGAAGTCCGCGGTAAAAAATGTGATTTTAATCCCCAAAAGACGCGTAAAATGGTTGAAAATACACTGGGCATCTTCCTGGAAAATGAAATTTACATCCGTTTTCATAATGTTATTATATTAAAAAACTGCAAGAAAGTCCATCATTTTTGCATCTAAAACTATGGAATCATCGTTCTCAAAGACATAGATTTGAAGAATCCAAGGGAAATTGCGGATTATAGCGGAGAATGTATGTCTTATTTGGGAATTGATGTGGGTACCACCGGTTCGAAAGCGGTTGTTTTTGACCGCAGGGGTAAGATTCGCGCGGAATCCGCCGGGGACTATTCGGTCAAGTCCCTGCAGAGCGGGTGGTTTGAACTTGATTCCTTCGAAGTGATCAGGTTGTGTAAGAAGATTATTGCGGATGCGGCCGCCCAGGTCCGCTCCAGTGATCCGGTTACCGCCATTGGGATTGCCAGTCAGGGGGAAGCGTTTACCCTGCTTGATTCAAAGGATCGGTATCTGTCCGGCGCCATGGTTTCGTTTGATGTTCGCAGCCAGAGGCAAGTTGAAAAAGTCTGCCGGATTTTCGGTAAGGAAAAACTGTATTCCATCACCGGGCATACGGCGCACACGATTTTCAGCTTGTTCAAACTGCTATGGATCCGGGAAAATCAACCGGACTTATTTAATCAAACCCGGCGTCTGCTGTGTTTTGGCGATCTGCTTCGTTATGAACTGACCGGACAGGCGATGATCAGTCACAATCTCGCCGCCAGAACGATGCTGTTCGATATTTCCCGGAAGAGATGGTCGACAGAGATTCTTGATGAATTCGATCTTTCGGAAGACAGGTTATCCGTTCCTGTCGAGTCGGGAATCTCTGCCGGTCCTGTCAAACCGTCAATCGTTAAAGAATTAGGCGTTGATAAAAATGTGATTGTCGCGACAGGGGGACATGACCAATGCTGCGGCAGTATCGGGGTCGGTGTGACGGGAGCGGGGATGGCGGCTTACAGCATAGGAACCGTTGAATGCATTACCCCGGCGTTTGAAGACTGTGTCCTGAATGAGACTATGATGAAGTCCAACCTGGCGACCTATCCTTATCCGATCGGCGATCTGTATACCACCGTCGCGTTTTGTATGACGGGCGGTTCGGGGCTGAAGTGGTTTGTCGATCACCTCTCGGCCTGTGAAAAGAACCGGGCCGAGAAAAATGGATTCAATGTGTATGAACAACTGCTGGAGAGCATGCCGGAAGATCCTACGAATCTGATGGTGCTGCCTCATTTGACTTCAACCGGCACCCCGTCTTTTGATTCCTCGCCGTTGGGGGCCTTTCTCGGGATTGATCTGAATACGACAAAAGGCGGGCTTTTAAAAGGACTGCTTGAAGGGATCACGCATGAAATGAGATTGAATCTGACTCTTCTGGAGAACAGTGGGATCAAAATCAGCGGGCTTCGGGCCTTTGGCGGGGGGGTGCGAAATGAGACCTGGATGCAGATTAAGGCCGATGTGCTGGGACTCCCTGTAGAATGTCTTGAGGTCCGAGAGGCGGGATGCCTGGGGGCCGCGATGCTTGCCGTAAAAGCGGCAGGCGACGTGAATTCCGTAAAGGAGTGCTGTGCTCAATGGGTGAGAGTTTCAAGAGTCTATGAACCGGATCCGAAAAAAACATCTTTTTATCGTCAGCAGCATGAAATCTATAAAGGGCTCTACGAATTGATGACGCCCGTTAAAAATGCCATGAATCAATTGAAAGGGAGACAATCATTATGAGACCAAACGGCAAATCGAGATTTGCATTATTTTTCGGCAATCGGGGATTTTTCCCGCCGGAACTAATTATGCAGGCCAGAGAAGAAATGGCCGGCGTGCTGAAAAGACTGGGGCATGAAACCCTGTTGATGGATGCGGAGGCAACCCGATACGGCGCGGTGTCCAACAAGGAGGATGCGGCGAACTATGCGGCCTTTCTCAAAGACCATGAAGGCCGCTATGACGGCGTCATTCTGAGCTTGCCGAATTTTGGCGATGAGTCCTCGGCCGTTGAAGCCCTTCGGGCGGCCGGGGTTCCGATTTTGATTCAGGGGTATCCGGATGAGATGGAGAAGATGGCGCCGGAGTTCAGGAGGGACAGCTTCTGCGGTAAATTCTCCGTCATGGATGTTTTTTATCAGTACGGCGTCAAGTTTACCGCATTGAAACCCCACGTTGTTTCTCCGGCATCCAAAGAATTTGAGATGAATATTGAGCATTTCGACAGGGTATGCCGTATTGTCAACGGCTTCAAGGACATGGTGATCGGGGCGGTGGGGTCCCGGACGACCGCATTTAAGACC
The DNA here is from genome assembly GCA_018433925.1 of Phycisphaerae bacterium. GTDB lineage: Bacteria > Planctomycetota > Phycisphaerae > Sedimentisphaerales > Anaerohalosphaeraceae > JAHDQI01. The sequence goes on along the minus strand of JAHDQI010000125.1, from coordinate 35,711 downwards.
GTGCGGATTGATGAACTGGCCCTGCAGCAAAACGGCATTACGATGGAGGTCATTGATCTTGTTGAAGTATTTGCCAGGGTGAAAGAACTGGCGGATTCCTCCTCCGAGTACAAGGCCAAGGCAGAGCGGCTGAAAGCGTATACGAACTTCGGGGGGGTACCGGGGGCGGCCTTTGACAAGATTGTCCGTTTGGGAGTCGTTCTCGATCACCTGTTTGACGAGTGGAACCTGGATGCAATGGGGTTTCGCTGCTGGATTGAACTGCAGCGGCAACTGAATATATCCGCCTGCGTTTTGTTGAGTGAAATGAATGACCGATGCCTGCCGGTGGCCTGTGAAGTGGATATGGGCAATGCGGTGATGCAATATGCATTGTATCGAGCAAGCGGTCAGCCAACGGCGTGCCTGGACTGGAATAATAATTACGGCGATGAGGAGAACAAATGCATCCTGTTTCACTGCGGCTCCACGGCCCAGAGTTTGATGAAAGGGAAAGGACGTGTGTCAGACCACTCCATGCTGCAGCATGATCCGCAGGTGGGTCCGAATTGTTCCTTCGGGTGTAATGAGGGTCGAATTGCAGCGTTTCCATTCAGTTTCGGCTCTATGACAACACGAAACGGAAAGCTTGAGTTTTACCTGGGATCCGGTGAATTTACCAAGGATCCGATTCCGGATGAGTATTTCGGTTGCGGGGGCGTGGCTCATATTGAGCATTTACAGGATCTTTTGCTGTTTGTCGGCAAAAACGGCCATCGGCATCATGTCAGTATTACACCGGGCGAGCGAATCGTGGCGCCGATGCGTGAAGCTCTGGAGTATTACCTTGGCTATTCTGTCTCGATTCCCCAGATGACCGGAGGGGCCTAAGATGCCTTTGGTGATCAATCCCACAGAGGTTCGTCAAATCCTATCCGATTATAAGGAAAGGAAAATCTCGATTCCCTGTTTCTGTGCCGAGAACACCTTTACGATGGAAGGAATATTAGAAGGAGCCGCGAACTGCGCAAGGACCACCGGTAAAAACGCTGCGATTTTTGTCGCCGCCACCGGCAATTATCATGGCCGGCAGCAGTTGAAGAATTATACCTCTTTGGGCGACACGGAAGAGGGATTTTTGGCATTTCGTGACGATCTTCGGCGACTGACCCGAACACACGGGGCGTTTGAGCAGGTTTGTGTGATTGCAAGCCTGGATCACGGCCAGCCCGGTTTCGATGAGTTCCTGTTTGAAGAGGGAAAGGGATTTTGGGGTTGTGTGATGTATGACTGCTCGACAATGGCCCTGGAAGAAAACCGGGCAAAGGTGGCTGAATTTGTCAGAAAAAACAGCCGCCATTACATTGTGGAAGGGTGCGTTGATGAGATCACCGAGTCCGGCCATGGCGCGATGAAACTGACGGATCCGGAGGATGCCGAACGGTACCTGAAAGAAACAGGCGTTGATTTAATGGTTGTCAATTTAGGCACGGAGCACCGGGCGACGGCAGCCGAATTGAGATATCGAAGCGACATCGCCGGAAAAATCTACAAAAAGGTTGGTTTTAAACTTGTCCTTCACGGCACAAGTTCCCTTTCACACGGCGATTTGACATCCCTGCGGAATGACGGGATTGCCAAGGTCAATATCTGGACCGTCCTGGAAACGAAAACAGGCCAGAATCTGGCCGTTGAACTGATTACGCAATTAAAAAAAATATTGCCCCAACCCCGCATCACGGAGTTGATTAAAAAGGGGTTGCTGGGTTCAGTTTTTGACGCCCTTCCCTCCGCAAAACCGGAATTACAGTATTTGACGGAGGTTTACCGGCGAACCTGCATCAAAGTTCCGAGCGTGGCCGGAATGGTGGAAGAGTTCATGCAGGCGTTTGGATACATGGATGATCTTGGAGCATAAAAACGAGTTCCCTGAAAATTTGATCGGAATGCAAGTGACCGGATCCGACAATTCTTACCCTACAATAAATGGTTCGATTCCATCGGTCCTGCAGGCAGTGATTGCCTGCGGCCGTGTCGCCGATGATGTCGTTCCGGCGCTTAGGTGTTGCAGGAGCATGATGATATGACAAAGGCATGGAAAGACAAAATCAGTACGATTCAGCAGATTGGCGGGATTGAAATCTCCGTCCTGGATAACGGCCCGGCGAGGGGCAGCCGGATTGCCTGGGTCAATACCGGAAGCGGCCTTCGCTATAAGGTGGCAATCGACCGAGGATTGGATATTGTGGATGCATTTTATAACCAACATAGTTTGGCGTGGCTCAGCGACGGCGGACTAACCGTCCCTCGGCCGGATGCCAATTGCGGCCTGGAATGGCTGTATGCCTTTGCCGGGGGCCTGCTGACCACCTGCGGTCTGACCCATGTCGGCGGCCCGGAATCAGATGAAAACGAAATCCGCGGCCTGCATGGGCGGATCAGCAACATTCCCGCGGCCGTGGAATCGGTCATCCAACCCAATCCCGCATCCGGAACGATGGACATGTCGATCACGGCTGTCATCAGACAGTCCCGGGTTTTTGGGCCTCATTTGGAGCTGCGAAGAACCCTAACAAGTACCCTGGGCGAACCGGCGATTACGATCTGTGATGAAGTGACCAATCGCGGCAACACGCCCTGTCCGCACATGATTTTATACCATTGCAATTTTGGCTGGCCTTTGGTAGATGAAGGTGCGGATATTGTTTACGAGGGAACCTGTCGGTCCAGGGGAATGGATGCGGATGATGAGTTATTTTCTAAAAAACATGATTATAAGAAGTGTCAAAAGCCGATGGCCAGTCACCGGGGGGCCGGAGAGGCCTGCGGTTTTATTGATGTCTCCCCGGATGCCGATGGGTTTTGCCATGTTGGACTTGTAAACAGCAGGCGAAATCTTGCCCTGACCATGAAGTACGAAAAACGGCAACTTCCGGCGTTGACCAATTGGCAGCATTGGGGCCCGGGTGAATATGTTTGTGCCCTGGAACCCGGAACCCATTTTCCAATCGGTCAAAATAAAGCGAGGCAGTCCGGGGATCTCATTATGCTGGAACCCGGCCAGACAAGAAAGTACCGGTTGGAGATTCGAGCGGTCGCCGTGTGAGGGGCCCTGGAATCCATCCGATCTGTGGATCCGTAATGCGGAAGAGGTGATTCAGAAATGCAGTCTTTGCCAATCATAACGGTCGGTTTCAATCCCGCCTGGGATCGGACCTGTTTTGTCGATGGGCTCGAGTGGGGGGATCATAAGGGCATCGCGTTCGAAACCTTAACCCCTGCCGGGAAGGCGTTGAATATCAATAAGGCCCTGGCCTGGATGTCGATCCCCTCAATCGCCGCCGGATTGTGGGGATCCGCCGATTCCCCGGAAATGCTTGAAAAAGTATCGGAATATCAGGGCCTGATCGATCCGGCTTTTACCGTGGTTGAGGGACATACCCGGCAGAATGTGACGGTTGCGGATATCCGGAAAAAACGAGAATTTCACCTGCGATCCGCGGAAACGCTGGTCACGTTGGAAGCGCTGCAGCAGTTAGACCGGGATCTTCAAAAACGTCTTAACCATCTTAACCAGCCGTGTCGAGTGATTTTTGCCGGTTCTCTGCCGGATGGGGCCCTTCAGGAAGCCTGTATTTCCCTGATCGCCGCAGTCGCCCGGCAAGGCAACCCATTGATGGCAGACACGTCCAGCCGCGCCCTTGGGACGATAGTGAATCAAGGCGGTATTGGGGTGATCAAGCCGAACCTTGAAGAGTTTTCCATGTTGTTGGGTGAACCGGTTGAAAATGATCCAGAAAAGATCATTTCATCGGCGGTCCGGTTTTGTGACCGGGTGGAAGTTGTGATTGTCAGTCTGGGAGCGGCCGGAGCGGTGGCGGTTACGAAAGGGGATTCCTTTTATTGCAGAGTTAGCCGTCCCCGGAAGGATCCTGTGCATACGGTCGGCTGCGGAGATTATTTGTTAGCGGGGTATCTTTCGTTGCCTGATTCTACGGGGATTGGGCAACGCCTTATCGCGGGGATCAAGGCGGCTGCCGCAAAGGCATGGGGATGGGTGCCTCATAAATCGTGGCAGGATGTTCAAAAAGAAATCGAGATTGAGCTTCTCACCTATTGATTGTTTTGAGTGGCCATGGAAAAGATCCCAAAACATGTGTTTGTCGGATTCGGATTTGGCCCGATTCAGGCGGGCTTTTTTGTGCCGGAAGCCATCGGAAGCGGGACGTTTTCACGGATTGTCATTGCGGAGATCGATGGTCCCCTGGTCAATGCCGTCCGAGAAAACGGCGGAAGTTATTTTGTCAATATCGCCCACAAAGACCGTATTGAGGCCGTTCGGATGGATGGGATTGAGATTCTGAATACGACCCTGGATGAGGACCAAGAGGTTCTTCACGGTGCCCTGGCCCATGCCACGGAAATCGTGACTTCGCTGCCTTCGGTTTCCTTTTATACCTTAGGCCAAAACCGTTCCGTGGCGGCCCAAATTGCCAAAGGCCTTCACGCCAGCCGGGGGGTGCCGGCGACATTTATTTACACGGCAGAGAACAATAATTACGCAGCGGAGATTCTTGAAAAAGCGGTCCAGGAAAAGATGGATAATCCTGCCCATCACTTTGTGCAATACCTGAATACGGTGATCGGCAAGATGAGTCAGATCGTTACCGATCCGGGTACAATCCGCCGGATGAAATTGCGTCCTGTCGCTCCGGGGCTGGATCGAGCCTTCCTGGTAGAAGAGTTTGATAAAATTCTGGTCAGCCGCAATAAGATCCTTGGTTTTAAGATGGGAAGCTCGTCGGATGTTGATTGAAAAAGACCGGTTGCTGCCTTTTGAAGAAGCGAAATTGTACGGCCATAATGCGATTCATGCCCTGATGGCGTATCTGGGTGCGTTTCGGGGATACACCCTGATGAGCCAACTGCGAGAGGATCCGATCCTCATGCAGATTGCCGGGGAGGCATTTATTCGGGAGTCCGGCGCGGCATTGATTCAAAAGCATTCCTCGATCAGGGATGAATTATTTACCACGGCGGGCTTTCAAAAATACGCGGAGGATTTACTGGAGCGGATGACCAATCCTTATCTGGAAGATACGATCGAACGTGCGGGTCGAGATCCGGTTCGCAAGCTGGGTCTGAACGACCGGCTGTTCGGGACGATGACATTGTGTTTGGAACAGGGGATTGAGCCGAAAAACATGGCCCTGGGAGCCGCCGCAGGCCTTGTTTATTATATCCAACAGGCCGGGCTGGCCGCTGATATTTCCTGCCAAGCAGCTCTTGATCGGCTCTGGAAAAAGGAGAGCAGCCCTTACAGGACCGGGCTGATTGAACGAACGGAAATGGCCCGGACACGGTTGCCGTCTCTGATCAACAGAGGGACTTGATCCGACAAATTTTCCGGCAGCGAACCGGGAGTCGTTATTTCGCCTGCGGCATGGCGCCCTTGGAAACTCACCGTCGTCTTAATTCATGCCGCAGGCGCTTTCTAAGGATGTCTGCGCTATCCCCAGGGAGGATGTTCCGGGAGACACTGTTCAAATTCTGAAAGTAAAGTTTTTTCATACGCCCCGGAATATTCATGGGCAAAAAATTTCCCGGATGCCTCCTCGTAAAACCGTTTCCAACTGATTTCTTCCTGGCCGGGAATGATCGGGTAAAACAGAACCTGATTTTGGAAAGCTGCTTTTTGATCCGAGGGGGCATCCCCGATCATAAGAATATGATTTTTCGGATATTTTTCCCGGCGGATTGCGGCCAGAACATCGGTTTTGCTCCCCCTCTCCTGCCCGGCTATGAGTTGAACATACTGCAGAAGCCCGTGTTCGGCCCACTCTCTTTCAAGGGCTTCGGCCGGGGTGGCCGAACAGACCATGAGGTCCGCCCGAGGAGAGATTTTTTCAAAACTTTCCCGGACAAAGGGAAACGGCGGAATGTTTCGTACAATTTCCGCTACCATTTCATTGACACGCCGGCTCCATGTTAAAGCCAAGGAAAGCTCTTGTCGGACTTCCGCCTGTGCGGATTCTGAGATGGCTTTCTTCAGGCCCTCATTTGAAAGGAAGCTGTCCGGGTTATTGACCCATTCGACATAATGCCTGAATGGCGGCACTTTGTAATTTCTTTTTTTTACCAGCGGATGGGACGGAAGAAGTTCCGTCAAAATCCGTGCGATGGTGACGTGCCGGTTGGCCCCGCGGGTTTTACTGAACAGGTCGGCGAATTCCTTACACTGACGGGCGGCCTCCGCGACCGGCTGCAACCCGAAATATGCAATCATCATCGGACAGAAACATTCCCGCTGTTTAATTCCCATGGCGTCAAAGACACAGCCATCTGAATCAATCGCAATTAAGAAATCCTGTTTCGGATTACCCTCACAGATCGTTTGCTTTTGTGATGTCATGCTGTGATCCATTTGTCAATGGGTCCTCCATTCCTGTCGTCCTGCCGGATTGGATTCCCTGGATTCGAAGAGAAGTCGGCGAATGCTCGATTCGGTTATTGATTTTCAGTTGCGCTGAATTTACATTTCGGGCAGCGATCCGGACATTGCGGGTCTTTTGCCTGGCCCAACACAAAGATATGGTCACAGTGCTGACATTTGTGAGCCCTGTAACATGTTTTTTGGCCGCATTTCGGGCACTTCAGGGCAATCGTCTGGCCGAATTGGATAGACATCATATCGTCAGGGTGATTGCTTAGAAGATGGCGAAATTCAGCGTCGGGGATTTCAAACCCGCCGCACTGGCTGCACCACAGAACGATGTTTCGCTCCCCGCTGTTTTCAGAGCTGTTCGAAAACAGGCCCCGACAAAATACCCCTCCTGCAATCAGCACACCGATTACAAGGGTTCCTGTCAGTACCCTTTTTTTCTTTTCCATCCTGTTCTTCCTTTCCGAATTTGATGGTAATGATTCTCATCGCTCGTTATGGCCTGCCGTATGATGCTTCCTGGTGCGCCTTAATAACCGATGCCTGGATGTTCCCAAATCAGTTCGGCCAATACACAGGAAGCGGTAAGGAATAGTTTTTCTTAATCGGGCCGTACCTCGACTTTGTCCGTCTGATAAAGGCGAGGATCGGAAAAGATATCCGTCCACCGGACAGTATCCCGATAGGTCACCGGATCATGCTGCTGGAAAAGTCCAATGGTTCCGACCAGGCCGAGAACCTGATGGAGGTCCGGATCGCTGTTCATAAATTTATAATACCCGCTCATAATTGCCTTTCCGCTTTTCCGAACGGCCTCTGCGATATCCTCGTTTCGATAACAGGGGGCCAGTGTTCCGAAATATTTAAGACCATACAAGGCATCCAGTTCGAGATAATAAGTATGCTCTTTATCCGCGAGTCTGCTGCGTTTTTCGCTGATCCAGAACCCGTCCTCCCTCTGTAATTTCAGGATCGAGTCTATGGCGCGTTCCGGATACGGAAAAGCATGTCCATGCTCCTGATAAATAGGCCAGATGTGGGCCCCGCCTCCAATCCCGTTGTGAGGGGAGCTCGTTACGCCTTTTCGCCAGAAACCTGTGTCCGGATCAAGATTGTGATCCAGCCATTCGAAGACATTGCGGAGCCACTGCTCCGTACATCCTTTGCTCTTGCTGAAACAATGCATTCCTCCCCAAAACAGATGGGAGCCGGGCCAGAAATTTTCCCAGTCCACTTTTGTCTCCAGCCAAAGGGCGACTCGGTCGGCCCGGCTGAACTCATCGTAGAGTCGAACCGGATATTTCTGCCTGCCCCCCAGGGGTCCCAGTGCGCCAATCACCATTCCATTGCGATGCAGTTTGGCATGCCGGCCGCCCTGATACACTCCATCGGGTTCCGCAAATGAATTGATATAGTCAATCCACTGCTGCCGCTGGGCCTCCGTCAGCGATTCTTTGAACTCTTCGCCCATGATCGTCCGTATCAGGGCCGCGTCACAGGTGGCATAGAGCTCTGCGGGCCCGTTTGTCTTCAGTCGATACGCTCCATACGGTCCTCCCTCAACTTCGAGGGCGATCAATCGATTCATCACCTCCCGGCGAATAACGGATAAATCGACGTACTTGTCCTTGAAACAGCCGCCTCTCAGTTCCGCCAAGTGATAATCCGGTTTTGCAAAGGAGACCGCCGTTAGGAATACGACTGCCGCCATGAAAATACGGGTTGATTTTCTATTCATCTGATTCCTGTCCTTTCAAGCGAATTGTGAGCCGACCCTGTTTCGTGATGCCCAGAGTACGCTTATTTACGGCCTCCCAATTGATACGATCCAATAAAAAAAGCCGATAATGCCGAACGCCACCATGAGCGATATTAGAAATCCAACGGTGTCAACTTTGTCCCATTGGCAGAATTCCCAGTCCGAATTTGGAAACAGCTTATGATGATCAAACCGACGGGGATTGTTGTATGAATGCTGTATTTCCTCCTCATCTTTTTTCCGATCAGGATTGACCCGGGTTTTCATTTTCACAAAAAACCTGTCGAGCGCTGTTTTGTCATCCGGTCTCGTTATCAGACTCAGCAGTATCAAGAGGAGAAAGGGAACCGATACACGTATTCCTATGCGGATTGTCTCATTGAGGGCGTACGGATTGTTTGACAGATCAAAGCCCAGCCCGTTGCACACCAACAGCTCCAGGTTCAGCAGGCCTCTGCCTTCCAATTTATCGTCGCGGTTGATCCGGATTCCCTCGGTCCAAAAAATCGATTTTTCCGGCTGGGCATATTGTTTTACAAATTTCTGCCCTTCCAGCAATGGCGCAGGCCGCTGGCTTTTCGCCTGCCCCAGGGCGTGGCGCGTTTCCCACCGGTCGATCATTTCCTGCCTTTCTCTAACGTCTATTTCATGCGCGGTATATTCTCTTTCAATGGCATAACTGCCGGTGGTTCCCAGAAGGTATGAATTGGTTTTCAAGGTCGGCAGGAATATCGGAAGAAAGAAAGGCAGGGCAAAGAAAATCATAAGCGATGCGGCCACCGTTGCCCACGCCGCTCTTTTGTTGGCTTTTCTCCATACCACGCCAAGCAGAAAAGGAGCGGCAAAAATGATGCCGAACTCCCATGTCAGTTTCATCTGCTGAAGCAGGCTGTCAAAGTAAAGCGCCAAAAGCGCTCCGCCAATGATTACAAACGCGCCTGAAATACGGCCTGCCATCACATAATGATTCTCCTGTTTATCCGGATACAAGGGCCGGTACACGTTTCGGGTGATTAGACTGGAGGCCGTAATCATCAGGCAGTCGGCCGTGGACATTAAGGCGGCGAGCATGCAGGCCAGCATGAGTCCGACAAGGCCGATATTCAGCGAACCCAGCAAATCTTTCGAAGCATATCCCCACACCATATCCGGATCGGTTATTTGATCGCTGTAAAGAAGGACGGCGAATAATGCCACCAACCCCCAGAATACAGTGCAGATACGCTTGATATACAAACCCAGTGTAAATCCAAACCTCGCTTCGTACTCTCCTTTGGCCGAACCGGTTGCCGTAAGCTGATTGGCCTGCTGCAACACATTCAGGGTAACCATCAGCATGACCGCGACTACGTAATACCAGGTAAAGTCAATATTCGCAGGGGACCCAAAGATATCAAAAAATGATTCCGGCAGTTTGGCATGAAGTATTCTGAACGGTTCCAGGATCCCGCTTCCGCCATAGACCTGATTGGTCCTGATCAGTGCAAAAGGGATTAAGATCACCGAGATCAGAATAATCCCTACTCCCTGCAGGGTATCGGTTAAAAAAGCCGCTTCAAGACCTCCCGCAACGGCATAGATCAACACGACCAGGCAGATCAGGAAGACGAGGATATTCATGTTGATGTGACTGAAGACACTCCTGGGCTTCTCGATTCGGAGCTGCATCAGTCTGTCTGCCTCCTGCGGCGACAAGGAGGCGTAATCCCTGTTTTCCAGTTTTTCCTTCTCGACGGCCCGCTTGTATTCCTGCTGTTCAGAGGCGGTTAACTGATCCTGCGTTTTGGGGGTAAGGACGAAAACGGTTTTTCCAATGGCGTTAAAAGAAAGAGAAAGAACCAACATAAAAAAGATGCTTTGGACGGCCGCATAGATGCCGGCCAGGGATTTGGACTGATATCGTTCCTCAAAGTAATCCGCCAGGGTAAGCACTCTCATTCGCCTGTACCAGGTGCTTGTTATCCAATACACAGGGGTCGCAAACAACATATTGAGACCGCTCCAGATGCCCGCCGCGCCGTTTTTAAATGTTGTTGTCGAGATCACCGTGGCGCTTTCCGTACTGGTCGCCTGTCCGAAAGCGGCAAATGTCTGAACGAATTTCCCAAAGCGCCTGCCGGCGAGAAAATAGTCCTCCTGATTGTTAATACGCCTCATTGACCAAAAGCCAATGCCTATGACAATGAGAAAATAGACCAGAATGACCACAATATCTGCAATATGAAGGCCGAACATGTACCCTCCTTATCAAACAACAGAAGCGTAATTAAATCCATTTGCTGAACTGATCGAGCAATGCCATAAAGTTTTCATATTTCGTCCCCACCGCCACAGAATGACTCGTTCCAAGAATGAACCGTCCGGACGGAGCGATTTCTCTCATTACAAAATCGACCTCGCGGCGTATATCGTCAACCGTTCCTTCGATGAGGTGTTCTACCTGTACACCGCCCCAGATTACAAACTTGTCCGAATACAATTCGTGGACCCTGGCCAGATCCATTCCGGCCGATGTCTGGATTGACTGATAGCAGTCAATCCCGAGTTCCGTAAACAGGTCCAGTAATTTCCAGTTATTTCCACAGGCGTGCTTAAAAAAACGCTGTCCCCTGTTCTTCAGCATTGCGATGCGTTTTTGAAAGGAAGTGAGAAACAGTTCACGGTAGGTCAGGGGATTGATCATTGGCCCGGCCGTACTTGCCAGATCGGTCCCCTCGAGAACACCGTCCTGTCCCTCCCGGACATAAAAAGCATCCTCCGCAATGGCCTTTTCAGCCAGGGTTTCATAGATCCTTCGGATTTCCCCGGGCCGCATCGCGATTTCCATCAAACCTCTTTCCATCCCGCCGAGCAAAAGCCAGGCATCCAGATGCCCGCAGGGTCCCAGCACAAAACGATCCTCTTTGAAGGCCGCTATAACCGCGTCAACCACCTCAAATATGGATTCATCCGGCGCCTGTATCCTGCCCTCCCATATCCTGTCACTGACCTTGTGTTCGCGTGTCCACATCTGAGGATCATGAACAATGGTAATATCCTTCGTGACGGAAGAGTATTTATAAATACGTCCCTCCCTGTCTTCCCAGGTGTCCTCTGCTATTTTGCGGGGCGGTTTGGGGGTATAATTACGCGGCGGCACGACTCCGGCTGCCATGCAGCAGACGGGGATGATGTCAATCAAGTCCAGTTTTTTATATAATTCGATCCCGTCGGCAATCAGGCTTTCAACGACTTCATCTCGGCGACCCTCCCAGAAGGCGATTTGTGTTTTGGCCTTGGCTCTCCAATATGTTTCCCTGCCCAATACCCTGGAAGCGGTGTCAGAATCGATTGCGAAAAAACCGATCGGTGTTCTGTCGGGCCTCTTTTTGGATAAAATCGCTTGTACTCTTTCTTTGGATGTCATGGTTTTTGTCTATTGACTAACCTGGCCTTCAATGTTGCCAAAATCGATTTGATAAACCTGACCGTCGGTTAACGTCAGCTCTACTCCGCAGGGCTGATCGGTCCGGGTCCAGTCCCTATACGTAAGTTTCCTGATCGGAAACAATTCGCTGTCCGAAAAGTCCTCATTGTCGGTACGGTGAAGCATCAGGGTGACAAAAAGCTCCATTCCGGAATAATCCTTATTCCGTATACGTTCGGCATAAAGAACCGTGCTTTTTTCGGCCTCCGCATTTTTTCCGGTATGTTCCATGGCTCCGAGGCGGTCCCATCCACGGCAGGCAACCAGGGCGAGCTGTCTATTGGAAATCGATGCGATGATCGCCCGGGCGCCGTTCCGGGCCGTCTCCTGGATTCGCGGTGTCTGTCCGTTACTATGCGGAAGACCGAAGTGTCCCAAATGAATTTCATGACGAACGGCTATTCTGGCCCTGTCAATTCGGATGACCCCCCCGGGGATTATGATGTCGGCCAGATCGATCCGGGCCGGTCCAAAGTACGTGTCGCCGAGGCCGAGGTTTAGCTGTCTGTAAATCACTCCCGCTTCTTCTTTGCAGAAACTGATCGTTAACGGGAACGCGAATTCCGTGTCTTTCCCGAGTTGTTTTATTGAATATGTCATTGCCGTTGCCCCTTCGGGGGAATCGCTTTCCCATAGAAATGAACTGTTATAGGCCAAACGATTGTTGTAGGGCAGGTTGTTTGCCACCTTGCCGGGCCTTAATTCCGAGGTGCCTGTTTTGCCGTGCACCGTCAGGGTCAGCCCCGGGCCCGGCAGGGTTATGGTTTTTTGTTGATCCTTCAGGTCCCGCCATACTCCGGTCTCTTCTGTTTCTGTCCAGAAAGGAGAGTCCGCAGGCAGAGACAGGGCGGTGTATATTTTCGACATCCAAAAGGGACTGGCCGAACAACTGTAAAACTGGACAAGCGGCTCAAAGAGCCCATAATAACCGAGGCAGGGGACGTGTTTGAAAAAAACATCCTCGCGCGTCAAAAACTGCAGGAGGTTTCCGGAGGCGATCCGCCGTGCCCAGCCGGGGCTCATGCGGGTATTGTTCAGCAGAAAAGCGGCCCCCAGTGATGAAGCGGCCGCACAGCGATATATAATACTTCGGCCCCACATCAGTTGATGCCCCTGCCTGCTGAACATAAGAGGGTAGGTTTCCGTGAATTCATGGTGTCTTTTTTCAATGATCTGCGCAATTCGGGGCTCGTGTTCATATCCATACCACGAGCACCAGATCGGGCCATAAAACTGAAAAGCCCAGGCATTGTAATAATCAAAGCTGGAATGGTCTCGATACCATCCGTTGCCGGCATAATAAGACATAAGATGCTGAAGATGATCCCTGAGGGCGGCTTCATCAATGGGATACTCATTCCGTTTCAGAAATGTCAACATGAGAACATTGAAAAATCGCCAGTTGTGCGATAGAGTTCGGTTGTGAGCGGCATCAGAGATGTATTCAGCGACTTGATTTTGTTCGTTTCGAGTATAAGCATTCCATATTTCGGACCGGCAATTCATTAACCCGATGACCAGGGCGGCGCCTTCAACCGTATGCTGAAAATGACGCAGCCCGTGTTCCCGGAGAAGGCCGGACAGACTGCCGAGGTAGCCCTCGGATTCGGGGTTCACGGCACGGAGAATCTGATTGGCGTAGTACTCTCTGAGATTATATCCCTGAATGGAAAGATCGGGAGACTCCCGGATCAGGTGCGAAGCGGCCATGAAGGTACGTGCCAGGCCTTCGTATTGTTCTGCCTGGAACTGCCATTTCGGCGAATCCGGCTGGGGGTACGAAATCGTATGCTGCCTCGGCAAAATAATCGGCGCATCAAAATTCGGAATGTGCATAAAGACGCCGTCGAGCAGGAACGTTGCGGTTTCCAGCCAATGTTTTCGTGTCATTCCGGTAAACGGACTGTGTTTAAAGTCAGGATCTGTTACAGTAAAAGCCATGGTTCCCTTGGTTTTCCAATCTTATCGGTCTGTGATTTCATGGGGGGCCTTATTTCTGCTTTCCGCCGGACACGGTTTCAAAACTGCCCGATTCAGCTTGCGAAAGGCTGCGATAAAGACCCTTTCGGATCGTTAGATCTGCCCCAAACAAGGTTGCCGCTACGGCTTCCATGGACTCAGGACCGACGCCGTATGTGGTAATAACCGTTTTGTATTCAGGATGTACGATGACCGGATAATGGGTATTCGTCACCACAACAATGGGTTTGCCGAGTTTATGCAGCGTTCGAACGAAAGCGTCGTTTTTTTTCTGATTCCGATAATAATAACTCGTGATGACCAAAGTCTCTGCTTCCTCGATTCGGTCCATCACTCGCTGCTGATCACTCTCTTCAAACTGAAGCGAGGTCTCAACCATCCCGACGTTCGTCGAATAACGGAGCATCTGTTCCCAGAGAATGCCCGGATGACATGCCTGGCTGTTGGTCATGATGTGCAGGGGATTCATCTGCTCGATAAGCAGAATCCTGCGGGCAGGCGACAAAGGCAGGATATTCTCTTCATCCTTAAGAATGCAGACAGACCTGGACGCCGCCTGGCGTGTAATGATTTCCACCGCAGGGTCGTTTATTCCTTCACCGGCCGCGGATTCATCACGGAGATTTCCGTTTTCAAATAACCCGTAATCATATTTCACGGAAAGCGTTCTTGCAATGGCGTCATCCAGCCGATCTTCGGACAGTTTGTTGCTGCGTACGGCCTCGACCATTCCGGCAAACACTTCGTCAATAATCGATCCTTCATCGCGCAGCAGCACAAGATCCGCACCGGCGTTCAGGGCCTCGACGCACGCCTGCGGCAGCTCAAGCATTTCGAGAATGGCTCCCATTTCAATGGCATCGGTCGTGATCACGCCCTGGAATCCCATTTCCTTCTTCAGAATATCCGTAAGAATCGTTTTTGAGAGGGTTGCAGGCAGGCCGGAGGAATCCAGTGCCGGATAGACCGTATGAGCCGTCATGATGGCCGGGAGCCCGGCCTCAATGAGCTTTCTGTACGGTCCCAGATGTTTGTTCATGGTTTTTCGATCCGCATCAATGACAGGCAGTCCGTCATGGGCATCGGTCCCCGAGGGGCCTCTGCCCGGGAAGTGCTTGCCCGTGGCAATCAGGCCGCCTTTCTGATATCCTTTCAGCGCTGCGCCGGCACACTGCAAAACCTCTTCGAAATCCTCGCTGTAACTGCGGGTGCCAATCTCCGGATTGTATGGATTGGTATTCACATCCAGTACCGGAGAGTGGATCCAGTTGAAACCAAGCGGGACCACCTGGCGGGCGGTTGCCCACGCAACATCCTGAACGATCTGAATGTCTCCTGATCTGCTAAGCCCCATGGCACTTGGGAAATAATGGATGCCGCCTCGTGAATAATCCGCACTGAGATCTCCTTCCATGTCCAGTGTAATATGAAGCGGAATCCCCAGCCCGTTATCTAACGCTTCTTTTTTCAATGTATTCAGAAAGGCACAGTATTCTTCGTTCGTACAGTGGGGTACGGAAAACCCCGGTCGATAATCTTTTATGGTTCTTACGGGTTTTCGCAAAATCCGATCGCTGAACTTTGTTCCCCCTACGGCGGTGGGATCATGCAGGGCTGTTTTCACGCGGAAGGTAAGGCCTGCTCGAATCCCGGCAGGGTAATAATTTCTGATTCTTCTGAGAATTTCAGGGGTTACTACCGTACCGACGAAACCGATCACAAGGCATTGTCCGACTTTCTGTTCAATTGTCATATCGCCGATCAGTTTGTTAATAAAATCCTGTTTGTTTTTCATTTTGTCTCCTGACTCGCTGCTTCAACGGTTAATTCTCATCAGTTCAATAGGGTTCGCAGTCACGATTGGCGGGATCTGTGCATGTAAGCCAGTGTGAGGCAAATATCGCAAGGTCCTTGAAATCGACATAACAATCCTCATTCAGATCCCCCGGCAGATAGACCGTACCCGGATCCCCGCAGACAGCGGAGCGCCTGAATCTCACTTCGCTCAAACCGGTAAAGATCGGATCGCCCCAGTTGTGCTGCGGATTTTCGGGATCGATTACGGCAACGGCAAGCTTGACATATTTGGCGGGTACTCCTGTGAAATTAACCTCCGTATTGGAGGCATAATCAGATTCCCCTGTGGCCTGTGCGAATTCAAAAACTCCCAGTTCTGAATAATTGCTGCCGTCGTTAGAATAGGTAATCCTTACCGTCCGCATTCCCCGGTTTGTCGCGGAGCCGCCTGTGTAAACATGATTGTAATTCCAAACCTGCATTGTTTCCAGATTGTACACCTGGTCAAATTCAAATTGGATCCATGCAGCGGTACTGTCGCCAAAACTGCACAGCCAGTGGATCGGCTCCCAGTCATTTCTATGGGTGTTCCTATCATTCATGCCGGCTCCGTTGGCAACATAGTCGGGAAGAAGAGGTCCGATACTGCTTGAATAAACGCTCGATGCGACGGCAGCGATCATCCCCTCGCCGCCCGGATTCCATTCGAGAGAAGATCCCTGGATGCCCTCTTTCTCGAGAAGCACAGGGATCGACTCTTCCCCGTACCAGGTCGCGGCCGTAACATAAATATCCCTGTCTTCAACAGAGGAGGAAGGCATATGAATGTCCGCTCCGTTGTCCGTATAGGCAAGCGGCCAGTTTACCATCCCGATTTTCCAATCCATGTAATTATGACCGCTCATGTTCATCTTGATTTTGACCGTCAGCAAGGGATCCATATTATGAGCCCGGTCCCCATACCGCTGGATTATCCCCACGAGATTTGACTCATTCAACGAAGCGGCATCAGAGCCGGCGGCGACTGAATAGATACGCAGTGAGTTCTGTTCCCCATACGGTTCATTCCATTTCACAGACCAATGCCCCTGTTCATAAGACAAGCCGGCATCCGGGGCGGCGATTTCCGGGACGATCCGGCGTTCCAGATAATCCGAATATTCGATTATCCACTCCGCCGCCCACATTGCGGAAGTTCCGCCGCTGGCATCGGAGTCCTGCCAGGTTCCATCCGGCAGGACATTGTATTTCAGGGCGTAGTGGACCCCTGATTTGATGCGGTTATAATTTTCTGTTTTCAGCGGCTCACTAAGCCATCGAGATCCCTGGCTGAGGATCTGTATGGCGTTGGCTGTAGCGGGCAGCCAGCACTTATCTCTTAGGCCGTCTGAAGTCGAGCTATTCGGATTGGTGGTCCAGTGATAGGTTTTGCGGGGCCAGGCGGCATAGACACTCTGGCCTTCGTCATTGACATAGGTTGACTGCAGGGAATGAGTCGTATTTATTAGATCAACCGGCCGCGGGACATTTTCATAACCGGGTCCCCAATAACGCATCGGATTGGTACTATCCGCCCGGTCGCTGCGAGGATGACTGTAATAATTGAAAAGCCCCTCAAGGAAATGAAAGGTGATCGCCATACTGCCGGAAGGATAAATGGCATTGCCCCAATAGCCGGTTACGGGATGCTGATCGGCGAGGATCACGTCTGCAATGTGACTGGCCCAGCCCGGTTCCATCGGCGGCAGTGTGCCATATAAGAGCCCGTACTGATACCTGCTTGCCAGGTACATCACACCGTGATTTCGCTCTTCGGTATTGTAAGGCGTTACCGTAAGATACCAGTCTTCAATCCCCTGCTTTGTTGTCATATCGTGCGTTACGCCGGGACAATCGATCTCAGGGCCTCGCCAGAAATTCCAGGGATACTGTGTATAATTGGTGCCGCCCCATCGAAGGTGCTCCTGTCCGAACAATCGATACAGGGGGGTATCCAGGCTGCCGTCAGGGAGATACTTGGCTCCCGTCCACGGATCCTGTTTCTGATTGTCCGTATACGTATTAACAGACGTCACGAGTTCCCATGAAAACCGGGAAAACCCGGAGGTTCCGTTGCGGCCGGAAGCCCCTGTAGGATTGTTATGCAAGGTCACGTATATCCCTGCCGCATCGCCGGGAATCGTCAACTCCTTATAATCACAGTACCAGGGCCTTGTGGCGGCCGCCTCGCAGTTGGTCGAAAGCCATGTAATGCTATCGCTTAGCAAGGTGCTTCCGCCGGCGTTTTTTACCGTAAACGTGATCACGGCGGCGCCTGAGTTCTGCATGGCCCAGGCATAAATACGAATTGTATTGCCTCGTGCGGCGTTCATGTCAATATCCATCGGGTTGCCGAAAGGAAACGAGCTTTTGTAGCCGGATATCTCAAACGCAGCTTCATCGGATTCGACATAAGGAGTATTGATTAAATTCGCCGGATTCAGCCAGTTCGCCGGATTCTGACCGGCGCCGAACATGGAAATCATATCGACGGGAACCGCGCACAAATCCGCTATGCCGTGCTGATAATAGCGCCACAAGTCCGCCGGCCGGGAATCTTTGTTGTCGTGACAAGATGCCTTGCCAAAGGAGGTCAAGACAACCATCGAAACTATCCCAACCCAAAACCATTTATAACCGCTCTCATAACGCATGATTCCTATTCCTTTTCTTGGCCACGACTTTTCATAGACCCTTACAAGTCACATTCGATGTTGGCAGGATCCGAACACTTCAGCCAGTTGGAAAGAAGAAGTACAAGATCCTCAAGGTCTATATAGCAATTCTTATTCAGATCGCCCGCCAGATAGACGGTGCCTGGATCTCCGCAAACAGGATCACTCAATCGGGTGAAGCGAATTTCACTCAGGCCGGTATAGGACGGATCCCCCCAGTTGTGCATCGGATTGACGGGATCATACACCACAGCAAGCGTTACATACTTCGCATTGTTTCCTTCGAAATCCACTACGGTATTGCAGGCGTAATTATTTTCCCCGGTCGCCTGCGCAAATTCATAAACACCCAGCTCTGAATAATTCACATCGTCCTGAGAGTAAGTGATTCTTACCTTTCGCATTCCGCGATCGAGCTCGTTGCCGGAAGAAAACGTATGGTTGTAATTCCATACATAGAGGGCGGCGAGACGATAGGCCTTGTCAAACTCAAACTTTATCCAGCAGGACTGGCTGTCGCCGTTGTCTGCCACCCAGTGGATCGGCTGCCAGGTGCATTGATGTGTATCATCGGGATTCATGCCGGCCCCATTGACGGTGTACTCTGGAAGCAACGCTCCGATATTGGCGGATGTGAAGTAGCTTGAGGCGGTTGCGGCAATCATGCCCTCGCCGCCGGGATTCCATTCCAGATAGACTGCCTGAGACGTGGAAAACGCAAACGAAAGCAGTAACAGATAAACCGGCTTTTTCACAATCATATCCTTTTATAATGATTCATTATACAGCAATACGGGGTTGGATTCTTCTCCGTACCAATTCGCAGCCGAGACATATATTTTCTTATTTTCCATGTCTTCAATAGGAATCTCTAAAGGAGCCGCATCCTTTACAACGGCAAGATTCTGCGGCGTTAAAACGTTGATTTTCCAGCCCAGGTAACCCTCCTGTTTTTCAAATCCCTTTCCCCAGTGCTCCTTTGAAGCGATGCTTATTTTTCTGGCCACGAGCAGCGGATCCATTTCATAAATCCTGTGCCCCGTTCGATGGATTATCCCAACAAGGTCTGATTCGTTCAAATCAGCTCCTTTCCTGTGTTTCGAGGCGGCATAGACCCGCACACAGTTCTGTTCCGGCAGGGGATTGCCCCACTCGATAATCAAAACGTCATTCTGTTTTCTGGCGGTCATTTCCGGCTCGGGAATGTTCTCAACTATCTTCCGCTCAAGATAATTTGTATGGTCCAATATCCATTCCATAAAATACTCGCCGCTTGTAATCTCCCTGTCCGTATCTGACTGAAGATAGAGACCGCTGTCAAGAACGCATTTGCGCAGTATGTATCGAATGGCTGCTTTGGATGAATCATATATTTTTTGTTGGAGAGGCGGCTGAACAAATCGTTCCATCCGGCGCATCATCCACATTGCATTGGCACACACAATAAGCGAGCCTCGCTGTTTTTCGCTGTTTGGATTCTCCGTAAAATTGTATGCGTGCCTGGGCCAGCCGGCTTTTCGCTCAACGCCGTCCTCGTCAATATAACCGGCCTGCATGTTCAGGGTTGTTTCGACAATCTTATCCGCCAGAGGAATTTCTTTGATCCCCATATGACGGATGCTGTTTCGTTCCCGGCTCGGGCGATCGGGGTGTTCTACGCCGTAGTAGTCAAATAACCCTTCTGTTATATGAAAGGTCATGCCCATGCTCAATGGAAATCCTTTGGTTCCCCAATAGCCGGTGTCAGGGTCCTGGGCTCCAATAACAAGTTCCGCAAGGCATTCCAGCCAGCCGTCTTCCATGCCGTCGGGAAGCACGTTTCGCTGTTTGCCCCAGTTGTAACGATCCGCAAGATACATGACCCCGTGATTCATGTGATCGGCGTCGATCAGCACTTTTTCAGTAAAATACTTCCGCAAACCCGCCCGGGTTCGGATATCGTATTGGTTGCCCTTCAGGCCGCCGTTGACACCCTTCCAGAAGTTCCATTTATAACGGTCGGCCCTGCCATAAATCAGTGAAAAATTATAATCGTCATAATACGGATTATAGGCAAGACTTCCTGTAACCGGATCTTGTTTTTCATTCAACTCATCCAGGGCATTCTCTTTTGTTACAATCTCCCATGACAGATTCGAAAAAAATACCCTGTCCCCGTGCCGGTTGAGAAATTTCAAGTAAATCCCTGCGGCTGTTTTCGGCACAAATGTTTCCCCGTAATAGCAATGCCAGGGAAAGGTCCCCTGCGTGCCCAGATGCAGGAACTTAAATGACACGGTCTCATTTTCTGCATTTTTAATATAGATATATACGTCCGGCGGATCGCCCCAGCTATTCAGCGATTCTTCCCGGCCTGCCTCAATTCCTTTTTCCCAGAAATAAATTCGAACCGTTCTGCCGTGCACCTTCTCCATTTTGATCGACAGCGGCTTTCCGGACATGAACTCGCTGGTTCCCTGAAGCATCAACGCAGGCGCCTCAGATTGTTTATAAGGATTATGGATCGGATGCCCCTTTACGAGCCATTTGCTTCGGTCCTGGTCAGGCCCAAACAACGCTTCAATGGCTACGGGTTCGGCAAAATAATCCACCATGCCGTACATATAGTACTGCCATAATTCGGCCGGGCGATTGTGCTTTCGGTTTTCAGGTGCAGGAGGATCGTTCGGTTCGGTCTCGGCCGCATTTAAATAGGGATGGCCGCCGCAAAACAACACTCCCAATAGTACCCATTTTAACACCGCGTACATATCCTGGCTTTCATTTAATTCATGAATTCCGTTTATAAAACCGTCTTCCCGTCCCCGGGAACGGCGTCTCTATAGACTCGTGAGAAATGCGGTTATACCATTACGCCGCCGCCTCTGCCCGGCCCCTGTTACCAGTTATTATTTTGCCCTCGCCTTGTTGGATTCATCAATTCCCAGACCTCCTGGCGTTTGAAATCCGTTGAGAAATTTGCAATTTCAGGATGGTTGTATTGATCAAATTCAAATTGGCCGACGTGGCCGTCTGAATACCACAGGTTAAAAATTCTTCCGAACGAGTGCGGCCCCTCGTCCCGGGTAAAATGATCGCTGACCATGGCGCGCATTCGATTGGTTGTCTTGTCCGCTCCATAACAATTCCACCAGTTTGACGCCAGCCATGTTGATGTCGTTCCGCGATAGCTGTAGGAACTGTAATTTTCTCTGGCTACAAAGTCATAGTCCTCCTTCTTTTCCGTGGGGCAGTAAAAAATTTCGGTATCTTCGATGAATCCCCCTTTGGTTAATGCGCCCAGGCCCGCCAGATAGGGATTGACCATCGTCATCAGGCGATCCGGAAACATGTATTCGGCTACATTGGTCGTTCCGCCCAGGTTGAGATTATTCATCTGTCCCGACAACACATCATTGGACGGGAAACATTCGTCATAATTATTGCCATAAAAATACAGCCCCAGGCCAATTTCTTTCAATCTTGTTTTGCATACCAAAGACCGGCTCGTTTCCTTTGCCAGCCGCAGAGAAGGCAAAATGATAGACAGCAATAAAGCGATAATTGAAATCACTACAAGCAACTCGATAAGCGTAAATCCTTTTCTGATTCTCATAGTGCCGCTCCAAACATGGAATTCTCAGCGGAGAGTGACAGTCCTAATCGGATACAAGCTCAGACTGTCACTCCCCGGTTTTTCTGTTTTTAGTTGACTCTTCGTTTCCTGCGAATCACAGCAAGAACCCCGCCGCCGAGCAGGGCCAGGGTGGCCGGTTCCGGGACCAGATTAAACCGCACTTCACTCAAAGCGGTGTAGGTCGGATCGCCCCAGTTGTGTACCGGATTTTCCGGATCATCGCCTACAACAACTGCAAGGTTGACATACTGAGCGCTGGCCCCTGCAAAATCCACCACCGTATTATGGGCATACCGATACTCGCCGGTTGCCATTGCCAATTCAAAGACACCCAATTCCGTAAATTCAATACCGTCCGCAGAGTAGGTAATTCGAACGGTCCGCATTCCGCGATCCAGCTCATTGCCGGATGCGAAAGCATGGTTGTAATTCCACACATACAGGTCGCCCAACTCATAGGCTTTGTCAAATTCATATTGAATCCAGGCGGATTGGCTGTTGCCGTTATTGCACATCCAGTGAATGGCCGCCCAACTGTTCATGTGGGTGTCATCCTCATGCATTCCGGCTCCATTGACGGTGTACTCGGGAAGAAGAGCTCCAATGCTGCCCGAAGTAAAATAACTTGAAGCCGTGGCCGCAACAATCCCTTCCCCGCCGGGATTCCATTCCAGGTAAGCGCCGTGAGCCATTGAGGCGACGGCCAACATCCCTAACACACAACCCATCGTTTTCATCGTTACATCCTCCACAAATTAATGTTTCCAGTTCACATCACATTCCGGCAGGGCCGGATCCGTACACAGTAACCATTGTTCAGCAATCAAAACATAATCCTTGAGGTTTACATAACAGTCCCGGTTCACATCGCCGGATAAATACACGGTTCCCGCGCTTCCGCACAGGGGGGCAAGCCCGGTCGGCATATTCGCATCCAGCGCGATCCCGAAAATATCTCCTCCGTTTGGCAGATCCACAAGGAAGGGATCGCTGAGTTGGGTCAGTATCCATTCGTCGCCATTGAAATCGACGTCAAGAACTGTCCAAAAATCTTTTCCCTCGGCATACCCCACGGAATTGGGATCTGTTCGATTTTGAACGGCGACATACAACTCTTTGTCTCCATCATCGTTATAGTCTCCGCCCACGGACATCGCCACGATATCGGTCGCGGCAGTCCATTCGGCGGGGACATAAACCTCACCCAGAAAAGTCCAGAGGTGTTCGGATTCGACGGAATATATTTGGATTGTATCACGCCCATACTCATCTTCGTAGGGCGTTGTAGAAACATACGCCAACTGAGTATCCGGGTCGTAAGCCAGGCCAAACCAGGGCCGGGTAACATTCGGGTCCGTTTCGTAATACGGCCCGAACTCCATCGCATCGCCGATATTGCCGTCCATTAGAACACCCCAGGCAATATTGCCGCGCTCATAAGGTTCTTTTTTGGTCACGGCATATCCCCAGACGGGCACTCCGTCCACATCGTCCAGGTAGGTTGCGTCGTAATGCGCCCACGTTCCAAAAAAGCTGTTGAAGGAATTTTTGTCTCCCTGAACGGAAGACAATACCGTTCCGTTAGAGATATCCATTTTAATCAAAAAATGAAACTGATTGCTGAGATCGTCCCGGGTACACAGGGCCGTTACCGTAAAGAATCCTGATCCCGGTTTAATGGAATAGCCGGCAAGGTATCTTGAATTCCAGGCGACGGCCGGCCAGGTGACCTGTACTTCGCTGTCAGGAACCATGTTTCCGTCGAAATTGTAAACCCGCCATCCGTCATAAATGCCTCCGTCAATGCCGCGAATTCCTATCAAGACATTGGCCTTTGATTGAACCACAAAAATGAGCAGGGGAATCAGTAACGTGCCTATCCCGATCTGTTTTTTATTCATGCCATTCTCCTTATCTGTGTATTGTTTGATCTCTTTGTACAAGATTAATCCGGATAATACTGGCTGCATTCCAAGATAGCCGGATCAGTGCATTTGAGCCAATCTGAAACCATCCTGCCGATATCGTCTATCCCGACACGGCAATCCTTATTGATATCTCCGGACAGGTATACCGTACCCGGGTCTCCGCAGTTGGCGGGTTCGGGGATTATTTCATTGGGATCTACCGCGATGCCAAAGACTTCACCGAGGGTTTCGATGGGATCCGAGGCAAAGACCTGGGAGAGCCCATACTCTTCTTCTACAGGGTCTATATCAAGAACCGCCCAGAAGTCTGCGCCGCCACGATAGGCAATCGGAAGCATGTCCGTACGATTTCGCACAGCTACGTACAAATCTTTGTCGCCGTCAAAATTGTAGTCAGGACCGACTGACATCGCTGCGATTTTGCAGTAGGATGTCCATTCTTCGGGAACGGATACCTCTCCTTCAAAAGCCCAGTGGTGTCCGGAAACCGCATACATCCTGATCGTATCCAGACCCACCTCGCCCCACGTTGTGGTCGTGGACACATAAGCGGTGTTTGTGGTGCCATCGTAGGCCATCCCTTTCCATATTCGCGATGACGTATTCGTATAATAGGGCCCGAAATCCATCGCGTATTCACCCACCAAACTGCCGTCCAGAAGAGCTCCGTAGGCCATGTCCTCGCGATCATAAGCCGGTTTCTTGCTGACCGCATAGGCCCATACCGGATCTCCGCCGACATCCTGAAGGTAGGCGGCATCAAAGAGTTGATATTGTGTATACCATAAATGAAACGAGTTCATGCCGACCTCTAAGACCTCCACAACATTGGCATCTGCGATTTCCCAGCGTGTCAGAAACTGATATTGATTGTTGAAGTCATCCCGCGTTACCAGGGCGGTAACGGTTTTAAATCCGTCGCCGGGCTTGATCGTATACCCTGAGAGATATCGACTGGACCACAGCATGGCCGGCTGTGTTACCACCACCTCACTCCCGTCAACATATGTCCCATCATAATCAAAGACCTGCCATCCGTCATGGACATCCCCGTCAATGCCGCGAATCCCAATCAGAACATTCGCTTTGGCATCCGGGATCAGGATCAGTACGGAAAGAACGGATACTGCCATGAACAACATACTGTTTCTCTTCATAACACAATCCTCCAAACAAAATATGTTTAAGGTATCAAATACCCGCTACGTTCCTGCTCTTGACTCTCTTTGTAATGATCTGCACGGCGGTTATGGCTGGATCCGTTTTCCTATTTCATATCATCCTGAAAGACTCGGATCGAGGGTTCAATCTTGATGACTCTTCGATCTGCCGAAAGATTTCTTTTTCTCCACAGAATATGTTCAATGCCCATCGCACCGATTTCCTCGGAATGGATATCCACGGTGGTGGGCATCTTCGGAAGACTCGACAAAAGACTTTCTTCGCAATTGCAGCCTACGATCTCAATGTCTTTGCCAACGGAAACTCCGCGTCTTTCCATGGCGTTGTATACCCAGACAGCCATGGAATCCATCTCTACGAAAACAGCGTCATATCGCTCCGCCGGATCCAATATACAATCCAGCCAGCGATCAATAATTGTGCTGTTAAAACGATCCCCCAGCTTTCCTTTTTCAATCGCTTTTTCATCCAGCATATAAGTGATGTCTAATCCCCTTCGCTTGGCATAGTACTCAAACCCTACCTTTCGTTCATGATTGGCTCCCAGCCCCGCGCCGACGTAGGCAACCTTGCTGTATTTTTTATCCGAGAAGTATTCACACACTACTTTGCCGACGCTGAAATCATTAAAGGTGATATGATCCCCCCATTGTTTGTCTATTCCCATGAGCCATACGCATGGCTTTCCATGCAATCTCTCTTTTAAAGTGGGCATTTCATCATTCCAGAACAGTAAATAACCGTCTGCGTCCCCGTCTATTTTTTCAACTTCAGTTTCATTTGCCACCCTGACTACAACTAACTTTCCGCCGAAATTTGCAACTTCATTTTCAATTCCGTAAAGCATCTTTGCATAGACCGGAAACCGAGCCATGTCGCAATCATAGCCGGCGAGAATTAAGTAAAAAATAAATCCCCTTTCATCAGAACCATTGTTTCCGCTTTGTGCTTTTACAAATACACCGGAGCCCCGCTTAACCTCCAACAATCCTTTGTGATTAAGCAGGTTGACGGATTTTTGCATCGTTACATAAGAGACGCCATATCGGGCGGCAAGATCACGGACCGGCTGCAGACGGTCGCCTGCTTTGAGGCCGTGTTTTTTGATATCTTCTTCTAATTGAGAAATGACAGATGAAATTGCATGGCTTGGTTTTGATATTATTGTTGGCACGCCAAAATCCTCAAAATATATCAAATTCAATTTAACAATATATCACATGCTTTAAACTCTTGTGTTAATAATATATCGATTATTTAAATGTGTCAATCAAAAAATTAAATAAAAATTATTTTTTTTTGGCTTACAAGTGTTTCGTTTTGATAAAATTAATATAAGTTCTTTAACTGCATATTGTTATATCTTTTTTGTCCCGCCGCGTTGCATTGATATATAAAATATACCTATGCTATATCAATATATGTATGTCGTGCTGTTTTAATGAACAGGATTCTGCCAATGGGTGTGGCCTAAATAAGGATGGCATGAGATATCTATGCGAAGACAAGACGAAAAAGTGACTGGAAAGCCGCTTTCGTTGGTCATCAAAACATGTATTATCTCGGATTGTTTTGTTTAAAATCCCCACATTTCCAGCCAAACCACATATTTTAATTGGAAAATTCCGGACTTGTTTTTGCCGGAAATAATTGGTCTAAAAAAGCGGTAAACGATACGCAATAAACGCAATGAGGTCAAACCTGTTCGGCCTGTTATTTGCTCATTAACAATTTCTGAGAGCGTTTCAGAATCCAGGGTATTTTAAGGGGTGCAAAGGCGGATGTCTATAGGTATTTCATCGCCCCATCGCCCGCGGCAGCGAGGGCGGATATCGGCCTTGACGGGGTTGCTCTTGTTTTTGCAGACAGGCACTATGAGCCAGTCCTTCATCCTCTGAGACCGTGACGCTGAAATACCAGCAGATCCTCTTGCAGGCCCGAAGGGTGGGTTTCCTGCCGATCCTCAAGCGGACCAGCATACAGGCGATGATGGTGGCGTAGCCTTTCAGTTCGATGTCGATTCGAACAAACTGCCCAGCGAAGCGCGCCCAAGGAAAGTCTGACCGACTTTTTATATAATTCATTATGACCGCAGGCAATTTTTGATTTAACTTTCTTTGTCAGGCACTCTTAGGTTCTGGAACCATTGTGAAAAAGAATTTTGGACTCTCCGTATAATTACCTAATTCAAAAAATTTTTGTTTTTTTCATACAAATTTTCTTGACATTTTCTTTTTTCTGTTACACATTATGATCCGATTGGGCTTTTTAATACGACAGTGGCTAAAAATTGAAAAGAGCGTGTTACTGTCCTAAGGAGATCAGTATTAGGGCTGCGCGAGAGGGTCAGGAGTGTAAGAGGAGGTAGTTCTTATCACTTCTATTATCCACGGCTGGAGAATATCTGCGCTCTGTCTGTGTGATAACGGGTCTTTTGCGCGAAAAAAACCGTTATCTCAAACTCTTTTTTGAAAGGAGCGGAGATGTTACCCACACATTTCTTTCGCCCGCGACGTCTTGTTTTTTCACTGATTCCAATCACAATCTCTGCCCTCTTCTGTATCGTGCCGATCTCTGTTTTGGCGGCTGACCCTAATGATCCCCCGGCAGATGAACAGCACGCCGCCGGAAGGAGTGACCGTACCTGGCTGGATTCGATAGTTTCCGCGGAACCAAAGACCCCCGCATTCTCGCTCTCGGATTGGCGGCAGCTCATTCAAGACAGTCTCACGGCACGGATGTATCAGCCGGTCTCTGACTATTTCAGGAAGTACTCAAATACTTCCGGGGCGGATTTGCTGTATGCAGAGGCCATGCAGATGGTTACGGACCTCCTAACCAGTCAGCCCGATTCGGAGGTCGCCTTATATGCCCGGAAGCACCTTCTGTTTCTGCAAATTCAAAGCAAACGCTTTGCGGCCGCGGAGCAGACGCTAAGCCGGTTCCAGGCCGACTGTTCCGATCCTCCGCAATTATCCGCGATCCTTCGCGAAGCGGCCGATCTGTATTATTATTCCGGGCAGATATCCGCCTCTCAATATCTGTACCAGCAGGCGCTCGGGAAAGCATCGGGCGAGGAGATCCTGCTCGTCCGGCGCGGGTTGGTCATGACTCATCTTCGGCTGGGAGATCATTCTTCTGCGGAGGCGATCTTACAAACCCTTCTTTCGGACCACTCGGATCATCCGCGAATTGCCCCGGCCGTAAAAGAAATCGCCAATGCCTATTTTTATTACACCAGCGATTCTTCGCAGGCCCATCTTTTGTATCAGCGAATTCTGTCGGATTGGCCGGACAGTTCGGAGGCGATGGCCGCCCAGCGAGGGCTGGTTCTCACCCACCTCCGGATGGCGGAATACGGGCTGGCTGAATCGGCGATGGAGACGCTTCTTTCAAAATATCTTGCCCATCCGCGAATTGCCCTGGCGGTTAAAGAAGTCGCCAATGCCTATTTGTACGATGCCAATGATCCTGTCAGGGCGCGGCAGTTGTATCAGCGGATTCTGGCGGACTGGCCGGACAGTTCCGAGGCGATGGCCGCCCAGCGCGGGCTGGCCCTGACGGCCATTGAACTGGCAGACAAGACGGCCGCACAGACGGCCGCCGAAAAACTCCTGTCGGATTATTCAACGCATCCGCGGATTGCTTTGGCGGTTCGGGAAGTAGCCGACCGGTATTTTTATCACGGCAATGATCCTGCCAGGGCCTGTGCCTTGTACCAGCGGATTCTGCGGGACTGGCCGAATAGTTCCGAGGCGATGGCCGCCCAAAGAGGCCTGGCGATGGCAAAAATCAACCTGGGGGATTCTGCGTCCGGGCAGACGGCCGCCGAAAAACTCCTGTCTGATTTTACGGATCAGCCGGGTCTTGAGATCAGGATGGCCGAGGTGATCCATCAGTATTGCCGGGCGGGCAGGACCGCGGAGGTGATTGCGCTTTCGGAGAAGATTCTGAACCAAAATCCGAGTTCGGCAATGCGGCTGGCGGCGTACACGGGACTGGCACAGGTCTGTATTCAGTTAGGGCAGGAGGCAAAGGCCGACGAAATAATAACGATTCTCCTGTCCAAATATGCCGAGGAAAAACGGATTACTTACTCTTTATTTGTCATCGGCGAAGAATATTATGTACAGGGGGAAAAGAGGATCGGCGAAGGCCGGTTCGAAGAGGGCCGGGAGGCCCTGGTCCGGGCCCTTGCGACCTGGGAAACCGTCCGGGCACAATCCGCGGACCCTTTGCATCAGATTCATGCCGTCTACTTTTCTGCGGAGGCCTGTTATAAGATCGGTCAGTATGAAAAGGCATTGGCTTCTTATCAGCAGATCGTCAGCCAGTGGCCGGCTTACGAGAAGGGCTGTTTTTCGCAGTACAGGATTGCCCGGTGTTGCGAAGAACTGGCCAAAGACAACCAGGTTTCATCCGAAGAGGTGAAGGCGGCTTATCAGCTCCTGATCGACAAGTATCCGGACTCTTCAGCGGCCAAAGCCGCGGCCGCCAAACAGAAATGGCTGTAACTCATCCGGGGACTGATAAACAAGGCCGTAGAACCAAGCTCACAGGAGAGATCAAATGGATACCTTCGTAAAAAAAGCAGCCATCGCCGTAATCAGTGCCGGAATTTTGAGCGGGATCGTTTGGGCCTGTCCGACGGTCATGGAAATCAGCGCCGCGCCGGATAGTCCGGTGGTTGTGGGCCAGACCGTGACCTTTACGGCCGTCTGTGACATAAGCCCTCAGGGTTATGAATGGATTTTGCCGGAGTCGGCCTATCATATATCAGGATTGGGAACCAGTCAGGTCTCCTGTAAGTTTAATCCGAATGGAAATGAGACCATTCAGGTATATTTCCTGTATGACGGGTACTGGTACGGCCCGGCTTCGGAACCGGTCACTATCCTGTCGGCCGGGCCTGTCTGGTATGTCCGCCCCGATGGGGATGACGACAACAACGGACAAACCGGCCAGACGTCCTTCCGAACCATCCAGATGGCGATTGATTCAGCCGGCGACGGAGAGGAGATTATTGTCGCAGAAGGAACGTATTACGAACTACTGGAGATGAAGGGCAAGAGTCTAAACATCCACAGTGAAGATCCGGATGACTGGCAGACCGTGCAAAATACAATAATCGATGCCCGGAAAGAGGGAACCGCAATAGTGTTTCGAGGCGATGAGACAATTCCGGGTGTCGGCCAGAGTAATCTCCGGGGATTTACCATTACCGGCGGCGCCCCGGCAGGCGACGGCCTGGCCTTCCATTTGCCGCTGGATACAGATGCGACAGAGATCTCCGGCAAGGGGCGAAATGGAACGTTGCATTTTGACGGAACTCCAAACTGGACCGATGGCCGAGAGGGCGGCTCCCTCGAATTTGACGGGGATGATTATGTGGAGACTGAGGAATATGCAGGGATTTTAGGAGATGCTGACCGGACGGTATGTGCTTGGGTGAAAACAACCGCCGGCGGTACATTTCTGTCCTACGGTACCCACGGGACGGAAATGGGCGGCAAATGGATTATGAGTGTTATAAATGGCCAAGTACAACTGCCTGTTTGGGGAGGATATATTCTTAGCTCGACGACAATTGACGATGGATCATGGCATCATGTGGCAGCAGTACTGGAGGAGATTACGGGAGACGGAGTCAAGAAAGTGGAGGATATTCGCCTTTACATAGATGGAGTAGCCGAAACAGATGTTACTTACGGGGGTAGTGGTCTTCAGGAAAATCAGCCCATTTACACAGTGTCAGGAATATCGGTCTATGTAGGAGTTCATGAACTGTATAACAGCACAGTATTGGGGAATTTTTTTGAAGGGAAAATTGATGATGTTCGTATTTACAGCCGGGCGCTGAATGCCGCGGAGATCAAAGAGCTGGCCGGGTATCCGGGCCTGGAAGCGTATTGGAATATGGATGGCGATACGCTGGACCGTTCGGGAAAAGAAAGACATGGCATCGCCGCAGGCGGAACGTTCACCTGGCCGGCCGGCTGCTTGAATGAGGCCGCTGATTTTGATGGAAACAGGAGTATTGTAATCGATGATTATTCAGGGATCCCCGATACAAAACCCCGTTCCGTTACGGCATGGATTAACGCCTCTTCAGATGGCAGTATTATCTCCTGGGGCGATTCTTCTGCGGATGGGAGACTTTGGAATATCCTGATTGCCGGTGGAAAACTGAAAGTTGATGTGACCAATGGCAGTGTGACCGGAACTACGACGCTGTCTTCCGGATGGCATCATATCGCGATTGTATGGGACAGTGACAGTACCCCCAATATTACAGATGCACAACTGTATGTAGACGGGAGCGTAGAGACATTCAGTCAGAGCAATTCCTCTGCCGTCAACACCGGAACAGAGAATGAGGTGGTGATTGGGCCGGGCTTTTCCGGATCGATCGATGATCTGCGGATCTACAGCCGGGCCTTAAGTGAACCGGAAATTATTATCTTAGCAGAGCAGCATCCGAATCTTAAAATCCATTACAAATTCGATGAAATTGACAATAGCCAAACTCCTGATTGCGTAACCGGTTATCATGGGCTCGTCCAGGGAGATACCGTATTAGGGGCAGGATTCTTCGGCAACGCATATCTTTTTGATGGTTCCGGGGATTATGTGATTGTCGATTGTAACGACTCAGTAACCTATAACCAGTACTCTGTCAGCATGTGGTTTAAGTCGGATAACCAGTTAAATAATCCCTTATTCCAGGATGCCCATACCGCAAGCACAGAATCTCATGGCCGGCCCGAAATGAATCTCTATGTCGACAAAGTATTTATTAACGGCGGCGATCCCTATGGATCCGGCACTTATGGAACCAATCTTTATTCGGCCGTGGGGATGGCCGACGGCAACTGGCATCATGCAGTCGGAACTGTTGATTCGGATGCGAAAGAAATTGAATTGTATGTGGACGGTCGATATTACGGCCGTTATGACAATGACGGCCTGGTCTTTCCGCTGGTATTAAATAACGGGGGAGATTCTTATTCCCGTGTTGAAATTGGAGCCCGATCCAAAAAGGGAAGGTATTTTGACGGTTATATCGATGAAGTCAAGATATTCAATACGGTCTTAACCAGCCGGGAAGTGGACATGCTGGCCAGCTTTCATGCCGCCTCTTCTCCAAGGCCGAAGTTGATCGCCCATTGGAAACTGGATGATAATTTAGAGGATTCGGCCGAAGAGGGGGGGTATACCCCCGGCCTTTACTATCCTGAAAACGCAAGTCCTTCTTATATGCCGGGCATTTCAGGAAAAGCCCTTGGTTTCGATGGCGATAATCTGCAGGATGCGGCAGGCCACTACGATCATTATGTAGACACAGATGATTCAGAAAATCCTTTTGAACTGAATACCAAAAAACCGTTTAGCTTATTTGCCTGGGTTCGGCTGGATGAGAAGGATACGGACAGTGTGGTCCAGGTCGCTGTTCAGCATATGACCGGAACCGGAGATCAGGTGGGACGAATTCTTTTATATCGAGTCACCGCGGATGATCGTCTGGGGACTTCTTTCGGAGGAACGCCCTTTTATTCGACCCAGCCGGTTTTCGACTCCACGCATAGATGGCGTCATCTCGGATTGGTCTATGATGGGAAATATGCTTCTTTGTATATTGATGGGCGTTGTGACAGTACAGAAGTTCGGTTTGGAGAAAACACGGATGGTGTTATTCGCCTTGGCAATTTTAAAGTTCCAACGATGGCCAATCAATCGGAATGGAACGGCCTGATTGATGAGGTTCGGGTGTATGACGCGGCGCTGACTGCGGCCGAGGTATTCGCGTTGTATGAAGGCGGAGGAGGGATCCGAGGACAGGAAACTACCGCGTCTATTTCTAATTGTATCATTCGAGACAACGAATCTGAAACCGACGGCGGCGGAATCGGGAATGTCGATGGAACTATCACGAACTGCTTTATTCTCAATAATAAATCTCAGGCCAATGGCGGCGGCCTGGCCGATTGCAACGATCTTATCGTCAATTGTGTGATTGTCGGCAATGAGGCGTGCCGTGGCGGGGCTCTGAGCAATTGCATTGGCGATATTGTTAATTGTACCGTTGTGAATAATACAACCCTGGCCGGCGGAATCCTCGCTTCCTGTACCGGAAGTATCACAAATTGCATTCTCTGGGACAATATGGGCGCCCTGTTTACAGACTCCGTACTCCCAACCTATACTTGTATGCCGGGCGGCAGCGGCAGCAATGTCTCTGCCGATCCCCAATTCCGAAATGCATTCGATGTAAAGGGACCGGACCAAACCTGGGGTACCGCCGACGACGGCCTTGTTTTGCACGGGTCCGGTCCATGCATAGATACAGGAAATGACGCGGCTCTTTCTCCGGCCGTCGTAAAGGACATCACGGGACAGAATCGTTATCGAGACGGAAATCACGACCAGACGGCGACTGTGGACAGGGGGGCTTATGAGACCCCGAGAATCTGGCATGTGGACTGCGCTGTGGTCTCCAGCGGAGACGGAAAAACCTGGGCAACCGCCAAAAAGACCATTCAGGAAGGAATCAACATCAGTGAGAACGGAGATGTCGTTTTCGTGGCAGACGGCCTCTATACGGGCGGCGGCTATGAGGATCCGAATCGAAATCGAGACCTGGATTTTGACCAGAGAGCCATTACGCTGCGCAGTTTAAATGGTCCGCAGGCCTGTATCATTGATTGCCAGGGAACCTCTCAAAATCCTCATCGAGGATTTTATTTCCATTCCGGAGAAGGCCCCGATTCCATGGTTTCCGGTTTTACAATTCAAAATGGATATGTTAGTTCTTCCCATCCTGATTTAAGCTATGGCAGCGGATCGGGCGGTGCGATTGCCTGTGGGACCTATCTGCAACCTCCCGAGAGCGCATCTCCGACGATTATGAATTGTATCTTTAAGAAGAATTATGCCGATCAATATGGCGGAGGAATATTTTACGCGTACAACAGTGATGCAATCGTTGCAAACTGTGTTTTTATTGCCAATGAAGCCGAGGACGGGGGCGGAATCTACACAAAATATGGCTGCAATCCGAAAATCCGAAATTGTACATTTGTCATGAATGATGCAGGCAGATACGCAGGAGGGCTATATATTATAAATGAAATTAATATTGAGGGAGAGGTCACAAATTGTATATTTTGGAAAAATGAAGCGGAAGTTGATGATCCTCAGATTTGGTGCCCGGATAATATCGTAACCTATTCCTGTGTTCAGGGCGGATATGATGGAATCGGAAACAGCAGTGCCGATCCCAACTTTATTCGCGAGCCGTATAAGGGAGCCGATGGCATTTGGGACCCAAACGACGATTACGGAGATTTGCGGCTGAAGGCCGGCTCTCCCTGTATCGATGCCGGAACCAATAGTACGGATCCGTCTTTGCCTCCTATGGATCTGGACGGTAATCCTCGGCGAATCGATGATCCCAACACTCCCGATACAGGAAACGGATTGCCGCCTCTCGTTGACAGGGGCGCCTATGAATACCAGCCGTCGCAAGCTCCCCCCGTTGATCCGAACACCGGTACGCCTCCGCAAGTCTATGCAGGAAGCGACACAATCAGCAAACTCAATAACTGGCTGACCCTCAGTGATGCGGAGGCCTCCGATGGTGATCCGCTTGTGCTTGATTGGACCCTCTCCGAAGGTCCGGGCACAGTAACCTTCCATCCGGACGCAGGCCCGGAAACACTGAATCCAAGCGTTCGTTTTTCGCGGCCGGGTACCTATACCCTCCAACTGTCGGCCGATGACGGGTATTCCGTTGTCTCAGATACGGTCTCCATTACCGTTGTCAGCATCGATGCCGGTCTCAGCCAGATCCTTTATCTGCCGAACAAAGCCCATCTTGATGCGACGATCGAGGGCGCAAGCCCGGCAAGCGTCCAATGGAGCATCCTGCCGCAATACTCCACCTCAAATGATGTTGTCTTCGGTACTTATAACCAATCCAATTACGATACCACGGCCGAGTTTACCGGCCCCGGAAAATATGCCCTCTGCCTCACAGCCGAATTTGCCGGTTTTGAAGGGGTCGCATTCGCTGACGAAACCATCGTCACGGCCAAACATTCTCTCATCAATCCTGACGGGAATACAGCCCCGTTGATCCAGGCCTCGGCCGACCCCGCCGAAATCACCTGGCCGGTCAACACAACCTATCTTTACGGCCGGGCATCCGATGACGGCCTGCCCAATGGGCGGCTTAGCGTCAAGTGGGAGCCGGGAAGTTCAACCACAGGCGGTCAGGTTTATTTGGGTGACTATTCGGCCCAAAACCCCGATACAACCGTTACGTTTTCCAGGCCGGGGGTATATGAACTCACCCTGACGGCCGACGATGGTGAAAAACAAACATCTCGGCCGGTCCTTGTGCAGGTCCTGCCGCCGTCTGTGCCGGTGGATAACGGTTCGCCGGAGGTCTCGGCCGGAGGGGATCAGACCATCCACCGCAGCCCCTTTACACCGTTTACAATCACGCTCAGCCAGGCGTTTGCCGAGGATTCCACTCCCACCGGCATCCTGAACAAACAATGGACCCTGATCGGCGGCTCCCAATCCGGCCTGGCTCTGAGCAGTCCGACAGCAACCAATCCGGATGTTACCTTTTTTGAATCCGGAGTATACACCCTCCAACTGACCGCCGACGACGGCCAGTACTCTGCCTCCGACCAGGCAACATTGACCATCACCACAGACCAGACGAGTCCCGCACTACAGGTAAATGCCGGCCCGGATACCCTCTTGATTCTTCCGGTTGATGGACAGGTAAAACACACCTTATCTGGCTGGTGTCATAGCGACCCACCCGATCTGTATGAT
>JAHDQI010000180.1 GCA_018433925.1 Phycisphaerae bacterium | reverse complement strand
CGCGTGGTCCGGCCCGTTTGTTCCCGAAAAATGGGGCGGCGATTTTACGGAGGGGTGCGCCTGGCATTATACCTGGTCGGTCTTTCATGATCCCCAGGGCCTGATCGATCTGATGGGAGGCCGCCGGGCGTTTATCGAAAAACTGGATTCGGTCTTTACCGCCCCCCCCAGGTATGACTGTTCCTACTACGGATTCCCGATCCATGAGATTATCGAAATGATCGTGATGGACATGGGACAATATGCCCACGGAAACCAGCCGATCCAGCACATGATTTATCTATACAATTACGCCGGCCAGCCCTGGAAGGCCCAGAAATGGGTTCGCCGGGTCATGGAGAAACTGTACACCCCCACCCCCGACGGCCTGTGCGGCGATGAAGACAACGGGCAGACTTCTGCCTGGTATGTGTTTTCCGCCCTCGGCTTTTACCCGGTTTGTCCCGGCAGCGGACAGTATGTGCTGGGGGCCCCGCTGTTTCAGGAGGCCACGCTCCATTTGGAGAACGGAAACACTTTTCAAATCCGCGCGCCGAAAAACTCCAAAGAAAATCTCTATATTCAGTCCGCCCGCCTCAACGGCCGCCCCTATACAAAAACCTATCTTCGCCATGACGATATTGTCAAAGGAGGCGCCATCAGGTTCGAAATGTCTTCCCGGCCCAATCACAAGTGGGGCGCGTTGCCCGAAGAGGCCCCCTACTCGATGTCAAAGGAGACCCCATAGACGGATGCGGGCGGCCGGGGTCTCGTCAAAATCGGCCGCAAACCGGATCGCAGCAAATGTTCATGGTAGAAAGGAAACTCGATGCGAACGAAAACCTTGCCCATCCTGCTGGCCTTTTTTGTGATGGGAGTTGCCGATGCGATGGGGCCGATGTCGGATGCCGTGAAAAATAACTACAACCTGAGCAATGTCGTCGCGACCCTGCTGTCCTTTTTTGTGTTTATTGCCTTCGCCGTTTTCAGCGTGCCGGGAGGACTGCTGGCCGCCCGCATCGGCAAGAAAAAACTGCTCCTCCTCGGATTGGGACTCAACATCATAGCCATGCTGATTCCCTGCCTGATAATGCCGGGATTTACCCTGCTGCTGGCCTGTATTTTTACGCTCGGAGTAGGCACCACATTGCTGCAGGTCGCCGGCAATCCGATTATGCGGGATGTCAGTGCCGAAGGAAACTACGGAAGAAATCTCAGCTTCGCGCAGGGGTTCAAAGGAATAGGCAGCGCCGCCTCTTCTTATCTGGTCAGCTCCGTGGCCGCCCTCGCCCTGTTTCAGGGGATGGGCTGGAGAGGAGTATTTCCGGTTTTTTGCGCCCTCATGACGGCCACGTTCATCGGGGTGGCGTTTCTCCGTGTCGATGAAACCCGGGTAGAGGTCCCGCCCGGCGTGGGGTCGAGTCTGGAACTGCTCAGGAAACCCGTTTTTGCCCTTGCGGTTTTCGGGATTTTCCTGTACGTTGGCGCCGAAGTATGCATGGCCAGGTTTCTGCTGCCGCTGATGAGAGAAATGGGGATCGAAGAAACAACCGCCGTCCGATTTGGTCCGGCCTTCTTTTTCCTGTTGCTGACGATCGGACGCCTGCTCGGCGGGTTGATACTGACGGTTATAACCCCGCGCGTTTTTTTCCGGATCTCGGCGGCCCTCGGACTTCTCGGCGGCCTGATCCTCGCGCTGGGCGGTTCCTCGCTGGCGATTTTTGGGGTACTGGCCGCCGGGCTGGGATTTGCCAACATCTGGCCGATGATCTTTTCCATTACGGTAGAAGAAGATCCAAAGCGGAGCAGCGAGCTG
>JAHDQI010000047.1 GCA_018433925.1 Phycisphaerae bacterium | reverse complement strand
GGTTTCGACGGCGGGCAGACCGAGCCGTTCGGAGAGGGCTTTTCCGAGTGTGCTTTTTCCGGAACCTTTGGGGCCTGCGATGACGATTTTCATGGGAACGCCTATTTGTTTTTTTTCTTCGGGGCCGTGTCCGCTTTGGGGGCGGGCGACGTTTTTGTTTCGGGTTTGGTTTCTTTTTTGTCCGTTTTTGTCTGAGCGGAGGGTTTTTCGTTTTCGGCGGCTTTTTTGTAGCTGTCTGATCGGTAGTCGGTCTGGTAGAAGCCGGACCCTTTGAAGATGACGCCGGCGCCGGTGCCCAGCAGCCGTTTGAGTTTGAGCTTGCCGCAGTGGGGGCATTTTTTCTTCGGCGATTCGGTGATGGACTGGAAGATTTCCATCTTGCGGCCGCATTCTTCGCACAGGTAGTCATACGTCGGCATATCGGATACTCCGTATTAAAAAATC
Organism: Phycisphaerae bacterium; assembly: GCA_018433925.1. Taxonomy (GTDB): domain Bacteria; phylum Planctomycetota; class Phycisphaerae; order Sedimentisphaerales; family Anaerohalosphaeraceae; genus JAHDQI01. The sequence goes on along the minus strand of JAHDQI010000047.1, from coordinate 1,565 downwards.
AAGTAGGTAAAATATGGAATCGCTTCTCGCTCTTTTTCATTCCATTATTAACATTCCATGTCGAGCTTCGAGTTATCTGAATCAGAGGACGGCTTCTCTTCGAATTGGATATCGACTTTCCGGGGTTGTTCTTCATCCGGTTCCTGCGGCGCGGCAGAGGGCTGATCTTCCTGCTGTTCGGGGAGTTTGTTGACGATGACCCTGGCCGGGCGGAGGACCTGTCCGTTAAGCAGGTAGCCCGGCTGGAAGACCTCGAGGACGATGTTGTTGTCCTTGTCTTCTTCAGCCCGCCGCATCATGGCTTCATGGAGCTCCGGATCGAAAGGTTTTCCGAGGGCTTCCATTTTCTGCACGCCGTGGGCCCTGATGGCATCGATCATGTGATCATAGACCATGTGGATGCCGTCGAGGGTCTTTCGCAGGGCCTCTTCGCTCCGGGCGTCGCTGCCGGCGAAGGCGTGTTCAAAATTGTCCAGGGAGGGCAGCAGGGACCGCAGGAAGGCCTTTTTTTCGTAGGTGACGGAATCGGCAATTTGCCGGGGGGCGCGTTTCTGGAAATTGGCGTAATCGGCGCTGACCCGCTGGAGCTGTTCGAAGAAGCCCTGCTTTTCCTCCTCAAGCTGTTTGATTTGCTGCCGGAGCGTTTCGACTTGCTTTTCCAGTTCCGCGGCTTTTTTCTTTTCTTTTTTTTCTTCTTTGGAACTCATTTCATGGTTTCCTGTTTATCCGCCGAAGTGTTTTTTGATTTTCTCAAAAAAACTTTTGCTTTCCGAATTGACCTGTTTTTCCTCGATGGCCGCATAGTCCCGCAGGAGGGTTTGCTGTTCGCCGGTCAGATGGCGGGGGATCTCCACGGCCGCCTGGACCAGCAGGTCGCCTTTGGCCCCGGTGCGCAGGTCCGGCAGTCCCTGTCCTCGAATGCGAAACAAACTGCCGTGCTGGGTGCCGGCGGGGATTTTCAATTGCCGCGTGCCGTTGAGGGTGGGCACATCGATGGTTGTGCCGAGCGTCAGTTGGCTGAAACTGAGCGGGATTGTGACGACCAGGTCGGCCCCGTTTCGCATGAGGAACGGATGGGCCTTGACGCGGACATAGCAGTAGAGGTCGCCTCGCGGGCCGCCGTGTCGGCCGGGTTCGCCTTCACCGGCGACGCGGATTCCCTGTCCTTCGTGAACGCCGGGCGGGATTTTGACCGAGAGGGTCCGTTTTTTGGGGATGGTTCCGGTGCCTCGGCATTTTCGGCAGGGGTCGGTAATGACCTGTCCGGCGCCGCGGCACTGCGGGCAGGTGGAGACCATCTGGAAAAAGCCGCCCAGCCCAGCCCGCTGGACCTGTCCGCTGCCTCCGCAGGTGCTGCATCGGGAGGGGGCTTTTCCTTTGGCGGTGCCGGCTCCGCCGCATTCGGCGCAGGTATCCTGCCGGGTAAATTCGATGGTTTTTTCTGTGCCGCGGGCGACTTCTTCGAGGGACAGCTCCACGGTGGTTTCGAGATCATATCCGCGAACGGGTCCTCTTGCTGTTCCGGTTCGGCGTCCGCGGCGTCCGAAGATATCGCCGAAGAAATC
>JAHDQI010000053.1 GCA_018433925.1 Phycisphaerae bacterium | reverse complement strand
GTCCCCAGTATAATTCGTTCCTCAGGACGTCGGCCGCGTTTGACCCGAATCACCTGCCCGACAACCCCCTCTTCCATGGCCTCCCCCGAAGCCGTAATCGACATCAGCCCTGTATCCAGCTTCAAAATCACTTTTTGACGCCGCTGCACCAACACCGGAGGCGACGGCGGCACCAGCCAGTCCGCTTGAATCACGCGGCCGGCAGCAATCGCCCGCCGCGCAATCGATCCGACAATCCCCTCCGGATCAGCCGACCGGGACTCCTTCGTCTTCCTCGTTTCAAATCGAATCCGCTCCCGGCGGACAACCTCCCCGGCCGCGATATCCTCTGCGGCCACGGCCTGACGCGTACAGAACAGAACCTCAAAATCAACCGGCACCCGGCCCGTCTCACGCCCTCCCTGGCGGAGTGAAACCACAACCGTTCGCTTGCCCGATATCCGATTCTGTCCCGGCAGCACAACCAGTTCAACCGGCTCCGATCCGTCCGCAACCCACGCAGTCGGAATCTGCGCCGGATCCTCGATCAGGGCGTCCTGGCCGGCCATCTGAACCTCAAGATAAGACCGTGCCGCCGCGAGCAACTGCTCTCCGCTGACCTTGGCGTCATTCCGCGAAACAATCACCTGCTCAGCCCCGCTGAAGCGAACCCGCCGGGTCGAAATCCCCCCGCCCGCCAGGCAGCTTTCAATCGTGGCCCGATCCAGCGTAATCTTCTGCCCCGGAGCCGAAAACCGGCCCAGCGGTACCGAATCGGCCTGAAGGACCAGCTCACGCGGACCGTGAACAATCCCCACCCGGCCCAGTTCGATCACATCTTCCTCAATCTGCACCGTTCGAGGAAGGTGAATTTCAAGACGTGAGGAAATCCCCGCGCACAGCGCCGCCGGCAAAACAAGGCCAATCCAAAAAAGTACGTTTTTATTCATCATGCGTTCATCCCGCCATTACCGCACAAGCTGATTCAGTTGCTGAAGCATATTGTCCCCGGTCCGGATGCACCGCGAATTGATTTCATAACCCCGCTGGGCCGTAATCAGGTTCACCAGTTCATTGACCATCTGCACATTCGATTTTTCCAGGTACCGAGACAGCAGCGATCCATACCCCTCCTGTCCGGCCTGACCCGACACGGCCGCCCCGCTGGCTTCTGTTTCCCGAAACAGGTTCTCCCCTTCCCCGCTCAGGCCCGCCGGATTCGGAAACCGGTACAATTCAACCATGCCCACCACCTGCACCCCGGCCGGTGTCTGGCACGTCACCGTCCCGTCCGCCCCTACATCCACCGACATCGCGTCGGTGGGAATGGTTATCCCCGGACTGAGCTGGTAGCCGTTGGCCGTCACAATATACCCCTCCGCATCCTTATAAAAAGCCCCGTCCCGCGTATAACGAAGCTCTCCGTTCGGCATCGTCACCTGGAAAAAACCCTCCCCCTGGATCGCCACATCCAGATCATTTCCCGTGCTCTGCATTTCCCCCGGGGAAAACGTCCGGCTGATCGAAGCGGTCTTCACCCCGCTGCAGATCGGAAGAGC
>JAHDQI010000383.1 GCA_018433925.1 Phycisphaerae bacterium | reverse complement strand
TGCAGGAGGCGTTTGGAATTCCGGTGGGGACCAACCGGCAGGTGTGGTCGGCGATTTTGGAACAGTTACGTCAGAAAAGTCCGGAGGATATTCGTCGAGAGCGTTTGCTTCGACAGGAGATGCGGCTGCGGGTAGTGCAGGAAGAGCGGGATCGGTGGCAGCGTCTTTATCTTGCGGCGCTGGACCGGGAATATGAAGGCCTGGAGGCGGCCGCACGCAGTGGTTTTTTGCTGGAACGGATGAGTTCAGACCTGACGGCAATCCGCCTCTGGGCTCTTGGCAAGGTGGTTCGTTTGTCGGCAGAGACGGACCCGGCTTTTCGCGAGCGGCTGCTGTCGCTGCTGGGAGACAGTGAGCGGGAGGTGCGGCTGCAGACGGCACGGGTGCTGACGACGATGAGCGCGCTGAACCCGGCTGAAAAGCTGCTGGAACAATATCGGCAGGAAACCGATCCAAGGGTAGCATTGGCGTTGTTTGAGGCGCTGGGAGAGGCGTGTTATTTTGCTTTTTCACCGGGTTCAAGCATCACCCTGCCGCAGTCTATTCATGCCGAGACGCTCGAAATTGCCGTTGTTTATCTGCGCAGCGAGCAGGCCGCTACAGCCAAGGCCGGTGCCGAGGTAATCCGAAAACTGCTGGAACTGAACGGGATTGAATCGAATCAGGCGGCGGTCTATCTGACAGCGCTGCTGGATCGTTATCGACAGGCCTCTTCGGCGACGGGCCAGGGCGCTTTTCGGGGCGATCTGCTGATGACGATGGCGCGGCTGGCCAGCCAGGGACCTCATAAGGTCTCGGCCGGTCACCTGTTCAGGGAGGCCTTTTTGGAGGGGCTTGAAGCAAAAGAACATCCGGAAATTCGTCTTGCCGCCGTGACAGGTCTGGTGGGTCTTGATAAGCCGACCGCACTGAAAACCTTTCGTGAGCGGGGACTGACAACGGATCCGAGCCCGGCGATTCGCGGGATGATTGTCGATCTGGCAGGCCAGGCAGGGGGACGTGAAGACCTGGAGTGGATTTCTTCTCAGTTAAAGAACGGATCGGCCGACAGCGCCTGGCAGGCGTTTCGAACGATTTGTCAGCGACAGAATGCGGACTTGTGCGTTGAATGGGCACGGCGGCTGGAAGATCAGAAAGCGCCTCCGGAACGGACTCGTCAGCTTTGGGAATTTGCAGAACAGAAGGCCCAGGCGGAAAATAAAGAGACCCTGCTGGGCGAGATTCAGAAGCAGTTGATGCGGGTCTATGAGCAGAATCATGATTTTGCTCAGATTCTCGAACTGGCCAGGCGAATACGGGCCGGGGGAACTTTTTTAAATATCCTCACGTCGGCCGGTCCTCTGTTGGTCAGGGCGACCCTGCAAACACAGCAATGGGAACAGGGAGCCATTGTGATTGGCGAGGTGCTTAATAAAGGAGATAAAGACTCGCTAAATATAATAATTAGCATGATTGATGAGTATTTTGCTTTGGCCAATGAATCCGACGAGACAAAGAAAGCATGGATGGAAGCAATTAAAAAGATAAAAGTTAACACTGAATATCCAGAATGGAAACAAGCTTTAACTCGCTGGGGCGGCCTGTTTTCTGATGCCGAAAAAGCGGAAATAAAAGATAAACCTGCTATAGATACACCTGATAACAAAGACAAAGAGAATACAAACTAATTTAGTCTTGTATTATGTTTTTTTATTCCTCATTCCTTATTATAGATAAGGTTGATTCTATTATATGATATACCGGGTCTATATATGCGGTTATTATTTTATTAAAATTGCTTTTTTTTGACTTTTTTGTATTTGCACTTGATTTCTCAGAAAGTTATACTCTTCCTTTTGCATTGAGAGCGGATAAGAGAATCCCTATGGACATTCGGGAGCGGCAAGCAATTTCATTCTGATGAAAATGCTGGAAGTGACGGGGTGTTTGTTTTTAAGAAATCGAATGAAGGATTTCTATGAGGGATTTGTTTCTGCTGCTGTAGCTCAGTCGGTAGAGCGCGTCCTTGGTAAGGACGAGGTCATGGGTTCAAATCCCATCAGCAGCTCGGTAAACAGGAAATGGCCGAATGGGTCTTACGCTTTGCACCGGGCGGCAGCGGATCGTCGGCGGTGCGGTATGCGATGTCCGCCAACGGCCGGATCTTTCATATTGACAGGTTGTAAGCGAACGAAAAAGAAATTTCCTTAGTTCAGCAGGAAAGAAGACTTAGAAAACAGGAGACTGAGAAATGGCGAAGGCAGTATTTGAACGTACAAAACCGCACATTAATGTCGGGACCATCGGACATGTGGACCACGGGAAAACGACTTTGACCGCCGCGATTACCCGTGTGGCGGAGCTTCAGGGCTGGTCAAAATTCAAATCGTACGATGACATTGCCAAGGCCTCAGAATCGCAGGGACGTCGTGACTCGACCAAGATTCTGACGATCGCAACGGCCCACGTGGAATATCAATCCGAAACCCGCCACTATGCTCACGTGGACTGTCCGGGCCACGCGGACTATGTGAAAAACATGATTACCGGGGCGGCCCAGATGGATGGGGCGATTCTGGTGGTGGCTGCCAGTGACGGCCCGATGCCGCAGACGCGGGAGCACATCCTGCTGGCTCGCCAGGTGAACGTGCCGAAGATCGTGGTGTTCCTGAACAAAGTGGACCTGGTGGATGATCCGGAACTGATCGACCTGGTGGAGATGGAACTGCGTGACCTGCTGAATAAGTACAACTTCCCCGGCGACGATACGCCGATTATTCGCGGTGTTGCCAATGCGGCCATGCGTGCCGAAAAGGGCGATGACCCGGCCTGTCAGCCGATTCTTGAACTGCTGAAGACGATGGATGAATATATTCCGGTTCCGGAACGGGATGTGGATAAGAATTTCCTGATGCCTGTGGAAGATGTATTCAGCATCAAGGGCCGCGGAACGGTGGGTACTGGCCGTATCGAGAGAGGGATCGTGAAGGTTGGCGATGAAGTGGAGATCGTCGGCCTGGTCAAGGACACCCGCAAAACGACGGTCACGGGCGTTGAGATGTTTAATAAGACACTGGATGAAGGGCAGGCGGGCGACAATGTGGGCCTGCTGCTGCGAGGTGTGGAAAAGAAAGAGCTGGAGCGCGGTCAGGTTCTGGCCAAGCCCGGTTCGATCACACCGCATACACAGTTCAACGCGGAAGTGTACGTGCTGACGAAAGAAGAAGGCGGCCGTCATACGCCGTTCTTTGCGGGATATCGTCCCCAGTTCTTCTTCCGGACGACGGATGTGACCGGGGCGATCAAGGAGATCAAGAGCCGTGAAGGCAAACCGGTCGAAATGTGTATGCCGGGCGACAATATCGAAATGGTTGTGGAAATCATCTCGCCGATTGCGATGGAAGACGGTCTTCGCTTTGCGATTCGTGAAGGCGGCCGTACCGTTGGCGCCGGCGTTGTGACCAAGGTGATTGCATAAGATAACAGGGACCATCGAGTGCCGCCGGCAGGCCGGCGGCACTCTTTCTTTCCTTTCCGACCGGGCCAAGGGGCGGGGAGGAATTGTGTCATTTATGAGGGTTTTATGGCAAAAGCGATCAAACGAGAATATGTGTGGCTGGAATGCAAGGAGTGCGGGGACCGGAATTACCGTACGGAGGTCAATGTGCAGGGAGGGACTCCGAAGCTGGAACTGAAGAAGTTTTGCAAGCGAGAGCGGAAGCATACGGTTCATAAGCTGCGCCGGAAGTAACGGGATAGGCCAGTAGCTCAATTGGCAGAGCAGCGGTCTCCAAAACCGCAGGTTGGGGGTTCAAATCCCTCCTGGCCTGTTGGGCCGGCCCGGCGGCAAGCGGCCGGGTCGGAGTTTGAAAAAACACGAGAAAAAGGAAGCCCAATGAGTCTGAACAAAATTTATAAGCGCGGGCAGGGGAAAAACACCCGGATCGGGACGGGGCTGGGCTTGTTTGTGATTCTTGCGATCGGGTGTGTGGTGCTGTATCAGCAGCTTGCCGAGCAGTCGATTTTGGTGCAGACCCTGATTCCGGCCGGCGTTTGTCTGGTGCTGAGCTGGCTGATTTTCTGGCTGATGAATAAGGTCTCCGTGGCGGATTTTCTGATTGCCGCCGAAGGGGAGATTAAAAAAGTAAGCTGGTCAAGCCGCCGCGAGGTGGTTGTCTCCACGACGGTGGTCATTTGCGTGGTGATTATCATGGCGATCGGGCTGGCGGTGATTGATCTGTTTTTTAACTGGTTTTTCGGCACTGTACTGGGCCTGTATTAACCGTTCGGCCGGAAAGGGCGCAATTCATGCAGTGGTTTGTATTACGGGTGGCTTCCAATAAAGAAGAGCAGGTCCGTGACGCACTGGAACGCAAGATGCAGATTGAGGGCGTTTCGAGTGTGGGCCGAATTCTTGTGCCGACCGAGCAGATCAAGCGGATTCGGGCGGGCAAACAGCGGGTACACAAGCGGAAACTGTACCCGGGTTATGTGTTTATGGAGCTGGAACCGAAAGAGGACGGACGGATTCCGGACGAGGCCTGGTATATCATCAAGGAGACGATGGGCGTAGGTGATTTTATCGGAACCGAGGGGGTGCCGACGCCGATGCGCGATACGGATGTGGCCAAGATGCTCAAGGAAGCGGAAAAACCGGAGGATACGCCGAATATCAAGGTGGAGTTTGAGAAGGGAGATGTGGTGAAGATTCGGGAGGGGGCGTTTGAGAATTTTGAGGGATCGGTGGATTCGATTGACACGGAACGCGGTGTGGTGCGGGTGATTGTGACGATTTTCGGACGCAGTACGCCGCTGGACATTGAATACTGGCAGATTGAAAAGGTTTGAGCGGACAGACAGTCCGTTTGCGTGATTCGTATCGCCGACTTTTGCGGTCGCTGAAATGACGGCGGAGTAGGCCCGCGGGAATGAGAAAAGAGCGTGGATTAGGAACGTATTATGGCAAAAGAAGTCAAAGGGTTTATCAAACTGCAGGCCTCAGGCGGGCAGGCGACGCCTGCGCCGCCAATCGGCCCGGCGCTGGGTCAGCATGGCGTCAATATCGGTCAGTTTGTCTCGCAGTTCAATGAGCGCACCAAAGAGATGAACGGGACGACTGTACCGGTAGAAATCACGGTGTATGCAGACCGTACATTTGAGTTCATCGTCAAAAGTCCGCCGGCGGCGGTGCTGCTGAAAAAAGAGGCCGGGCTGGCCAAGGGCAGCGGCGTGCCGAACAAGGACAAGGTCGGGAAGGTGACCAAGGCGCAGATTCGCAAGATCGCCGAAACAAAATTTGAAGACCTCAATGCCTTTGATCTGGAACAGGCCGACCGACTGATTGAAGGGACGGCCCGGAGCATGGGTATCGAGGTGGTGGACTGAGCTCGAGCGGGGCCGCCGCAGTGCCCAGGAAAAACCGCCAACCACGCGGACAGGCAGCCGGAGCGCTGCGCAGAAAACGGTTTTGGGGAGGGATCCCTGCGAGCGGGAGAAAAAAGGACAGGCGAGGGAACGATCAACAATAAAATGCGGACCACGGCGGATTAGTGGGAGCGAAATAAAACCTTTTTCGCGAGGAGATTTATGAAACGCAGCAAGCGGTATCAAAATGAAAGCAAGAAGGCGGTTGCGGAGGTTCTGCCTCTGGATCAGGCCGTCCGGAAAGTCAAATCCTTCGGTTCCACCAAATTTGATCAAACGGTCGAGATCGTCCTGCACCTGGGCATTGATCCGAAACAGGCCGATCAAATGGTTCGGGGAGCGGTCAGTCTGCCCAACGGGATCGGCAAGGCGCGGCGTGTGATTGCGTTTTGCGATGATGCGGACGCCGCCCTTGCGGCCGGCGCAATTGAGGCCGGTGTGGATGAGCTGATTAAGAAGGTTACTGACGGATGGATGGATTTTGATGTGGCGATTGCCTCCCCAAAAGTGATGGGCAAAGTCGGCAAACTCGGCCGGGTGCTGGGCCCTCAGGGGAAGATGCCTTCGCCGAAAAACGGGACGGTGACGGCCGATGTGGTCCAGGCGGTCAAAGATTTCGCCGCCGGCAAGGTGGAATTCCGAAATGACGCGGGAGGCAATGTCCACGCGGTGGTCGGCAAACTGAGCTTTGAGGAGCCGAAGCTGCTGGAGAACATCGATGCGTTTGTCAATCATATGAAAAAGATCAAGCCGTCGGCCATGAAGGGGACCTATATCAAGAAGGTCTGCCTGAGCGCAACGATGAGTCCGAGCGTGCAGGTGGAGATCGTATAAAACAGATAAATAACGGTCGAAACGCCGTGTTGAATCTTGAGGTGAGATCATGACGTATTACGTAAAAGGACTGGTTCAAAAACAATACGAGGAAACGTTTGAAGAAGTCCAGGACTTTGTGGTCCTCCAGTGTACGGGCCTGGGCGGTACCAACAATAACCGGATGCGGGGAGCCCTGCAGGAGAAGGGGATTCGCCTGGCCATGGTGAAAAATTCGATGATGCGCCGGGCCCTGGAGTCTCTGGGACAGATGCCGGCGCGGGATCTGTTCGCCGCCGGCCCCTGTACGGTGGCCTATGGCGGCGACAGTGTGGTGGATATCGCCAAAGAACTGAGCGAGTGGGCAAAGAAATTTGACGTCATTCGGTTCAAGGGGGCCTATGTAGAGGGCTCGGTACTGGATGAAGCGGGTGTTAAAGAGCTTGCCAAGATGCCGAGCCGGGCGGAACTGCAGGGCCAGATTGTGCAGACCGCCTTGACGCCGGGCGGCAACATCGCCGGGGCGCTGCTGGGACCGGGCCGTGTGATCGCCGGGTGCATCAAGAGCATCATTGAGAAATTTGAAGAAGCTGCATAAATCACTCGTCCATATAAATGAAAAAGAGATTATGGTTGTTTCATGGCTGTCCCTGATGCGGGTTAAACGGACGGCGGAGTCCGGCTACCCTGAAACGCAGAATGAATAGGAGTTTAAACAATGTCAGAAGAAACCAAAACATTCAGTCAGGACATTCAGGAACTCGGCGACAAGATCGTGGCGCTGACACTGCTGCAGGCCAAAGAACTGGCCGACTACCTGAAAGAGACGCACGGGATAGAACCGGCAGCGGGCGGTGCAGTCATGGTAGCCGGTCCGGCCGCCGGCGGTGGCGAGGCCGCGGCCGAAGAGAAGACCAGCTTCACGGTGGTGCTGAAAGAATTCGGCGATCAGAAAATTCAGGTGATCAAGGAAGTCCGGGCATTAACGGGTCTGGGGCTGAAGGAAGCCAAGGAACTGGTCGACGGTGCGCCGAAGCCGGTAAAGGAAAATGTGCCCAAGGAAGAGGCCGAGGCGGCTCAGAAGCAGTTGGAAGCGGCCGGGGCCGTGGTGGAACTGAAGTAAATACCCCGTCCGGCAGACCGAGCCCGGAAGGGTTTAGCGGCCGGCCGGAAGCGGTGTTCTGTGAAAAATGCACGCGGTCAAAGGCAGGTTCGATCCGCCGGCCCGGCCGGACGGGAGCGAACCTGCGATTGACTGAATCAGCGCAGGACAAAGAGTCTCGTGCTGGAGAATGAAATGCGCAGGTCCTGCGAAAGAGCCGAAGTGATACGTCCAATCCACAAGGCGAAACGGAGCAGAATCGAATGAAATCACGAAAGATCCGGATTTTCGGAAGAATCGGTGACGCGGTACCGATTCCGAACCTGATTGAGGTGCAGCTTGCCAGCTATGAGCGTTTTCTGCAGGGCGATGTGGCCCTGAACAAACGCAAAGACAGCGGCCTGGAGGCCCTGTTCCGGGAGGTGTTTCCGATTGTCAGTTATGACAAGACGATGGAACTGGAGTATCTCGGTTATGAATTGGAAAAGCCCCGGTACACGATTGAGCAGTGCCGGGAGCTTCGGCTGACGTATGGGTATCCGCTGAAGATTCATTGCCGGCTGAAGCGCAAGGAGGCCGACGACATTGCGGAGCAGGCAATTTATCTGGGCGAGATGCCGGTCATGATCGGGGGCGGTGAGTTTATCATTAACGGGGCCGAGCGGGTCATCGTCAATCAGCTTCACCGCAGTCCGGGTGTGGATTTTGTAATCGACAGCAAGGACGGCGACCGGGTGCTGCACGGGGCCCGGATTATTCCCGAACGGGGAAGCTGGATTGAGATGTCGGTAACCAAGAAGGATGTGCTGGTGATCCGGATTGACCAGTCCAGCAAGATTCCGGCCACGACATTCCTGCGCGCCATGGACGAAAAGTTCAGCAAGACTGAGGACCTGCTGCGGATGTTTTACAAGGCCGAAAAGGTCAAGGTCAAGAAACTGGAACCGACGATGTGGGCAGTCGGACCGATTGTGGATACCTCTACCGGCGAGATTCTTGTGGAAGCCGGGGCACAGATCGGCGATGCAATCACCTCGATTCAGGCCAGCGAACTGGACTCCGTGGAAGTGATTGCGGAGGCGGCCGATCCGCTGGTGCTTAATACGATTGCCGAGGACGGATGCGAGAGCCACGAAGAGGCGCTGCTGAAGATTTATTCGCGTCTTCGTCCGGGCAACCCCGCGCAGCTCGAAAAGGCCAAAACGCTGTTTGAGGAAAAGTTTTACGATACAAACCGGTATCGCTTGGGCGGGGTCGGGCGGTTTCGCCTGAACCGTAAGTTCCACCAGGATGTGGACGAACACGAGATGGTGCTGCGGGCGGAGGACTTTTTAAATACGATGCGGTATATTCTCGGCCTGCGCAGCAACCAGGGACATATTGATGATATCGACCACCTGGGCAACCGCCGGCTCCGGACGATTGATGAGCTGGCGGCCGCGGAAATCCGCAAGGGACTCTTGAAACTGCGCCGGACGGTACAGGAGCGAATGAGCATGAAGGCGCCGGAGGATATCGGGCGGATTGCCGACCTGGTCAACAGCAAGAGCGTCTCCTCAAGCATCGACTTTTTCTTCGGCCGGGGTGAACTGAGCCAGGTGGTCGATCAGACCAACGCCCTCAGCCAGCTTACGCATGAGCGTCGTCTCAGCGCCCTCGGACCGGGCGGCCTCAACCGCAAGCGGGCGGGCTTTGAGGTGCGGGATGTGCACATCAGCCACTACGGCCGGGTCTGTCCGATTGAGACGCCGGAAGGCACGAACATCGGCCTGATCGTCTCCCTGGGCATTTTTGCCAAGGTGGATGAATACGGATTCCTGGTGACACCGTATCGGAAGGTGAAGAGCAAGAAGGTAACCGATGAAATTAAATACCTGCGGGCCGATGAGGAGATGGAGGCCATCTTTGCCCCGCCGGGCATGGTCGATCCTGAAAAGCAGCGATTGCGGGAAGGCCTGGTGCTGGCCAGAGAAAAGGGCGATCTGACGCAGATTGACGGGGCGGAAGTGAACTATGTAGACGTTTCGCCTAAGCAGATTGTGGGCGTATCGGCGGCGCTGATCCCGTTTCTCGAGCATGATGACGCCAACCGGGCCCTGATGGGGTCCAATATGCAGCGTCAGTCGGTCCCGCTGCTGGAGACCGAGGCCCCGCTGGTGGGAACGGGCATGGAAGACCCCGTGGCTGCCAATTCGAGCATGGTCATCAAGGCCCGCAACGCCGGGACGGTGACGGCGGTGGATGCCACGCGGATCGTGATCAACGGCACCGAGGAATACCCGCTGCAGAAGTTCGTGGGACTGAATGAACGCACATGCCTGAATCAGAAGCCCGTGGTGAATCTGGGCGATAAGGTCAAGAAGGGACAGATTATCGCCGACGGCGGGGGCACTAGTAATGGTGTGCTGGCGCTGGGGCGGAATGTGCTGGCGGCGTTTGTGCCGTTTGACGGATATAACTTTGAGGATGCAATTCTGATCAGCGAACGGCTGGTGCGGGAAGATGTCTATACGAGTTTGCACATTGATGAGTTCAGCGTTGAAGTGCGGGAGACGAAGCTCGGACGCGAAGAGTTTACGCGGGATATTCCCAATGTCAGCGAAAAGGCCCTGCGGAACCTGGACGAAAATGGTGTTGTGCGCGAGGGCACACGGGTCGGCCCCGGGGATATCCTCGTGGGTAAGGTTTCGCCCAAAAGCAAGACAGAACTGACGCCGGAGGAAAAGCTGCTGCACGCGATCTTCGGCCGGGCCGGCGAGGACGTCAAAAATGATTCCCTCGAAGTGCCCAGCGGATTTGAAGGAGTGGTCATCAAAACGCGTCATTTTATGCGGCGCGGGGCCGGCGGCGATGAGCAGCGCAAGTCGCAGCGGCAGAAAATGAAGAAGTTCGAAGAAGAGATGATCGGCAAAGAGTGCGCGGTCTTCCGGCAGATGATGGACGAGATTCATTCAGCGCTGGGGATTGATGTAGTCGATCCGACGACCAAGCAGAAGGTCGGGGCCAGCGACGACAGGGATGTCTTGTATGAACAGATTGAGAATTTTGATGTTTCGTGGATCAAGCCCGCCAAACTGCGGGATGAGGCCCAAAAGGTGATGGACCGGTACTGGCCGAACCTGACGGCCCTGCAGGAAGAAAAGAAGCATCAACTGGACCGGATGAAGCACGGAGACGAACTGCCCAGCGGTGTACTGGAGATGGTTAAAGTCTATGTGGCAACCAAGCGGACGCTGTCCATCGGCGATAAGATTGCCGGCCGGCACGGAAACAAGGGGGTCATCGCCAAGATCCTGCCGGCAGAAGACATGCCCTATCTTGAAGACGGCACACCGATCGATATCTGCCTGAATCCGCTGGGTGTTCCCAGCCGTATGAATGTCGGTCAGATTTTGGAGACGCACCTCGGATGGGCGGCCAAGGTGCTGGGCTTTGAAGCGGTCACACCGGTCTTTGACGGGGCCACGGAGGAGGACATCCGCACGGTGACCGAGGAGGCCAATGCCCATGTGCGGCGCCGGATTCAGGAAATTGAGGAGGCCAAACAGGCGCCGCCGGCCGATGAGATTTTTACCCAAATTCCGCCGATGCTCAAGACGCGAATCTTTGACGGACGGACCGGCGAGCCGTTCGATCAGGAGGCGACCATTGGTTATATCTATATGTTAAAGCTGCATCACCTCGTTGATGACAAGATTCATGCCCGCTCGACGGGTCCGTACAGTCTGATTACTCAACAGCCGCTGGGCGGCAAGGCGCGAACCGGCGGACAGCGGTTTGGTGAAATGGAAGTCTGGGCGCTGGAGGCCTATGGCGCAGCGTACACGCTGCAGGAACTGCTGACGGTCAAGAGCGACGACATCGAGGGCCGGACCAAGATTTATGAATCCATGGTCAAGGGAAACAATACCCTTGAAGCGGGTACGCCGATTTCGTTCGATGTACTGTGTAATGAAATCCGCGGGCTGGGACTGAATATCCAGCTCGAAAAGAAGCGGCTTGGCGCCGCGCCGCTGTAATTGCCGCGGCGCAGGCCGTTGTGAAAAAATAGAGGACACTATTCGGAGCGAGTCCTATCATGGCAGAGTCGATTTATGATCGAATAAATGATTACGGGTCGGTAAAAATTACCCTGGCCAGTCCCAACGATATTCGGAGCTGGTCGTTTGGGGAGGTCCGCAAGCCGGAGACCATCAACTACCGAACGTATCGGCCGGAAAAGGACGGTCTGTTCTGCGAGCGGATTTTCGGCCCGGAACGGGACTGGGAATGCGCCTGCGGGAAATACAAAGGGACCAAATTCAAGGGGATTATCTGCGACCGGTGCGGAGTGAAGGTTACACACAGCCGGGTTCGCCGCAAGCGGATGGGACATATTAACCTGGCGGCGCCGGTGGTGCATATCTGGTTTTTCAAGGCGATGCCCAGCCGGCTGAGCACACTGCTGGGGATGAAGACCTCGGATATTGAGAAGATTGTCTATTTCCAGGATTACGTGGTGACCGATCCGGGGCAAAGTCCGCTGAAAGTCAAACAGCTTTTGACCGAGGATGAATACCGGGACGCCCTGAATAAATACGGAAACTGCTTTCGGGCTTCGATGGGAGCTGAGGCGGTCAAGGAACTGCTGGGCAAACTGGACTTGTCGACCCTGAGCGTGGAGCTGCGGTCAGCCGTCAATGAGACCAACAGCAAGCAAAAGATCAAAGATCTGACCAAGCGGCTCAAACTGGTCAACGCGATTCGAACCAGCGAGAACAAGCCGGAGTGGATGATTCTTGAGGTTGTGCCGGTGATTCCCCCGGATTTGCGTCCGCTCGTGATGCTCGAAAGCGGCAATTTTGCCACCAGTGACCTCAACGATCTGTACCGCCGGATCATCAACCGGAACAACCGACTGAAAAAGCTGATTGACCTGAACGCGCCGGAGGTGATTATCCGCAATGAAAAGCGGATGCTCCAGCAGGCGGTCGATTCGCTGCTGGACAACGGCCGCTGCCGTCGCCCGGTGCTGGGCAGCAACAACCGCCCGCTCAAGAGTCTGACGGATATGATCAAGGGCAAGCAGGGCCGGTTCCGCGAAAATCTGCTGGGCAAGCGGGTGGATTACTCGGCCCGTTCCGTGATTGTGGTCGGGCCGCATATGAAGCTGTACCAGTGCGGTCTTCCGAAAAAGATTGCCCTCGAGTTGTACCAGCCGTTTATTATCCGCAAACTGAAAGACCGCGGTCTGGCCGATACGATCAAGAGCGCCAAACGCATGCTCGAACGTCGGGATGAGCAGGTCTGGGATATTCTCGAGGAAGTCATTCATCAGCATCCGGTGATGCTGAACCGAGCCCCCACGCTGCACCGGATGGGCATCCAGGCCTTTGAGCCGGTGCTGGTGGAAGGCAACGCCATTATGCTGCATCCGCTGGTTTGCAGCGGTTTTAACGCCGACTTTGACGGCGACCAGATGGCGGTGCACCTGCCACTGAGTATCGAGGCGCAGGTCGAGGCCCATACGCTGATTTTAGCGACGAATAATATTTTCTCACCGGCTAACGGTTCGCCGATGCTCAGCCCGTCTCAGGACATTGTGCTGGGGAATTTTTACATAACCCATATCGCCGATGGGCAAAAGGGAGAAGGCATGTGTTTCCGGGATCCGGCCGAGGCCATTACCGCCAAGGACCTGGGGATCGTGGGCATTCATGCGCGGGTGAAGGTGCGTCTGCCGGAAGGCAAACGAATCATCGGCGATCGCGGTGAGGAAAAAGGACCGGTGATCGAGACGACGGCCGGCCGCTGCATCTTTAATGACATTCTGCCGCCGGAAATGCCGTTTTATAACCTGGTGATGGACAAAAAACGGCTGGGCCAGGTCATCGGGGATTGCTATGAGTATTCCGGCTGCCGGGCGACTGTGAATCTGCTGGATGACATCAAGGACCTGGGCTTTCGGCAGGCGACGCTGGCAGGCATGAGTTTCGGCGTGGTGGATCTGCGGATTCCCCCCGAAAAGCCGGCGATCATCGAGGCCACGCAGAAGAAGGTCGATCGTGTGATGAAGAATTATAACGCCGGCGTGCTGACCGAGGGCGAACGGTATAACCAGATCATTGATGCCTGGACCCACGCCCGTGTGGCGGTGACCAACGCGATGATGAATGCGATGAAAAACGACGTGCGAGACGACAAACCCTATCTGAATCCGATCTGGGTGATGCGGAGCTCCGGGGCACGAGGCAGTATTGACCAGATTCAGCAGCTTGCGGGAATGCGGGCGCTGATGGCCAAGCCCAGCGGTGAGATTATTGAAACACCGATCAAGTCCAATTTCCGGGAAGGACTCAACGTGCTGGAGTATTTCAGTTCGACGCACGGGGCCCGCAAAGGACTGGCCGATACGGCTCTGAAGACGGCAGATTCCGGATACCTGACGCGAAAACTGGCGGATGTGGCCCAGAATGTGATTGTCAGTGAGCAGGACTGCGGCACACTGCAGGGGATTACCAAGTCCACGGTTTACAAGGGCGAGGCGGTGGATGTACCGCTTAAGCAGCTTATTATTGGCCGAACGGCGCGGGATAATATCCGCAATCCGATTACGGATGAGATGATTGTTCGTGAAAATGAAGTGATAACGCCGGAAGCGGCCGACAAAATTGAACAGCTCGGACTGGACGCCATCCGCGTCCGCAGCCCGCTTACCTGTGAAAGCCAGGTTGGCATTTGCGCCAAGTGTTACGGCTGGGATTTGAGTTTGGGGCAGGTGGCCGAGGAAGGGCTGGCGGTGGGAATTATCGCGGCCCAGTCCATTGGCGAGCCGGGCACGCAGCTTACAATGCGGACCTTCCATACGGGTGGTATCGCGGCGGTTTCGCTGCTCGAGACGGACCAGAAAGCGCCGCGGGATGGGATCATAAAGTTCTTTGAGCTGAACGC
>JAHDQI010000145.1 GCA_018433925.1 Phycisphaerae bacterium | reverse complement strand
TTAGGACAAAAAGCGGACAAAAAAGAACAAAGAGCGGACAAAAAAGGAAAAGAAACGGACAAACTTGGCGTCAGGAATAATACCTACAAAACCGCCACAAAACCGCGTTTCCAGCCCAAAAACCCACAAAAACGCTCGCTTCAATACTTTTTCAAAAATAACGGTAGACCAACTGAGCCCGAAACAACAGGAAGGAGACAAATAACATTGACAATTCGGAAAGAACAAAGTATGATGGATTGTGCGTGTAAACACTTTGGGGCAAGCGTCGGGTCCGACGGGTGGACTCGGCCGGTAATGATCAATCTGATAAGAGAGGAGACAGTCAGATGAGAAAAGCGGCAGTATTCACAATCCTTGTAATGTGCGGTTCCCTCGCCATAGCCGACATGCGCATCACCGAATGGATGTACGGCGGAGAAAACGGCGAATTCGTGGAATTTACCAACACAGGCGCCGCGGCCGTCGATATGACCGGCTGGAGCTACGACGACGACAGCCGACTGCCCGGCGGCTTTGACCTCAGCGAGTTCGGACTTGTCATGCCCGGCCAATCAGTCATCATAACCGAATCTGCTGCCGAAGATTTTCGCACAGCGTGGGGCCTTTCGGCTTCCGTCAAAATCCTCGGTGAATACAGCAACAACCTCGGACGCAACGACGAGATCAACCTCTTTGACCCGCTCGAAAATCTCGTTGATCGCCTGACCTACGGAGACCAGGACATCCCCGGCAGCATTCGTACAAACGGAGCCAGCGGCAACATCCCGGCCGGCTCCCTCGGCCTCAATGACGCCATGGCCGCCGCCCTCTCCGCCCTTGGCGATGGATACGGCTCATGGACCTCCGCGGGCGGCGACATCGCAAATCCCGGCGCCTACATACCCGAGCCCGCCACCCTGGCCCTTCTCGCGGCCGGGGCAGGCCTGATCCGAAAACGAAGACGCCAATAAAAAACGGTCAGCCAAGCAGCATCCGGTAAACGCCCTCGATGGCATCAACCATCGTCTCAGGGGAAAATGTGTCTTGTACAAGCTCCCGGCCCTGCCGGCCGAGCCGTAAACAAAGCTTCGGATCCTCGATCAGCTTCCGGCAGGCATAGATCAGTTGCTGCACATTCTCCGCTTCGATCAGAAAACCGGTATCAGGACCCACCACCTCACGGGCCCCGTCAATATCAAAGCTGACCACCGGCTTGCCGCAAAGCAGCGCCTGCGGCAGCACACGCGCCAGCCCCTCACGCAGCGAGCAGTGAACCAGCGCATCTGAGGCATGAATCGCCCGCGGGATCTCCGACGGCGGCAGCAGACCCGTAAACCGAAAACGCCCCTCCAGCCCCGCCTCCCGAATCTCCTGTTTCCGCTGCTCAGTCAGCGCCCCATCCCCCACAAACAGCCAGATCACATGCGGATGCGCACGGGCCAGCGTCTTAGCCGACCGGATCACGAACTCGTGACCCTTCAGATCAAAAATCCTCGCGATCTTGACAAACACAAACGCCCCTTCCGGAATGGCATACTTCCGGCGAAACGCCAGTCTCTGCTCACCGGTCGGCGCTTTCAGGTACGGCTCCTCCTCAATCGCCGAGTACGCGGTCACCCACGGCCGGGCCAGCCCAATCCCCGCCGCCCGCGCCTTTTCGGTCATGGCATCGGCAACCGAAATAAACGCGTCCGTCCGCTTACCCGCCGCCCGCTCAATGAGAATGTACACCCCGTTCAGCAGCCGCCGCTGATACGGATGAAATGCCAGCCCGTGAATGGTATGAACCACGTGAGGGCAGCCGGCGCTCCGGCCCGGAAGCCGGCCCTTCAGGGCCCACGCCGCATAGCGGCCGAGAATCCCCGCCTTCGCCGAATGCGTATGCACAATATCCGGATCCAGCCGACGAAGCTGCCGTTTCAGTGCCAGGTAACTCGGCAGATCATACCGCGGGTCAATAGCCCGACGCAGTTTCTCTATCACAATGACGTTATACCCCCCGTTTTTCGTCTGCTCAAACAAGGCCCCTTCCGGCCCGATAGCCGGCCCGGTAATCAGCGTCACCTCATGCCCGCGCCGGGCCAGCCGCTGACAGGTAATCAGCGTATTCTCCTGCGCACCGCCTAAAATCAACCGGGTTATAATGTGTACAATCTTCATTTCAGTAGAAAATCCGCATCAGGCACAACCCGCCTGCAGGAGCGATGGGACCGGCTGCGGCACGGTCTCTGGCATCGAGAATCGCCTCGATTCTCTCCGGTTTCCATCGGCCGCGACCCACCTCCACCAGTGTGCCGACAATATTGCGAACCATATTATACAAAAACCCATCCGCCTGCACATCCACAAAAAGCCGTGGCCCCTCCCCGATCACTTCGCACCGGTTCACTGTCCGAACGGAGCTTTGCCGCTGGTCGCCCGCCGAAGCAAACGATTTGAAATCATGCGTTCCAATCAGCCGCTCGGCGGCCTGCCGCATAGCCTCCATGTCCAATTTATATGGATAATGCCAGCACCGATGAATCTCCAGCACCGGCCGAATCATATCCGTATAGATCGTGTACCGGTATTCCTTGCTAAGGGTACTTCGGATGGCATCGAAAGACTCATGCACTTCTTCGACACCGGCTACGGCAATCTCTCCCGGAAGCAGGTTATTCAGGGCCTTCTGCAGGTTGGCCGTAGGAACCGGGCAGCCGGTCAGGTCGGCATGAGCAACCTGCCCGAGAGCATGCACCCCCGCATCCGTCCGGGAGGAGCCGACCACTTCGATGCCCTGCCCGCACAGTGCCTCAAACGCCTCCTGGATGGCCCCCTGGATCGTCGGCCGTCCCGGTTGGGCCGCCCAGCCGTAATACCGCGATCCATCATAGTGAATCACAAGTTTGATCTTCCGCTTTGTCATGTTCATAAAAAAAGGCCGGATCGTTCGATCCGGCCCTGCAGTGTACTGGGAAATCGCAATTGGTTAAAGCAATTTTTCCGCGATCTGAACGGCATTCAGAGCGGCCCCTTTTCGGATCTGATCCCCGGCCACCCAGATGTTGATGCCGCGGCCCTCGGGGATTGATTCATCCTGCCGAATACGCCCTACGTAAACATCATCCTTACCCGTGGCATCAATCGGCATCGGGAAACGGTTGGCCTGGCGATCATCAATAATACTGACACCGGGTGCGGTCTCAAGCAGACCTCGCACTTCCTCCGGGCTAATCGGCTCGGTAAACTCAAGGTTAATGCTCTCGCAGTGAGTCCTCAATACCGGCACCCGCACACAAGTTCCCGTTATCGCAATATCCGGACAGTGAAAGATCTTGCGGGTTTCCTTAACCAGCTTCATCTCCTCTTCGTTGTACCCGTTAGGTCCGATCTTTGAGTCGTGGCAATATACATTAAACGCCAACTGATACTTCAGGATCTTGCAGGTGACGGGCTTGCCGTCGAGAATCTCGCGGGCCTGCTGGATCATTTCAAGCATAGCCGACTGTCCGGCCCCGCTGGCGGCCTGGTAGCTGCTGACAATCATGCGTTTGACCGGGTTGGCCCTATGCAGCGGCCAGACGGGTACAATGCCGATGATCGTAGTGCAGTTGGGGTTGGCAATAATACCCTTGTGTTTGGCGATATCCTCGGAGTTGATTTCCGGCACGACCAGCGGCACCTCCGGGTCCATTCGGAAAGCCGAAGAATTATCCACCACGACGGCTCCGGCCTTGACGGCCGAAGGGGCGAATTCTTTGCTGCGCGCCCCGCCGGCGGAAAACAGGGCAATATCGACCCCTTTAAAACTGTCGTGTTTGAGCTCTTCAACCGTATATTCCTTGTCCTTAAATGTGACTTTTTTGCCCACAGAACGGCTGGAAGCCAGCATTTTACAGCTCGAAAACGGAAAATTCCGCTGTTCAAGAATCCGCAGGAATTCCTGACCTACCGCGCCGGTCACCCCGGCAATTGCAATATTTTTGGCCATTTTGCACTCCTAACCATACTGATCGATGTTTATACAGACCTGTTACTATACACAATCCCCCTATCCAATGCAAGAGGGTCCATAAAAAAGGCCCGCCGGAAAAACGGCAGGCCCTTGGAGTCGCCATAGAGAGCGTTTTACTTGATTTCTTCTTCAATCCAGCCGAGGAGCTGTTTGAGATCGTCCAGAGTGATATCGCCCATGTGTGCGATGCGGAAGGTTTCGTTCTTTAGCTTGCCGTACCCGTTTCCAAAAATCGTGTTGTGTTTTTCCTGCAGAGACTTAATCACAGCGCCGACTTCGATGTTTCGGGTGTTCTTGACAGTCGTCAGGGTGTTGGAAGCATACTTCTCTTCACAGAATACGTCAAAATGTTCCTTTGCCCAGCTTCTGACAAACTCGCCCATTTTTTTGTGTCGTGCCCAGACATTTTCCATGCCCTCGGCCAGCAGCCGTGTGCATTGATAATGCAGAGCCATGATGTGAGGAACCGCAGGAGTTGTGGGAGTCTGGTCTTTTTCGGCAGATTTTGCAAAACTCTGGAAATCAAAATAGTAGCCGCGTTCCGGAACGGACTTGCTCTTTTCGAGGGCCCGGTTACTGACGGCCGCAACGGTAAATCCCGGCGGAATCGCAAAGGCCTTCTGGACGGAGGCAAAGACCACGTCCCACCCGAGCTGATCAAAATGCATCGGCAAGCCGACCATGCCGCTGACGGCATCAACAAAGACCAGTACGTCCGGATATTTCTTCTTCATCATCTCGCTGATTTCATAAACCGGATTGGTCAGTCCGGTGCTGGTTTCATTATAAACCAGCGTGACGGCCGCATATTTTTTTGCTGAAAGGGCCTTATCGATCAGTTCCGTTGTAGTCGGCTTTCCCCAGTCAACTTTCATCTCGTCAACCTGGCGGCCGCAGGACTTGGCAACGGAGGCCCATTTGTCACTGAAGGCCCCGCACATGGTACAGAGGACCGTTTCGTCCTTCTTCACACAATTGCGGATACTGGCCTCCCAGATACCCGAAGCTGAAGAGGAAACGAGAAAGACATTCTGCTCGGTGCTTAGAATCTGCTTGAGCATGGACACGGTTTCCTTCTGAAGCTGGGAGTATTCTTTGCCGCGATGTCCCAGCGTGGGCCTGGCAAGCTGCTGGAGAACTTCCGGAAGAACATGCACCGGTCCGGGAATAAAAAGTTTGGGGGGATTTTTCCAATCTGTCATTTTGAACACTCCTGTTTTATGGGGTTGGATTTTCGGGTTGTTTGCGCCTCGGCCTGCAAACCATGAATGGTCAGGCCGCTGAAAATTTTCGGATAGAAGAAGGTCGATTTCTGCGGCATTTTTTCGCCGGCAGCGGCGACTGCCTTAACCTGGCTGATTCGTGTTGGATTCACGAAGAAGACCGCCTGGGCACGCCCCTCATCAATAAGAGACACGGTCTTGTCAATCGCATTGCCCAGGTCCTTGATATATTCGATGTGTGACTGCCGGGCAAGTTGTTCATCCCCGATATTCAGGTACTTATCAAGAATTAACATATGGAGCACATTGACATCCAGTCGGCGCGATGCCTCACTCAACTGAGGAGCGTATTGCTTCATCGCCGCAGGATCTGTTAATGTCAACGTATAGAAGGCCCCATCGGCAGCGTAGAATCCAAAGATAGGCCTGTCCTCTGACTCGCTTTGCCTGGTTTGATCAAACATGAGAACCTGGGCATCCG
Organism: Phycisphaerae bacterium; assembly: GCA_018433925.1. Taxonomy (GTDB): domain Bacteria; phylum Planctomycetota; class Phycisphaerae; order Sedimentisphaerales; family Anaerohalosphaeraceae; genus JAHDQI01. The sequence continues at coordinate 8,547 of JAHDQI010000145.1, read as the reverse complement.
CCTTTTCGGTCTCGTTGGAGAACGCAAATTTCTGAATCGCGAAATGGGCAGAAATTTTTTCGAGCAATTCGGGAACTGAAAAAGAGGGCAAGCCCGACAGCAGCCGGTGAGTCGGCTGAATGATAAGCCCTTCATTGTGCATATTGACAAACGTCATCATTTGCCATCGGGCCAGCGGATTTTGCGTTTCAGCCCAGTAATTCAGGGCCGTCTCGTAGCGGTGATGGCCATCTGCGATGATCGTCTGTTTTGATTCCATCTTTTCGACAAAGGTCTCGATCAAATCAGACCGGTCAATGACGTACAGGCGATGCCGAACGGATTCCTTGTCCGTATAATCGATGGCCGGCCGGGCCTGCATCACCTGCCGGATTATCTGTTCGGCGGTTTGTTCGGGATCATCGTAGAGCATAAAGATCTGGCCGAATTGGGCGGCTGTGGCGCGGGTCAGATTCAATCGGTCCGCCTTGGGTCCTTCCAGCGTCTTTTCATGGGGTTGAACACCCCGGCCGAACGGCTCAAGGCCGCCCAGAGCGATGATCCCGCTGCGCTGGTAGGCCCTTTCAGCAATCTGAAAATTCTGAACATAGGCATAAATGGACTCTTCAGATTCAGCAATTAAGGCCTTTTCGCGAATGGCATTTTGCAGATACTCGGCCGCACGAGAATAGACATTGTTTTTTTCTGTATCTTTTGGGTCCCTTATTCCTTTAATAGCGCGAACGATATTATAGGGGTTAAGTTGGTAAAGTTCCTGTTGACCAAGCTCATCAATCACATCATAGGGAGGGGCTATACAGGTTCCCGAATCACCCACAATCTCTTCATTAAAACGATACGCATGAAACGGTTTTATTTCCATAATTCTCTTGTTCAAAAATACTTATAGTTTCGATAAGCCTTTTTTATTGTTCCGAATTGCACAATATATGGAATTTTTTCACAACCGAGAGATACTATAGCAAAAAAAGCTTTCATTTCAACGAAAATAATATGGTTTTTTTGGCATATTAGTAAAAAACATTTTATTTCTGCGATCTGTTTCATTCCCCCTTCTTACACTTGTTTTGATCAGGGAAGATTGATACGATCTGCCAATAATAACCGCATCATAACTTGATTGGGAGCAGAGTTCAATGGCTCAGAGAGACTATTCGGCTCATCAGCAGAAAATTATCTCAAACTATTATAAGAACCTGGATGGGATTGCCCTGGCCCGGATTCAGGACCTTGTCAGCCAGTTGTACCTGGCCGATACGGATAAGAAACGCCGATCACTTTGGAGTCGCGTTGAGAAGGCGATGGCCAAACTGGCTGTGCCGGAAGCGATCAAAATCAATATCCTTGAGCGTCAGGATGTGGAGATCCTGGCCATGAATCTTGAACAATGGCTTCGAAAGATATCCTAAGCAGGAGACGCAGAAATGGAACTTCAGCAAATCAGCAAGCCACTGCGTTTTCGTTGGCTGATTTTTGGGGTCCTTGCTTTTGCTTATGTGTTGGTCTATTTTCATCGAAATTCACTGTCGGTAGTAGCAAAGGATCTAATCACCGAATTTGATACATCGGCCGGTATGATCGGACTGCTCGGTTCCGTATATTTTTACTTTTATGCCTGTTTGCAGTTTCCGGCGGGTTTGCTTTCGGATTCGATCGGACCGCGTAAGACCGTGACATTCTTCCTGGTTTTGGCCTGTGCCGGCAGCGTTCTTTTCGGCCTTTCCGGAAATCTTCCGACGGCCTTTGCGGGTCGCATCCTTGTGGGTATTGGGGTCTCAATGGTCTTTATACCCACGATGAAGATTCTGTCACAGTGGTTCCGCGCCGGGGAGTTCGCCATGATGGCCGGGCTTCTGAATGCCGCCGGGGGGATCGGAGTTATGGCCGGCACCTGGCTGCTGGGCTTTCTGGCGGCCCGGCTGGGCTGGCGTATTTCATTTACGCTGATCGGGGCCGCCACTCTGCTGATTTTGGTGTTGGTGTGGCTGATTGTGCGAGACCGTCCGGAGGACAAAGGGTGGCCGTCTGTCATCGAATTGGATCGAAAGGACAATCCTTCTTCGGCGGCCAAACCAATTGGACTCTGGCAAGGAGCTCGGCAAGTTGTTTCAGAGAAGTATTTTTGGCCGGTTGCGATCTGGTTTTTTTTCGATTGCGGAATCTTTTTCGGTTTTGGGGGATTGTGGGCCGGGCCGTACCTGATGGGAGTTTATGGGATGAGTAAGGAGCAGGCGGGCACCATTTTGAGCATGCTTGCGTGGGGGATGATCCTCGGCAGCCCTGTCCTGGGGGTGCTTTCGGACCGCCTCCTGCACAGCCGGAAGAAAGTATTTCTGCTATGCACCGGCCTGCTGGCCATGCTGCTCGGACTGCTGAATCTTTTTCCTTCCGGTCTTTCCCACGCTGTGCTGGCCGGTTGGTTTTTTCTCTTTTCGGTCTGCTCCTCTGCGGTAGTTATCATGGCATTTGCAACGACCAAGGAACTGTTCCCGGTGGAAATCGCCGGCACATCCGTGGGAACGGTTAACCTGTTTCCATTTTTCGGCGGGGCCGTGTTTATGCCGGCACTCGGCTGGATTTACGACGGTTATGCAGCCAGGGCGGCCGATGGCTATTCCTTCGCCGGGTACCGCATGATCCTGCTGGTTCTGTTCGGAGCTTGTTTGATATCGTTGATTTGTACGTTTTTGATGAAGGAGACATATCGGGGCGAGATTTGCGGCGATAAAAAACGGTGCTGAACAGAAGACGGTTTATTTACCAAAGGCCCCAAAAATCGGCATTTCTCTTTTTTTCTTAACAGTTAGGAGGATAATAGTATTTCAGTGCAATAAAATGGGATGCCATGACATCTATACAAGGCAAACCGTTAAAGAAATGACACGACTATTCTATTTATGAAAGGAGTACGGAGATGTCCAGAAACAAGCTTTTTTTAGGATTGGGATTGTTGCTCATGCTGGCGATTTTAGCCGCTCAGTCGTTTTCTCAGGATGGTCCGCCGGAAGGTCGGGGCCGTCGCGGAGGTCAAGGAGGCCAGGGCGGAGGCGGCCAAATGAACCGGCCTCGCGAAGAGATGCGAGGACAACGCGATCCTGAACAGATGCGGCAGATGATGCAGCAACGGATGATGCAGCGAGTCAAACAGAATCTGAATGCCACCGATGAGCAGTGGCACCAAATTGAGCCGCCGCTTAACAAAGTAATGACGCTTTCTCGCCAGAGTGAAGGCATGGGTGGCGGCATGTACGGCCGGGCAATGGCCGCTCGCGGACAACGGCCGGGCCGAGCGGAAGGAGCCCCGGATATGCCGGAACCGGAATCCAAGATTGAAAAGGCCCGTATGGAACTGCGAGAGGCCCTCAACAACGGCGAAAAGGAAACGATTGAGAAAAAACTCGAGGCCTTCCGGACCGCCCGCGCGGAGGCCCAAAAGGATCTGGATGCGGCCCGAAAAGAACTAAAAAAGGCCGTTACGCTTGCCCAGGAGGCCGAATTGGTTCTGATGGGATACCTCGAATAATAGCAAAATTCCCGGCAGAAAACAGTTTCCGGATAAATTTTTGAAAAAAAGTAGGAACAAGCCAAACAACTGACAGTCCGAAAGCGTACTTAATAACCAATGTCCTTTGGAAATGGAATGAATTGATAAATCGCTTTCGGAAAGGAGACAACCATGAACGCTGTATTGAGAAAAATGGCCGTCCTTTGTCTGGTATTGGTATTGGCCGGGGCCGCCTGGGCCGGGAACTGTAAAGGCAAATCCGCGGACAACGGAAACGGCGACGACAAAAAGGCATGTGAATCAAAAGAAAAACAAGGCAACGGCGAAAAAGCCGGCTGCGAGAAGGCCGAGGATAAGGCCTGCGAAAAGGCCGCCTGATCAAAGGCCTCTTAGCTTAAAAACGCACAATCCATTCTGTAAGGAATGGGTACTCGTTGACACCAGCGAGCAGTCAACCCTGACCTGTTGCAGAGCAAGAAGTCCTGCCGGGTTCAGGGTTGACTGTTTTTTTTCAATGACCTGAATTCCTCCGCTCGTCTACACTTGTCTTCGAACTACAAGCTATGAATAATAGTCCTCGATTGTACGGTGTATCTGATCAGGCGTCCGGGCCTGCATCAGAGCCAGCATAGTCTGTTTCCGCTGCGGGTGGCGTCGGCAGTAGCCGACAGTAAATTTGCGAAAATAAGGCACGGCTTTACGCGGGGGCCGGGTTTCAAGGATCATCTCGAAATGCTCCAGCATAATTTGCTTTTGCTCGGCCAGGGTTGGCGATAGGGGCTTTGACCGGCCTTCCCACAGCGCTCGAATCTCCTGAAAAATCCACGGATTACCGATCGCCCCTCTGGCCACAATCACCCCATCCAGTCCGCTGGTCGTGGCCCTTTCGACGGCCGTCTCCGCCGTCATGATATCGCCGCTGCCGAAGAGTGTGAGCTTCGGAAAAGCCCGTTTTACCTCAGCCGGCAAATCCCAGTCGGCCTGCCCTTTGTATTTCTGCTCCACAGTCCGGCCGTGGATCGTCAGCAAGTCCACCCCGTCAGCGGCAGCATTCTCGCAAATCGTCCAAAAATCTTCTCTGGCCGCCTCCGAAGAATCAAACCCGACACGGATTTTCATAAATACAGGGCAGGAAACAACTTCCCGAGTCCGCTGCCAGGTTTCACGGACAATCGCGGGTCTGCGCATCAGGTAGCCGGCTCGCTCCCTGCGCAGGACTTTGGGTACCGGGCACGCAAAATTCAGGTCGATACAGTCATAGCCGGCCCGCTCAAACGCTGCGGCCGATTGTGCCATCGTGGCCGGATCGCTGCCCATAATCTGGGCTCCGACAGGATGTTCTTCTGGAAACGGCCGAAATTTGATCTGCCGCATGGCCCTCGGATGCAGAGAAATTTTGTCCAGCATAACGCCCGTAAAAACCAGCGGACAGCCGAACCGCCGGGCCAGAACCCGCATTGGATGGTCCGTATAGCCCGAAAGCGGCGCCTGAATAAACGGCATATCCAGCCCGATATCTCCAAATTTGAGCATCCACTCATTCCGTCAATCGTTTGTAACTAATTCTGAAATCAAAGGTTGTGATTTTATCGTCAGACCGAATCCCCGTCAAGAATCTGCCGGAGACATCCGGCTGTCGGCCGCCGCCAAAAAATCCCCGTCGGCTGTTGACTTATCCGGATTTTGCCGATATGATCTCGGTTTTGAATTGGCCCGTAGTGTAACGGTAGCACAAATGACTCTGGATCATTTAGTCGGGGTTCAAATCCCTGCGGGCCAGTTTTCCCCATCCTGCCGCACCCAAAACCGCCTACTTTTCATCGCTTTTACAATAGCCAATGGTCAGTCTCACCCTTTGAATTCAATTGCTTCGATGTCCTGATTAGAAGAGGCTTGTTTGGAAAAAAAGCTGACGGCCGCACCCAGAAACAGCAGCACAAAGCTCAGGACAACAAATCCCCACGAAGAAAGCGATTTGGCCATGATCATAAGCCGGGGCAGCAGAGGCAGACAAAGAATCCCGATGGTGATCGCATCACGCATCCGAAGCCACAGACCGGCGCACAACGCCAAAACGCCTGCCACAACCGTCAAATCCAGCTCACCCAGAGAAGATTTTGGCGGAATCGCGTCACAAATCGACAGCGCAAGAAACATCGCACCAAAAACAGCTATCGGCTTTGGTGTCCTGTTTCCAAAAGCCAGGCAGATCAGCATCGTCCCGAGGCCGGCCACGGCCGCAACCGCTCCGCCGACCGTTAAGCCGAAACCGTCGGCCAGTTCGCCAAATCTATCCTGGCCGCCCAATCCGGCAGCCAGTAAAATCACAGCCGCAAAACATAGACCGGGATTCCTTTTCAGGATGCCCCCCATCAGCAGAACCGCAACCAGCACACCGCCGCATAATCGCCAGTTAAGGGCATACGGCCGGGCCGGAGAAAATCCGACAGTCAGCAGAACACCAAACGCATACCCAAGGGCGACGTATCCAAATCCCTGCCGGCGCTGCACCGCCGCCATCCAAAGCACGGCCATTCCAATCAGGGCCAGCAGAACAGGCGGATAAAACAGCCACTGTGAAGCATCCGCGAACGAAGCAAACACCGCCTTGCTTTGGATTGCATAAAGCACGGCCGCCAGGGGAATCCAGGCAATCCCCATCTCCAGGCGGGCCCATCGTTTGGGAAAACTGCGCATCAGTTCGAGGGACAGCAGCACCAGCACCGACAGGGCGGGAAGATAATCCCCCGCAGCGCCGTCCACCAGAAACATAAACCGGATCGCATGCTGATGAAAAAATGCGGCGGAGATTAAGATGAGCGAAAAAATCCTCATCATGGCATGCGTGCTGACAAACGCCGCGGTCTCGGAGGGTTCTGTCCTGCAATTGTCCGAACCAATCGCCTCAACCAAAACAAAGAGTGCCCCGCCCAGGAGGACCAGCCAGGAGAGCACCCACTGCTGGCGCCGCAGTTCCTCCGGCCAGTCGCCGGTCACAAAAGGGGTGGATAATAAGGAAGGGATAATAAAATTCCACGCAAGAATGATACTGAGACCCGTTAAGGATATAATGCCGATTTGTATGGATATCCATTTACGCAAAATAATGAGCTTTCCGACACCCAGCGCCGCACAGACAAGCCCGATCCAAAGACAGGATTGCGGACCGCCGGGAGTCGCCGTCGTCAGGGTCAGACCGGAGACAATCATAAAGATCGCGATCAGAATCAGAAGCGAGATCGCATCGTCCGTCACATGTCTCCACAGCACAAGCCCTACCAGCACACCCAGCAGGGCCAGTTCATACAGATTGACCGCAAGAATGCAGGGCAAAACCTGCGAAAAAACACTGCTTTGCGCCATTACCGGCCCGATAAGCCGCCACATGCCGTACACAATAGACAGGGCGCTGAGACAATAGAGAATAGTACCTCCCGTCATACTCAAAAATGTTTTCCAATGTTCATGGTGTCCCCAAAGCCCCCCGGCCGCTGTGCAGCCGGCCTCATTAAGAGGTTTGTTCAAAATAAACGGAGGCGGCGGAGAAGGTTGGGGATTGATTTTGGCAATGTACGGACGGTTGTTGGTTCCCGGAAGAAATTGACAATCCATAATGGCCTCCCGTTGACAAAAATGGTTATGAATCGCTATTCTTTTCCGAATATCTTCACGACTCAGCCGTCAACCTGACTGCTCCCAAAAAGGGGCGGCTGTTCGATATCAACCCGGAGGCCGTATTTCATTTTCCTGCGCATCATCAAGCCGGTCCTTGTCGCGCAGGGCAGCGATTTCATGCGGTTTCAGTTTTCTCAGCTTCCTGATGTCGGCATACCACTGAACATACCCGCAGGCCGGACAGACCTTGGCCGTGGTCGGAACCAGGGCTTCATGAAGCACCCAGAAACTGGATTTAGCCGGCTTGAAATAAAGCTTCCCGACACCCTGAACCCGACCTTCAACAAGAATCGTATGGCCGCAGGCAACACAACAGCCGGCGGCCTTTTCCGCTTCTTTCTGCCCGGTGTTTTTTTCGATTACCGCATCCAGGCCCTCCTTCGAAAAACGGGTGGCCCCGCCGACCTTATAAAAGGATAAAACCCCTTCTTTCATCCATCTGAATAGGGTAGGTTGGCTGACCCCAAGATAGTCGGCGGCCTCTTTAACGGTGTACCATTTTTCCGGTGTGTTGCCATCTGGAATAAACTGTTCTTTAGCCATGATCTCTCACTTTAATTTAGATCAAATGCTATCATTTACTATTATATAGTATCATTTTTTATGGGACTGTCAACTCAAATTCCGGAAAAAACTGGATTTTCGCAAATTTTATTTGCAACTTAGTTGCATTTAGAAAGTATATAAGTATTATGATGAACCACGGCTTCCATTTAAAAAAGGCAAGTTATTGGAAAAGAGAAACTTATGGCATTTGAGAAAATGCGTCACATCGGACGGGAATTGAAGGCCCATTCTCCTTTTACTATCTTCGGGGCTTTGACAGGGATTATTTTTATGCTTATTTTCCGGTCCATTGGCGAGGTCGGAGCGCATACCTTATTCGCAATTTTTCATCCGCTTCACGTCGTTCTCAGTGCCATGGTTACCGCCGCCCTGTTTCAACTGCACCGGAAAGCCAAGAACTTTATCCTGATCCTTGTCATCGGGTACCTCGGTTCCATCGGGATCGCCACGCTCAGCGACAGCATCATCCCCTATTTCGGCGAAAGCATCCTCGGTGCGGCCATTCCAAGCCATGCGGCGCTGCATGAGCACGAACATGACCACGAATGTGAGCATGAGCATGAGCATCAAGCAGGCCTGACCGATCAAGAGGAGCATACAGGGGCCGGCCGGCCAAAGCTGCATCTGGGCTTTATTGAGGAATGGTGGCTGGTCAACCCCGCCGCGGTGCTGGGGGTACTGATCGCTTTCTTCCTTCCGGCGACAAAATACCCACATGCATTGCACGTATTGGTCAGCACCTGGGCCTCGTCCAGCCACATGCTGATGAATACGCAGGCCGACTGGAACGCCGGACTGCT
>JAHDQI010000132.1 GCA_018433925.1 Phycisphaerae bacterium | reverse complement strand
TGTGATCTGCTCGTTCATTTCGCCCTATCGAGAAGCAAGGCAATTTGTCAGAGATTTGTGCTGCCGCTTTGTAGAAGTGTATGTCAAGGCCTCTGTAGAGGAATGTAAACGTCGTGATGTAAAGGGCTTATATAAAAAAGCACAGTCCGGCAAAATCAAGCAGTTCACCGGCGTGGACGATCCTTACGAGCCACCGGAAAAACCGGAGATTGTTGTGAATACGGAGCTTCAAACTGTTGAGCAGAGCGTGAGTGAAATTCTAAGTGTCCTCGATTCGTACCTGTAAGAAACAATGGCTGATCATTTGGAACAACTGGAAAACCTGAGCGTGCACATCCTGCGGGAGGCGTATGCCAATTTTAAAAGTATGTGCATGTTATGGTCGATCGGCAAGGACAGCACGGTCTTGCTCTGGCTGGCCCGCAAGGCCTTCCTCGGGCATGTGCCGTTTCCGCTGGTGCATATCGATACCCGGTATAAAATTCCGGAAATGATCGAATACCGGGACCGGCTGACACGGCAATGGCAGCTTGACATGATCTATGGGATGAATACCGAAGCCCTCCAGCGGAAAGAGACGTTTCCGGACGGCAACACTGACCGGCTGCGCTGCTGCAAACTGCTCAAGACCGAGGCGCTGAAACATACCCTCAGCGGGCAGTGGACACGATACCGCTTTAACCACACAACCGATTGCTATGAAGCCGATTCCAATCGGGAGCCGTTTACGGGGGTTATCGTGGGTCTGCGGGCTGATGAGGAGGGATCTCGGTCAAAGGAACGGTATTTTTCTCGCCGGGACCGAGCCAGTGAATGGGATATCGCCGATCAGCCGCCGGAGTTCTGGAATCAGTACAAAACGGATTTTGCGCCGGGCACCCACGTACGGATTCATCCGCTGCTGGACTGGACGGAGCTGAACGTATGGGAATATATCGAGCGGGAGAAAATCCCGACGGTCTCTTTGTATTATGACCAGGGCGAGGGAAAACGCTATCGTTCGCTGGGCTGCTGGCCGTGCACGTTTCCGATTCATTCAACCGCAAAAAATCCGCAGGAAATCATTGAGGAACTGCAAAGCGGGCAACTGAAGAACATTGCCGAACGCAGCGGCCGGGCGCAGGACGCCGAAGACGGCGGCGGGCTGGAAACCCTCCGCAGAGAAGGGTATATGTAATGGGAAAACCGGATGATTCCCGCGACCAATGAAAAAATGAATATCGTGATCGCCGGGCATGTCGATCACGGCAAGAGCACGGTGATCGGGCGGATGCTCGCAGACACTCATTCCCTGCCGGAGGGCAAACTCCAGCAGATTCAGGAACTGTGCCGGCGAACCAGCAAGCCCTTTGAATACGCTTTTCTGCTGGATGCGCTCAAGGATGAGCAGGCCCAGGGGATTACGATTGATTCGGCCCGGATCTTCTTTAAGACCTCCCGGCGGCACTACCTGATCCTGGATGCCCCGGGGCACATCGAGTTTCTGCGGAATATGGTCACAGGGGCTTCCCATGCGGAAGCGGCGATTCTTGTGATCGACGCGGCCGAAGGCGTCCGGGAAAACTCCAGACGGCACGGCTACATGCTCTCCATGCTCGGCATTCGGCAGCTTGCAGTGGCGGTCAATAAAATGGACCTTGTGGGTTACAGCCGGGAGGTCTTTGACCGGATTGCGGCCGAGTATACCCATTTTCTGGATGAAATCGGAATCAGCGGTCCTTTTATTCCTGTCAGCGGGATGACCGGCGACAACATTGCCTGCCGAAGCGAGCGGATGGGCTGGTACGAGGGGCCGACTTTACTGGAGATTCTCGATGGATTTGCCAAGGACGCTCCGCCGGTGAATAAACCTCTGCGGATGCCGGTGCAGGATGTCTATAAATTCACGCGGGCCGGCGACAAGCGTCGGATCATTGCCGGAACCGTAGAGACCGGAACGGTCAAGCCCGGCGACGAAGTGATTTTTTACCCAACCGGCAAAAAAAGCCGTATCCAGTCACTGGAACGGTTTGCGGCCGATCCGCCGGCTGTCTATCAGGCAGGTGAAGCAGCGGCCTTTACGCTGGATGAGCAAATCTATGTTTGCCGCGGGCAGGTGGCTGTGCGCACGGAAGATCCCAAGCCGCAGGTCAGCCGCCGATTGCGAGCCAGTTTATTCTGGATGGGCAAAGAACCGCTTTTGCGGGACAAAGAATACCTGATCAAAGTCGGAACCGCCAAACAAGTTGTGCGGATCGAGGAAATTATTTCCGTGATGGATGCCTCGGATTTAAGCACGAAAGCAAAAAAGGGCCAGGTTGACTATCATGATGTGGCCGAATGTGTGCTGCGAACGGCCCGCGCAATGGCCTTTGATACAGCCGAAAGTATTCCCTCTATGAGCCGTTTTGTAATCGTGGATAATTACGAAATTCGCGGCGGCGGAATCATCCGAGAGGCGCTGCCTGATGAGCAAGCTCCGCTGCGCGAGCAGGTCATCCAGCGAAATCTGAAATGGGCCCTGAGCACCATCGGCCGAGAGCAGCGGTGGGAACGATACAATCAGAAGGCATGCCTTTTGTTGATCACGGGACGGAAAAATGTGGGAAAAAAAGCCCTTTCTCGCGCCATCGAAGAAAAACTGTTTGCCGAAGGGAAACTGGTATACTTTATGGGTATCGCCAATGTGCTTTACGGGGTGGATGCGGATATTAAAGAGCCCGGCCCGGATCAGTCGCATCGGCCGGAACATTTGCGTCGTCTTGGAGAGGTAGCTAATCTGATCCTCGATGCGGGGATGATTTTGATTGTCACGGCCATCGGACTTTCACAAAACGACCTCGAAATTATCCACAATGCCGTAGACAACGAGCTGATTGAAGTGATCTGGCTGGGTCCGGACCCGACGGATATCCAAGCGGCGCTGCATATCGAAAATCTGGAGCATCCGGAGGAAACCCTTAGCCAAATCAAGCAGCTCCTGCAGCAAAAAGGAGTTATTTTTAAATTGTAATGGATTCTATTTGGATATGAAACAAGACTTATGAGCCGTGATTTGCAGCGTATCAAACAAGCCCTTGAATCAGCCAGAAAGGCGGTTTCAGTCTTTACCCCCGGCCGGATCGATTCGGAGAAAAAACACGGAGGCGATCCGGTCACCGAGGCGGATCTGCTGCTGGATAAGGTATTAAAAGAGGCGTTGCTTGAACCGGGAGAAGGATGGCTCTCGGAGGAGACGGCCGATGACCTGAGCCGACTGGACAAGGAGCGGGTGTGGATTGTGGATCCGATTGACGGGACGCGAGAGTTTATTGAGGGGATTGCGGAGTGGTGCATTTCGGTGGCGCTCGTAATAAACGGAAGTCCTGTATGCGGCGGCATTTGCAATCCAGCAGCCGATCAGCTTTTCCTGGGTAGTGTTGGAGAGGGTGTCACGCTGAACGGCCGGCCGGTGCGGACAAGCGACAAGGCCGATCTGGAAGGGGCCAAAATATTGGCCAGCCGAAGCGAGATTCGGCGCGGGCAGTGGGTTCGTTTCGAGCAGGCCCCGTTCGAGATTATCCCGATGGGTTCTGTCGCCTATAAACTGGCGTGCGTGTCGGCGGGTCTGGCCGACGGGACTTTTACGCTTGTGCCTAAAAACGAATGGGATATCGCCGCCGGAGCGGCGCTGGTGCTGGCGGCGGGAGGACGGATAAAAAATTCCAATGGCCCCTTGCTTTCATTGAATCGATGCGAAACAATATTGGATTATCTGATCGCCTCCGGCGATGCCTTATTTGATCAGTTAGTGAATTATATATAATCGGGCTTGTGTTGTGGCTGTCTTCCGGGTTGGCTCTTTTGCGCCGACGGGGACGGAGTGTGCTTGAACCCGGATCAAAAAGAAAGGATACTATTCATGAACCAGACAGATTCCATCTGCCAAGATTCCTCTAAGCAAAACCGGGTTTCACAAGCACAAGAGATCTATCATAGCGCATCAGATTATATCCTTGTTTTATGGAAACATCGAGGCCTTCTATTGTGTGGGTCGATCCTCCCCGCTCTCGTTTTTCTGCTCTTCTTACTCCTATCATCTAAGACGTATCTGGTAACCTATACTTATAATTATTTAACATTAAATAACAAAGGATTTCGAATGATCCGGGAATTATTTTACAGTTCCCAAAATCTTAATCGAATCGAAACAACCTTAAAAGAAAATGGCCTTGCAGATCAAGCAAATCAAATAAATCAACTCAAGAACAAGGAGATTGAATATTTGATGGAATTCATCCACCTTGATGTATGGCCCGGCTTTATTGGCACAGACGGAGCAATTAATACATCATTTGAGGAATTTGAGCAAACAACACAAGCTGAATCATTAATGGTAACACTTACCATCACTGCCAAATCCACGCAAGGATTGGATCAGACAGCAACTATTATTCGGAAAAACTTTGAAAGCATAATCCCGCTTTATCATAGCCGCCAGAGTCTCCTTGAAAACCTTAGAGAATATCGAGGGGCTCTTGCAATTATCGAACAGGAACGTTTTGACCTGAATCTATCTTTAGAAGAAAATCGCCAGATATTAGAAGGGATCCAGGCAATCAAAACTCCTTTTTCGAAAGCGGAAGACGCAGTTGTCCTTCAATTTGATGTTGGCGACCAGAGTGAATTTCTGCCGGTACAATATCAAATTCAGGCCTCTCAAGCAAAAATCGTCAAACTTGAAGCGGCTATTAACAGCACTGAAGAAAAATATCATTATTTTTCGATGCTGGTGGATCTGCATGAAAAGTTAGCAAATGAAATCGACAGGATTATTTCCAGCCGTTCTACTCTAACTCAATATATCCATCTTCTTTCTGAACTCCTCAATACCACGGCAGAACCAAACATTCAGAATTACTTAAAAGCCATGATTAAACAAACACAGAATAAAATTTCCGTTTATCAGCCCGTTTTAGATTCTTCTCGAATCATAAAAAACTCCGAACAATTCTTACAAAAAATCATGATCGTTTTTTCAGTCGCTTTTGTAATTTCCGTAAGCATCGCGTTTTTTCTGGAAAGCATCCAGGCCGCCAAGGTACGCGTTACCTCTTTTTAGGATGGATAATTGCATGCCCAACTCATTATCCATTTCACCTGTACGTGTTGAAAAATATCACACAATTCTTGTTATCACGTATTTAATTGGTTTTTATACAGGGATTCACTTTTATCTCCCGTTCGGACTCGTTGTACCTTACATACTTGTCCTTGTCAGCGGCTCTATTTTATTGAGCATCAATATTGTATTTACACGAAAAACAGAGGTCCTGTCCATTTTGTATTATTTGACAATCTGCATGGCAAGCATGGCTTTCACGAAATCCCCTTTTCTTTTTTGGATGGAACGATTTCGAGGATATATTTACCTCTGTTATTCCATTGCCTTATCGTACGGTCTCTTTCTCGAGCTTCAGCGATGGCCGGCCCATAAAATAAACGCTCTTTTTGGCGGCGCTTCAATCGTTATTCTTATTGGCTGTTTATTGGAAAATTACAGTGGAGTTAAGTACCTGTCCGATCAATTCAGACACATCGTATTTCAATCCAACCTTTATGAGAGTGATTTACGTGATCTCCTATATTACGGACAGATTCGTCCAAAACTTTTTACAAATGAACCTTCCTATGTGGCATTATTCCTTACTCTCTCACTTCTTATTTGGCTTATGTTATCTACTTTCCGACATAAATACATAATCTATCTGATTCTGTCAGCCCTGGGAATGTATTTAATCCGGAGTCCTATCTTGCTTTTGACCATAACCAATGCATCTCTTTATTTTCTTTTTAACGATTATCGACGATACTCTCCCCAAAAACAATACCTCGCACTCAGCGTCTCTGTTCTTATCAGCCTTGCAATGTTTTTTTTCGTCTTTGTGCCTCTCCTATCAGGCCGAATTCAATCGTTAAGAAAGCAAAAAGACGACAGTTTTAAACTCCGGGTGACTCTGCCGATGAAAGTGGCTTTTAATACTCTTCTTCAATATCCGGCAATGGGAATCGGAATCAGCGGAACCGAGGTTATCGAAGAATCCACCTACGAACTATTTAAAAATAATTTGTCCAATCCAAATCGTCTCAAAGACGTTACAAAAAGTAAAATCTTCAATCCATTTTGGATGCATTGGCTTTTTCTTGGGTTAATTGGAGGACTATTAGCCACCCTTTCACTTTTTGGTTTATCTTCCTCTTTGGGCGTACGCCATCCAGTGTTTTGCTGGATTGTCATCTGCTCTTTTTCTCCCGCCCTTGGCGGTTATGTTACTGTACGATGCTGGACATTTCTATTTTTGATCTTTATGGCATGTGCGCATATTGAGCCAAGCAAATATTCAGCATTCCATATTGGTGAACGGAGATTTTGATGATACACAATCGAACGGTGGCCGCTCTGGTTCCCATCAAAGAACACAGCGAGAGAGTCCCGGGAAAAAACTTTCGTGATTTTTGCGGAGAACCCCTCTTTCATCATATCTTGAAAACGCTCGATCGGGTTTACACGGTGGACCAGATTGTCATTGACACCGACAGTTCCCGAATTGCCTCTGAGGCCCCTTTTCTCTCTCGCAAAATTCGTATTATTAAGCGTCCGCCTGAATTGTGCGGCGACTTTGTAAGTACCAACAAAATTTTTGACTATGATCTTTCACAGACGGAGGCCGATATCTATATCCAAACCCATGTAACCAATCCGACGCTCAAGGCAGAAACAATTTCCAGGGCATTGATTCAATTTACTTCGATCGAACAAGAGTATGATTCCTTATTCAGCGTAAACTGCTATCATAGTCGCTTCTACACACATGAAGGAAAAGCCATTAACCACAATCCGGATGAACTGATTCGAACTCAGGATCTAAATCCGGTGTATGAAGAAAATTCCACACTTTATATTTTCACCAAGGAATCTTTTCAAAAAAGAAAACAACGAATCGGGGTTCGACCTTTTTTGTATATTACTCCGCTTATAGAGTCTATTGATATTGATGACGAGTTCAGATTCCGTATTGCAGAGTTGCTGTCTTTGTACGCACAGTCGTCCAAATAACGCTTTCTTTATTCTCCAATAAAGTTATATGCCTACTCCCAAAATTCTGATCGCAACCTGGCCTTTCGGCTCGACCGGGAAAGAGCCCCTAACCCTTCTGATGGAGACCGGATGGGAACTACTCTTGAATCCTCATCATCGACGATTAACTGCCTCAGAGATTTCTGATCTGCTCATGGATGTAGATGCCGTAATCGCCGGCACAGAACCGTATAACGCCGGCACCTTAAAGAAGGCAAGCCGGCTCCAATTGATTAATCGTGTCGGAATAGGGCTTGACAATGTCGATTTAGACTTCTGCCGCAAAAATAATATCCGGGTCACGTTTACCCCTGACGCTCCGTCGCAGGCGGTAGCGGAGCTAACAATCGCTAACATTCTCAATCTGATCCGCCATATCCACCAGTCTGACCGTTCCGTCCGGGAGGGGGCATGGAATCGACTGATGGGAAAGCTGCTTCGGGAAATCACTATCGGAATCGTCGGTGTCGGCCGTATCGGCAGTCAGGTTATTCGCCTACTGGAACCGTTTCAGCCGACAATTCTTGACTTCGATAGCAACCCCAACATTCAGGGAACACCCATGCCAAATACAACGTGGACATCTCTGGAGGAAATTCGTTCCGCAGCGGACCTTCTCTCGGTTCATATTCCTTTAAATCAGGAAAATCGCCATCTACTAAGCCGGGAATTCCTCGGGCACATGAAGCGCGGCTCTTTTCTGATAAATACCTCACGGGGAGGCATTCTTGACACGGCCGCACTGACAGAGGCCCTTCTGGACGGGCATCTCGGCGGGGCCGCCCTGGATGTGTATGAACAGGAACCCTATGAAGGAGAGCTTATCAAAATGGATAATTGTATCCTGACAGCCCATATTGGAGCATCGGCCGCACAATCTCGTTATCTCATGGAGCTTGGAGCAGCGCAAGACTGTATTCGTATTCTTACCGGACAGCCGCCCAAACATGATGCTTTTTGTGAACTCCAAGCCATTCCGCATTGTGAAAAAATCATAGCGATTCCTAACAGGACACACAAGAATGCAAAATCATTTAAAAAAAAGGTTTATCGATAGAGAACTGACTGTAGGATCGTGGATTCAAATAGCCGAAACCGCAGTCGCTGAAATTATGGCAAAAGCGGGGTTTGACTGGCTCGTCGTAGACATGGAACACAGCGCGATCGGCCTGGAAGCAGCCCAGTCTCTGATTCAGGTGATCGATTTATCCGGCGTACCACCGCTGGTTCGTATCAGCCACAACGATCCTGTTCTCATCAAGCGAGTGATGGATGCCGGTGCCCACGGGATTATTGTTCCGAATGTGAATTCCCCCCAGGAAGCAAAGGCGGCTGTCGAAGCGGCACACTATCCTCCGGACGGCTCTCGGGGAGTTGGCCTGTGGAGAGCTCAGGGGTATGGATTCGACTTCGAAACTTATCAGAAATGGCAGCAAGAAGAAATTGTTGTGCTCGTCCAGATTGAACACAGGGAGGCCGTAAACAATCTGGAAGCCATCCTTCAGACAGAAGGGATAGACGGGTTTTTAATCGGTCCGTATGATCTGTCCGCTTCTCTTGGAATAGCAGGGCAATTTGAGCACCCGGATTTCAGAGCCGCCCTGGATACGGTGCACCGCATAAGCCGGAAACTCAATGCGCTGATGGGAACGCATGTCGTCATGCCGGATGTCTCTGGGGCAAGGGATAAGATTGCAGAAGGATATCGTCTAATTGCTTTCGGTATTGATACATTATTTCTTGGAAAGGCATGTCGGGACGGAATACAGGGGATTCGAACAGTTCACACGGAGCAGCTCGATAAACACTGAGGATCCGGATTTCTGCAGATCTAATTATCACGGCGAAAAATTGTTCGAATCATAATCCCAGGGAATCCACAAGCACAATAACTTATTTTTTCCTATAAAGAGGACATGCAAGTGAACAAGGCATTTGCCAACAAAATCTACCAGGCCATTCGAGATTCAGAAAGCAGTGGATTCCTTTTCGAAATCGATGAGCTCTGCGGTTTTTCCGGGGCCAAAATAATCGGTACCCTGCAACGACTCTGCAAATTGATTTTAAGCGATCATATCTGCTATCTGGAGGTCGGAGTTTTCAGGGGCCTGACCCTGCTTTCCGTAGCGAAAGCGGCCGCAGAATATCCGGTTTACGGAATTGACAATTTCTGTCAATTCGATCCGAAAGGAAACAATCAATCCTTTGTAGAGTCTCAAATTCACAACCTTGGATTAAACCACGTTCACCTGATCAATATGGATTTTGAAGAGGCACTGGAAAATCTTAATCCCTATATACAAGACCGGAAAATCGGCGTTTATTTTGTGGATGGACCCCATGATTATCGAAGTCAGATTATGTGCCTGGAGTTGATCAGGCCCTATTTAGCGGATCATGCTGTCATTGTTGTCGACGATTCAAACTATCAACATGTAAGGCAGGCCAATCGGGATTTTCTGGTCACCCATCCAGACTTTAAACTCTTTTTCGAGGCGTACACACCCTGTCATCCGAACAATATGCCCAAAACGCTTCGCCAAGACGCCGAGCATGGATGGTGGAACGGATTAAATATAATTCTAAAAGACCCTGAATCTATTCTCGCTCCAATGTACCCGCCCACACAAAGAAATCGAACGCTTTTCTTCAACGACCATATAATTCATTCATCTCGTCATGCTTTCTTTGCAGATACCATATTAAGCCTTATGTCATCCTTATTGTCTTTTAGGATATTCAGGGCCGCCAAAGAATTGTTCAAATTTCAATGTCGTCTCTGGGGTCTTCCTCGAGAATTTAAGGGCCGGCATCTGAGTTTAAACACATACAGCGATACCCTGCCTCACTCTCAATACAATTCTTCTCTAAAATAAAATAATTGATACACTCTTAATGTCTTTTCAATTTTTGTTTTCAGGTCGACAACTCTCTTTATTGGACCGGGGGTGGAATTCCGGAACAATCATGCTTTGGGCAAGCCAACTCGCACGGATTCTCCAAGCCACTATTATTCTCCCGTTCGCAATTCTTCATTTTTCATCCTCGGAACTAACCATTTGGCTCATTTTTGAAACAATATCGAATCTACATTATAGTGCCGACCTTGGCTTTACACATGTATTCAGCCGAGCGATAGCAATTGCTATCGCAGGCGTGAAGAGTCTAACAACTCAAGACTATACACCTCTGCCTAAAAACGAAAAACAACCTCCGAATCTCGATTTGCTCGAAAGAATTCTTTCTTCTATGAGCATTCTCTACGGCCGGCTAACAGCTGTTGTTTTATGTGCAACGGCCATTCTCGGAACCGCATTACTTGTTCGTCCCATTCAATTGCTTTCCGAACCAATCTTCGGATGGTTCTCCTGGGCTATCGTTCTGTCTTCAATCGGGATGAATTTACTGGGCAAAAGCAATATTGCATATTTTCAAGGCATGAATCAAATTGCTTTAATAAATCGATGGCTTGTCTTTACTACTTTAGGAGCTTCTGCTGTCACTATTTTCGTCCTCCTTTTCGGAGGCAAACTGCTTTCTGTTGTGATAACAACCCAAGCCGGATTACTATTATTTCCTTTGCTTTTATGGATTCTCCGAAAAAAACATCAGAACGATATTGGGATACCCCGTATTTCGAAATTCCTGTGCCCAGAAGTCTTTACATATGTATGGCCGGCAACATGGCGCAGTGGACTGGGAAAATTATTTGATTTTTTAACCTTACAAAGCAGCGGAATACTGTTTGCTCAGATATTATCACCAACAATCGCCAGCTCTTATCTTTTAGCATATCGTTTATTATACGCCATTCGTCAATTTTCCAGCGCTCCTTTTCTCAGCCAGATTCCTGCCCTGAATCAACTTCGAGCCATGAACAATCGTTCCCAATTGACAGCCTTGGCAAAAAAACGTGCCACCTATGTTTATTTTATTTTTGCACTCTGCATCGTTTTTGTCGGCACAATTGGATCATATCTCCTGCTCTTGGCAAAAAAGGACATTCAGTTCCCCCCGATTTCATTCTGGGCTCTTCTCGGCATAGCCGGACTGGCAGAACGATACGGAGCCATACATATACAGTTGTACAGCATGACAAATCATATCCTGTGGCATATTGCAAATGGAATCACAGGGCTATTGTTTGTCAGTTTCTGCTTGCTGCTATATCCAACAGTCCAATTATATGCTTTCCCCCTTGCCCTGTTAGCTTCGAATTTAGGATTTTACACATGGTATGCGGCAAAATACAGCCATGCAGAGTTTGGATTTAGATTTCTTACTTTTGACTTGCCTGCTGTGGGAATTCCTGTGTTAATCCTGCTCGTCTATTTCGGACAGTCCTTATTCTAAATATCCTGTCAAAGCATGCTGTCACGAAAGCACAACATTAAACCCACAATAATTACAAGGAAGTATATTGCATGATCAGATCATTGCTGTTTTTAACCCGAAGTGTTCGGTATCGATGGAATCATTTTACATATTCCTTATTTGCAGACAAACACCCGATTGAGACAATCCGGGATAAATATAGAAATCGCCCGATAATCATCTGCGGAAACGGTCCCAGCTTAAATGAAACACCTCTTGACGATTTTATTAAAACCCCCTCCATCGGCATGAATAAAATCGATTTGCTTTTCTCAAAAACAAATTGGCGGCCGTCTATGATTGTCTGCACAAATAATCTGGTTGTTATGCAGCATTGGAATAATTTTATCCTATCCAATATTCCCGTCTATATAAGCTGGAAAGCAAGACCCTTTGTACCAAAACGCCATAGACACAAGCTGCGTTATTTTCTTTCATTAGAGACAAGAGAATTTTCTGAAAATATTTCCTTAGGCGTCGGATCTGCCGGGACCGTAACTTACGCGGCGCTTCAATTTGCTTACTATCTGGGAGCAAATCCAGTGATTCTCTTTGGTGTCGATCATTCCTTTTTATGTCAGGGAATCCCCAATGAAATTGTCAAGGCCAAAGGCAACGACAAAAATCATTTCGACCCGAATTATTTCAGCAATGGGCAAAAGTGGGGTCTCCCCAATCTCACAGTAAGTGAATTAGCCTATCGAAAAGCAAAAGAGATTTTTGAAAAAAACAAGAAAACAATTTACGATGCTACAATCGGGGGCAAGCTTCAGGTTTTCCCAAAAATTTCCGTTCAAGAGGCGAGAAAACTGTGTAAAACCTAACTCGGATATTTTCAGAATATTCCTTGTAAAAAAAACTTCTGGCTTTCTCGATATCATAAATTTCATACATTTTTAATTCGATGAACTGGCGACACAATATCTTTTCAAAAAAAGCATTTCTTTATTCAACAATAATTCCTCGCCATATCCTCCGATTAACTTCGTCGAAAAATTCTTTTGAAAAAATGCCGCCTGTTTTGGCCGATTCATTTCCTAAAAGCGGGACCCATTTGTTGATTCAAATTCTTCAGCAGCTTCCATATATGAAAGATTGGGCCAATTTTATCGCTTCCATGCCTTCGGTTCCATTTCTTCCAGTTTCGGACAAACGTCTTTGCAAAAAAATTAATTCTCTCTTTCCCGGCGAACTGTCAGGAGCTCATCTTTTTTATTCAAAATCAATCGCGGAGATGATTAGCAATAAATCCATTGTTCATTATTTTATCTATCGAGATCCTCGTGACGTCGTCATTTCGGAAGCATACTATTTAACCTTCATGAATCGATGGCATCAGCTCAGCAAATATTATCGCCGAATGCATGATATGAATGAGCGAATCCTTTTTTCCATAACCGGCTCATTAGACCCGGATTTCCCGTATGAATACCCGAATATTGCCAGGCGATTTATCCTGTATCAAGAATGGCTTCAGGCCCCCCATACCTTCTCTCTGCGTTATGAGGACCTGATCGGCCCGGAAAAAGAAGAGACTATCAGAAAAATCTTCGAATTCTATAGAGATCGCTCACATCAGAAATTAGATCCGAGGGAATACGCCGCCAGGGCACTGAAAAAGATTAACCCTGCCTATTCTCATACCTATCGCAAAGGACAGGCCGGCGGCTGGCGTACGGAATTCACAGAACAACACAGGGATATCTTTAAAAAAATTGCCGGAGATATTCTAATCAAACTGGGATACGAAAAAGACAACAACTGGTAATATGCGTATCTTTGTGTATGATCATGCCGGGCATCCGTTTCAGGTTCAGCTCAGCCGCCGACTCGCCGCACGGGGCCATTCGGTCGTGCATGCCTTTTGCGGCCGCCTTCAGACGCCTCGCGGGAAACTGTGCAAAAGCAATCAGGACCCGGATCATTTTGAAATCTTTCCCGCCCCGCTTTCCAAACCGTTCGAGCGATATCACCCGCTTAAACGCATCATTCAGGAAAACCGGCTGGGACGCCAACTCCTAAAAAAAATCGCCCTGTTTCATCCGGACGTTGTCCTGTCCGCGAACACCCCGATTCTGACTCAGTCGCTGCTGCTGAAATACTGCCGCTGTAAAAAGATTCGATTTGTATTCTGGTTGCAGGATATTCTCGGCAAAGGCATCCAGCAAAGCGTCGGCCGAAAAATCCCCGGGTTGGGCACATGGATCGGAACGTATTTTATTCGAAAGGAATACGCTCTTCTGAGAAAGAGTGATGCCGTAATTGCCATCAGCGAAGATTTCCTGCACGTCCTGTCCCGGGCGGGCGCAGCGGATGACAAAATCCATGTGATTCACAACTGGGCCCCGCTGGAAGAACTGCCCCTCACGTCGAAATCGAATGCCTGGAGTCGCGCACATAATTTGGAAAACAGTTTTAATTTCATTTATTCCGGCACCATCGGCATGAAACACAATCCCGAATTACTGGTTGCCTTAGCTATTCATTTCAAAAATCACCGGGATGTCAACATCGTAGTGATCACGGAAGGATTGGGCGCAGATTATTTAAAAAAGCGAAAAGAAGCTTGTCAACTGGATCCTCTGCTTATCTTTCCCTTTCAACCCTATGAAATGCTTCCACAGGTATTTGGGACTGCTGATGTCCTGATCGGTCTTCTGGAAACCGACGCCGGCACGTTTTCCGTTCCCTCCAAAGTATTGACTTATTTGTGCGCGAAAAAACCGCTTCTGCTGGCCGTACCGGGCAGCAATCTGGCCGCCAAAATCATCTCTTCAAATCAAGCCGGATGGGTTTGCTCCCCGGAGGATATTGACTCTTTTCTCAGCGGAGCCGAACGACTGTACGAGGACAATGAATATCGGGAATCCCTCGCATCCAATGGATATCGATATGCAAAAAACACCTTTGACATTGAGACCATAACCGATAAATTTGAAAAAATCCTGTCAGGCAAACAAGAATAATCACGGCTGTTGATAGATGTTAAGGATTGTGTCATGAAAAAAGCACTGGTCTGCGGTGCGGGCGGCTTCATTGGGAGCCATCTCATTAAACGATTGAAAAAAGAGGGCTATTGGGTCCGAGGTGCGGACCTGAAACATCCGGAGTTCTCGGCGTCATCCGCTGACGAATTCGTAATCGGCGACTTGAGGGATCCAAATATCTGCCATCAGGTCTGCGACAGGCCGTTTGATGAAGTATATCAACTGGCCGCGGACATGGGAGGTGCCGGGTATATTTTTACCGGAGAGCATGACTCCGAAGTCATGCACAATTCCGCCATGATCAATCTGAATATGGTTGAGAGATCCAAACAAAGCGGTGTCCGAAAAATATTCTATTCCTCTTCGGCGTGTATCTATCCGGAATACAATCAAATGGACCCTGATAGTCCAAAATGCAGCGAAGATTCCGCCTATCCCGCCGCGCCGGACAGTGAGTACGGCTGGGAAAAATTATTCAGCGAACGAATTTATCTTTCCTACCATCGGAATCATAAAATGGAGGTAAGAATTGCACGGTTTCATAATATTTTTGGGCCGGAAGGATCCTGGAATAACGGCAAGGAAAAGGCCCCGGCCGCACTCTGTCGTAAAATTGCCGAGACTCCAGACGGCCAGGAGATTGAAATGTGGGGAGATGGCAAACAAACCCGATCTTTTTTGTATATTGATGAGTGTCTGGACGGGATCAGAAAGTTAATGGATTCCGATTTTATCGGGCCCGTAAACATTGGCTCCGAAGAAATGATCTCCCTCAATGATCTCGCAAAACTTATTATGAACATGGCCGGAAAAAACCTCTCCATTAAACACATTGACGGCCCTCTGGGCGTACGGGGACGCAATTCTGATAATCGGTTGATTCATGAAAAACTCAACTGGAAGCCGACACGGCCGCTCCGGGAAGGATTGGAAAAAACCTATCTCTGGATTCAGGAGCAGGTAAAAAAAACCAACCACCGTCAGTCAATTCAATAGGCATTCTGGGCCCTGGCCAGACGAATCGGCGCGCGCAGAAGAATCCACAGATCCAGCATAAATGACCAGTTCTTGACATAATACAGGTCATAGGCAAGTCGTTTTCGCAGCGATGTATTGCCCCGCAGGCCGTGAATCTGCGCCCAGCCGGTCATGCCGGATTTTACCTTGTGACGCAGCATATAGCGGCGGTGATTCTCTGAAAACTTCTTTACAAAAAAAGGCCGCTCCGGACGAGGCCCCACCAAACTCATATCCCCCTTAAGCACATTGAATAACTGCGGCAGTTCGTCCAGGCTCGTTTTGCGAAGAAATGAGCCAACCGGTGTGCATCGAGAATCATCTCGCTCGGCCCACTGCGGTCCATTTTTCATTTCGGCATCCTTTTTCATGGTACGAAACTTCAGGATATTAAATTCCACCTGGTCCATGCCGATCCGAGTCTGCCTGTAAAGCACAGGTCCCCGACTGGTCAACTTAATCAGCACAGCAATCACCAGCATGGGCATCGACAGCAGCCCAATCAACAGCAACGCCGCCAGTCGGTCAAAGACTTCCTTGATGATGATGTTGATGCCGACCAGGGGGGAATCATCAACAGAAAAAAGCAATTGTTCCCCTATGGGAACAACCGTTGGACGGTTCAACGAAATAAGCCCGCCCCAGTCCGGCAACAGGCGAATGGTAATCCCGAAAGATTGCAGGGTTTCCAATATCGTTCCCAGTTTAGCCGGCCGATGTCCGTTCAGGGCCACATAAACCTCATCAATATCCCTCGTCTTTACCAGGTCCGTAATGGACTCTATCGGGCCGTAAACCGGGATCCCAAGCAAGTGGGCAGGGTTCGGAGGGAAATCCTCTTCCACAAAAAAACTGCATTGCAGACCCGTCCACTCCATCCGTCTTAGGTCCCGAACTATCTGCTGAGCCCGCGCCCCCGTACCGATCACGGCATAATGTCGCTGGTTATATCCTTTCTTTCTGTAATACCTCAAAACAAAAAGAGAAAGAAGATGAGAAGCCGTCAGTCCTGCAAACAGGGCCAGGGTAAAGATGATCAATAACATGCGGGAATAGGGCGTTTCTCTGAGATAATAGAAAAATACCGATACCAGCAGCCCGGTAATAATACTGGTCTTTAAAAGAAGCCACAGCCGAACTGAAAAATGCTGAATTCGCTGAGATCGATAGATGCCGGATCCAATAAAAACCAAAAGACAAAGGCCTGCTATCGGCGGCAATAAAGATAAATGATAACGAAACCCCGAACTCCCTTTTGATAGATTGAAAAGACCCGATTCAAAGCGGATATAATAGACGGCAATCCAAATCGCGGTAATCACAAAAAAATCAAAAACGATGCGGAAAAAATTAAAAAAAGCACCATACCGTTTCAGCATATCGCCATGTACCTCATCCTGAGTCTAACGGCATCAAATCCCATAAATTCTTTTTGAAGTATGTCCCTATTTTATTTCATCCGTTTATAAATAACAATCTTTTCTTTTTGGAGATTTGGATTGATCCATGTCGAATATTGCTCCAGACCCTGAAAATCCATATCTTTCTTGTACTCAGACGGCTCGATCCTGACCAGATAGGATGTCTCAGGCGGAAGCAACGATCCCGGATTTGATTCTCGAATCCAAAATACCGCCCTATTCCCCCAAATTCCTATCCGGAATTGGGCCCCATTTCCAAGTATCCAGTTGGTCCCTTCGCTTATTTCCGGATTGACCAACGCCAGAATTGTCAGCCCACTGACAGAAATCTGCCTGCCCATACCCGGCACAGCCCGAAAATCTCCTGGCTTTTGATAAAACGGAACTCCTTCATACAGCCCTTCCTGATTGTGCCTGATTTGCGAGGTACTTTCAGGCCAATACCTGAGGAGCGACTCCTGGTTATGTTCCGGAGAAAACTCCTGAGTTAATCGCAGAATCTCTTCTGCCGACAACGCCCTGTTGTATAAAACCGCCAGGGCAATCTGTCCTTTGAAGAAAAGATCGGATTGTATATAGGGTTTTCCGATGGAAAAATTACCATGGCCGGAATGGATCCGGCAAAAATCAACCTCTTTCGAATCAGCCAACTGACCCTCTATATATAAAGCTTGCTTTTTCCCATCGAAGGTAGCCGCCAAAAAATGCCAGCGCCCGGGAGTAATGGTTCCGGCAGTCAGCATACTGGTCATATTATTCGGCTTCCGAATATTCCGTTCAGCATATAACCCGACACGGGCAAGAGGAAAAGAACTGACGATCATATCATCCGGTCGGGTATTTTCCTTCAGCCATCGGGCAGCGTTTCGATATCCCGCTTTTTCAGCACGCAGGGGGAGAATTCGTACCATTTTGGCCAGACAAATCATGAATCCGGCCATCAACAGGATCACAACCCATCGTTTACGGTTTTCCTGTGATGAACCGTGATTGAAGCCAAGTCGCTGACTGCACAGGCGTGCCAGAAAACGCAGCCCGATAGGAATATAAAAAAAGGTAAATACCACCACGGGCAGACAATGCCGTTTGCTGATATATCCATAATGAATATGCAGCAAAACAAGCATAACTCCATACAGGAAAAGCAACACGACAATAAAAAACTGCTCCGTCCGAAAAACCTTTCCCGGTTTTCGGAATCGCAAAAAAAGACCGATCGCCCATGGAATCGTAAAAAAGTGCATCAGGTTGGCACTTGTTTGCTGGAGTAATCTCCACGATGCCCCCAAGGTACCCGGCAGCACCGCGGCATTTACAATTACGGCTTTTGTCTGCTCTTTGCAGAAAAACTCCGGATCCGCTTTATTTTGATCCGGGCATTTCAGAGAAATCAGGTCCTCCGCTTTCTTGGGAAGTACGCTCCCTTTCAACTGGAAATAGGGGACGGCCGGAATGGCAAAACCGATCAATAAAGCCAGCACGGCAGCCGTTGTTTTGACTCGCAAACCGCGCATTGTAACACAAAAGAAACCCGGAATCAGCCACAACAATCCGTAAATCACGATCTGGGCACATTCCGGTCGAATTGTTTGCCCAATACCGGCCGTCAGTCCGGCGGCCGCAAACAGCCCCCAGTGGCGGTTCTGGGCTCCATCAATTAACAGCGCCAGTCCGGTTGCGAGGAAGAGGATATGCGGCCAGTCCCGGAGCACATCGCTGCCGAACTCCATCGGATACGGCAGCACAACCAGAATCAGCAACCCCCACAGAGAATGCCTGAAACCAACCAGCTTTTTCCCGATTATATACAGAGGAATTAGAGAAAGAATGCGGCAAAGCAACGTGACGCTTTGTGCGGCATAAATCCAGTGATATGCGGATTCACTTGATGTGAATAAGTATAATATTTTCAGAAAAACAACAATAAGAAAAGGATAACCAAACGGACGGGGATCTCTGACTCCCTCCAGTGGATTCTCTGCGAATTTCTGGGCCTGGGAAATATATCTTGTCCCATCCCCCGCAATGAGAATTGCGGTACATATGATATACAAACCAATTCCTAAAACAAGAATGAAAAGGAGCAAAAACAGTCGTGTGCCTGGGGGTATGATTTCCCTGCTATCTCTTTGGGTAGATTTCTTTCCCGTCTGTGCCGGTTCCACTACTTTTTCCTATACGATATTTAATAAATTAATCTGACAAAGCACAGAAAAGAGTATATAGGGAAAGATTGTTTTAAATCAATACTATTTATGGATTCTTCATACATGCATTATCGAAACTTGTTGTCTTAAAAAAACCGTCGTTCTTTGCATCCAAGATTCACACGGCGGGAGTCTGTTTGGCTATAAGTTTTGTAACTGACTGTCAGACAAGGCGATGCTATATAATGAAACCTCATCCACGCTCCCGTGATACAGCACAGGGCTGCCGTAATAAGACCCGCCGATGACCATGTTGTCATCGCCGCCATCCAGCTCTTCCAGGCCGGGAGACGCGGAAGCCACCAGTTGACCATTGATATACAACCGCTGAGAATCCCCATCATAACTGGCCGCAATATGATACCACTGGCCGGCCGTTACCTGACCGCCCTGAATCTGATTGCTTCGGCCGGCATTCTTTTCGCGAATCCAGAAGCACACCTGGCCGGCATTGAATCCGACACGAAACTGCTTCCCATTGCCCATGATCCAGTTTGTCGTATCAACTTGGTCGCTGCGGGCCCACAAAGAAACCGTCATCTGTGAAATATGAATCACACTGCCAATCCTGGACAAATCAATTACGTCACTGACACCGTCAAAATACATCGCGGTATCCGACTGGCCATCCATGCCCGAAGTCTTCATATCACAGGTAGGACGGTTCGAAACTCCATGCAGACCCAGACCGGAATTGTCCAGAACCACCGTGCTGTCTGCCTTGTCATCCAGAGACCAGGACCCAAGCAGCTGAAAATCAGATCCGGACAGATTTTGTATCTGGCTGTCAGACAAGGCGATGCTATATAATGAAACCTCATCCACGCTCCCGTGATACAGCACAGGGCTGCCGTAATAAGACCCGCCGATGACCATGTTGTCATCGCCGCCAT
>JAHDQI010000307.1 GCA_018433925.1 Phycisphaerae bacterium | reverse complement strand
TGTTGCGGATTTCAACGGTAAATTGCTTGGTCATAGCAGGATCTCCTAAATTCTTGGTTTTTTGACAAAAAACACAGGTTTTGCCCACGTTGCGGCCATTCCCTGGCTCGTAAAACCGGTCCACCAGCCGGCCGGTCGCCCAACGTGGGCCAGCGTGGGCGTCCTGGGGCGATTGGGGGGCTCCCTGAAAAAAACGGACACCGACAATAAACTCTCTATCCCAACGCGACTGTTCCCGCCGCGGTCTTCTCTTTTAATTTCCGCGAAGTACCTATTACTTTGTGAATTCATTCACAATCTCCTTTTTCCTTGGCGCAGTTCGCACAGTTGCGATGGTTGCAGTTGTGATGTTGTGTTCGCGATTCAAACTGGCCGCACCAATCACAGGCCATCACCTTGGGCCACTCGGCAAAGCAGATAAATTCGTCGCCATTGGGTTTCTGCATGGTTTTTCCATGTCGAGGTGTGTGCCGCCGGCAGATGCCTTCTTTGCCTTCGTCAAACTCGCCAAGCTCTTGGTCGAGAAGGTAGCTGGGGCATCCATACTCGCCCGGTGAAAAATAGCGGCAGTCAAAACAGGTCATTTCATCAGACATCAGAGGTCTCCTTTCATTAAAAAGTTAGTTCTCTCCTCGCGCGTACGCGCGCAGAAATCTGTGTGAGGAGTATAAGGAATTATTAGAATTATTATTTTTCTTCTTATTATTCAAAGACTTACGTTCCAAGATAGTTCGCAACGGCCCTGATAAGTTTTGGGAATTATCCCCTGTTTTGGGTCGATTTTTACCCTCCATCGCCCCCTTGGAGGGATAATTCACACGCCGTTTGGGAACTTTTTTGGGAACTATAATTAGGCCGTACATAGCTTGTAAAACACCCCTTTCTTGGTGACCTGAACCATCGGTTCGATTTGAATGTCGCCCTGTTCATGCATCGTATCGACCAGTTTTTTGAAGGTGTCTTTATCCATCCGCATATTTTTCATCAGGTCGCTGTGCTGCATCTTCCGCCCCGGCGCATGGCGGAGTTTTTCTTTCAGCTTCAGGCAGTCGGCATGAAACTTGTTTTCAGCTGCATAGATGCCGGCCATAAACAATTGACGGCGGACCTGGTGATTGACAAAGGCAATGGCCCACTGAGCGGCCGGCTCGCTAATCGATGGCTGCTGATGATTTTCACTGCAGGCATACAGCAGGGCCAGTTTGCGGGCATTCTCGGCGGCCCGTGACCAGACCGATTTGGCGACCTCATCATTGGCCTCTGCGGCCCGATGGTTCAGGTCCGATTGCCGCTGGAAATCAAACAATAGTTTTCCTGCCTGGCCTTGATAGGGTGCAACCGGAGGATTTGGATTTTCCCAGGACAGATTGTGCTTGGCAGAGGCCCTCGTTTTTTCCTGCCAGAACTCAGCGACTTCCAGGATGTCCTGCGGAATGGCATCGATATCCCCGGGCTGCTCACATAAGGGACGTTCCCCCACATCGACAATGAGCATGCGACTGAAGAATCCACTGGTCATCATCCGCTCGCTGAGTGCCTGATAATAATTTTTTGGCGTGGCCGTGCCAAAGATGCTCAGATGGGGATTGCGAATCGAGACGCACTCTTTCATGCCCGCTTTGGTCCGCATGGGGAAGGAGCTGTCGCTGGACGTGTAGAAGGTTAACAGGGTGTCCTGGATGCTCTCATACCGGCTTTCGCGGGACGTATTGATGCATCGCAGCATGGTGTCAATCTCATCGGTCTGGAACAGCATATTCAGATTGGACAGCATGACATCCTGCATGCCTTCCCCGCTGGCAAACCGATTGCCCAGGCAGTTGGAGGCATTGATGAAGTTGAGGATGTTGGCATTAATCTTACGGGGCCAGTCCTTGCCCGTCCCCGTACTGGCCAGGGCCAGCACATAGATATTGGTCCGAATCCCGCCGGGTTCTTTAATTTTACGGCCAGC
>JAHDQI010000124.1 GCA_018433925.1 Phycisphaerae bacterium | reverse complement strand
TCGGGCCTGATCGCCTTCAAGCACGCCGGCGATGCGGCCCAAGGCGCGGCCCTGGGCTCGGATGCGTTTTTCCCGTTCCCGGACAACGTGGAAAACGCGGCCAAGGCGGGGATCGCGTGCATTGTGCAGCCGGGGGGGTCAAAGAAGGATGATGAGGTGATTGCGGCGGCTGACGCGGCCGGGATCGCCATGGTCTTTACCGGCAAGCGGCACTTTAAGCACTAACTGTTTCTCAGATCAGTCAGTGGGTCTATTGCCCTGGTTTTTTTTATTGTTTTATATGCGTGATAAACTTGTTTGGATTGATAATTTTGTGACCGTTTTCGGTTGTATACGCGGTTTCGAAGAGCCGATTTTTCATTTCTTCTGCGGTTAATTCGGGATTTACCTGCCAGCCCATGGCCAGGACGCCGGCCGCGTAAGGGATCGCCCAACTCAGGCCTCCCCGGCCATTGTATTGCCAGCCGAATCGGTCTTTGTCGTACTGTTCGGCCGTCGTTCGAGGCGAAGAAGGGACCAGAATCTTATCGGAAGGGCCACCTTGCCAGGGTCTGCCGGGAAAACCGGGCGTGCATCTGTTTACGGCTTCGGGAAATCCGGGATGGAGCCAGCAGGGACCAATCATGCCGCGGTGGGAGGTACAGTCGAGGACGAGGATTGCCGCCTTTTCGGCCCGGGCACAGGCCTGATCCCACTGGCGGGTGTTGCTTTCAAAGGGAGAGCCCTTGCCTGACGGAGCGGCTGAAACGGAAACGACGCGAATTTTCTCACGAGCCGGCAACTGCTCATTCTGTTCAATAATCCAGTCCAGGGCCGTAGCATAAAAAGCGGCATCCTTTTTCCATGAAGGCGCTGCGGCATAATAGACTTTGGCGTCCGGTGCGGTGCCGCACTGGGCGCCGACCAGCAGGCTGGTGACGCCGGGGCCGTGCATGCTGGAATTGCTTTGGCAGCCGGTATCGAAATAGTTGATGATCTTTCCCGCATATTCCGGATGGTCGGGATACAAGGGCTGATCGATGATCGCGACATTGACGCCTTTGCCGGTGATGCCCCGGGCGTGAAGATCGCGGATGCGGAGGCCGGGATTCATCGCGTTTTTGAGAATGTTGTCCGGTTGTTTCAGGGACGGAAACTCATTCGGATCGGGCCAGATGGTATCGCTGTTGAAATCAAGAGTCCACAGTACTTTTGCAATTCGGGCACTGTTTATTCGGGACAGATCTTTCCAGCGGACATCGTCGTATTCGGCGACTGAATCGATCGGGACGATTTTCTTAAAAGCAGTGCGGGTTTTCGCTTGTTCGGGCGCCGGCATTTCGGACGGAGCCCTTGTAAGCACATAAAACCAGGGCTCCTGACCGCGCAGGGTGACGTCGCCGCTGAGCCAGGGAAGAAACAGATAGTCGATTCCATCGATGGTGTGGATATAGAAGCGGGCATAAAACTTTCCGCTTTGATCAAAGACCCATTGCTCTTTCCATGTATTTGAAATCGATGTTTTTCCGCTGGGCTTAAATTCGATGTCTTTCAGATACAGGTCCCCTTTGCCTGCCTTTTTTCCGGGCTGGAAATCTTCAATGTGCTGTACGAAATCGAGGGAAATCCAATGCCCGACCGGATTGCCGGAATTTTCGGCAGCGGACGAGGCAGAACAGATTGCAGCGAAAAGGTACAATCCCGCCGTCAAACATGAATATGGGAACCCTGCCTTCATATTTTGCCTCCTTTCAGACAAAATCCGGCTCCTGTTTTCTCAGGTATGGAACTATTATACGAGTGTTGTGAAAAAAGGAAATAAAAAAAAAGCGTACCTTTTGGGTACGCTTCGGGTTTTATGAGTCAATCAGAGCGCATCAGGTGGCGACGGCGAATTCCTTTTTTCGGCTGTTCATCTGGGCCTTGAGTCGGGCGATGATGGAGGAGTGCATCTGGGAGACGCGGGACTCGGACAGATCGAGGGTGGCGCCGATTTCCTTCATGGTCATTTCTTCGTAATAGTACAGGATGATAATGAGTTTTTCGGCTCGTGAGAGGCCTTTGGTCAGGAGGTTTTTGAGGTCCCGTTTCTGGGCCTCGATGACGGGGTTTTTGCTCCGCTGGTCTTCGATGATGTCGATTTCGCGGACATCCTTGTCGCCGTCGGACTCGGAGAATTTGCTGTTAAGCGAGACCAGGCCGATGGCTGTGGCATCGCGCTGGAGGCGGTAAAATTCGTGCTTTTCGAGGGCCATTTCGCCGGCCAGCTCTTCTTCAGTGGGCAGTCGGCCGAGATGGGCCTCGAGAGTCTGCATGGCCCGGTCGAGCTGGTGGGCACGTGCCCGGACCAGGCGGGGCACCCAGTCCATGCTTCGCAGTTCGTCAAGGATGCTGCCGCGGATGCGGGGGGTGCAGTAGGTCTCGAATTTGACGCCTCGCTCGGGGTCAAAGGCGTCGATGGCGTCTTTGAGGCCGAATATGCCGGCGCTGATCAGATCGTCTACCTCGACTTTGTCGGGAAGTTTGGCCCAGATCCGGTCGGCGGTATATTTAACGAGATACAGGTAATTTTCCATAAGCTGGTTGCGGCTGGCTTCGGAACGGGTTTGAAAAAATTCCTCCCATACCTGCTCAACGTTTTCAATTCGGGCGGTTTTCATACGTCAACCTCCATGTTTTTAATCCTTTTTTCCGCATTGGCCACGGCCGGGTCCGATAACGTTGGCATTGCTTGCGTATTTATGATTTCGAAGACGCTTTGTTCAGCGTTTAGAAAGCTTTCTGTTATCGACCAGAACATAGGCGGCCTTTAGAAAAACCAGTTTACCACTTTTCGAAAGAATCCGTCCCCGGCGGACTGGATGGGGGCGGTATTGGTCAGACGGTTGCTGATTGTTTTTAAGTCTCTTGAAAAAAGGGACTTCGGTGAAGCGAGGACGACCGGCTCGCGGCGTGAGACGGAGGCGGGCAGGGCTTCATCGCGGCAGAGGATGCCGGCTTCATAGACGGGGACGGCGAGGAATCGCGAGGCGACCTGGGCGATTTGCCTGTAAATCTTTTTGCCGTCTACGATTGAGGCGGCCTTGTTGACCAGCAGGCTGATGCGGCCGGAGTATTGTTTGGCCGCGAGAATTTTGATCAGGGCGTAGGCGTCGGTCATGGCGGCCGGGTCGGGTGTGGTGACGACGAGGGTGTGGTCGGCGGCCATGCAGAAGCCCATGACATTGCGGCTGATGCCGGCCCCGGTGTCGATGAGGATGACATCGGATCGATCCTGAAGGGTATTGAATTCGGAGATAAGCCGCTGGTGCTGGAAGGGGCTCAGGTTGGCCATTTCCTCCAGCCCCGAGCCGCCGCAGATGACTTCCACGCCGGCCGGGCCGACCTGGATGATCTGGTCGAGGGTCTTGTGGCCGGCGATGACATGCGACAGGTTGTATCGGCTGCTTAGGTTCATTACGACATCCAGGTTTCCCAATCCGAGGTCGGCGTCAATAATCAGGACTCGTTTGCCGGCCTGTGCCAGGCAGATTGCCAGGTTCAAGGATATATTCGTTTTGCCAACGCCGCCTTTGCCGCTGGCAACGGCCATTACGATGGCCCGTCTTTTCTCGTCCCGCAGATTTCGATTTTTCATTTTTTGCCCTGTATTCCCGGTTGCACATTCTCCTGCTGTCTCAAGGGCCTCGGCGTTTTAAAAAACAAGCCGAGCCGTCCCCACACACTGGATGCTACGCAGGAGCTGACAGCTCACTGCCAAGGGACTTTCTCTATTTCGAGCTTTTGACTCGATTGGCGGTTTTATCTTGAGGAGGCGGCCTTTTTCTTGACCTGCTGAAGCAATTGTGCCGCAATCCTGTTATTCATTGTATTTTCGGATAATTTCTGAACTTGTTTTTTGACATAGTTTTTCGGATCGTTCCTGAGCAGTTCGAGGGCCTTCCGGTCGGCGACCGGTTCGACGGAGAAGGCGCCGTTTGTCTCAAAACGCACATGGGGTGTATCACAGAAGAGCAGGCGGTTTCGACAGACATGCTCGGCCAGCGCCCGTGTCATGCAATGGGCAAACTCGCCGGCGGGCAGGTCGCGCGGAATAAAACCAGCGGCCCGGCACTCGATGATGTTTTGCGTCAGGATCTCCTTTCGCTGTTCCGTGAACTCAAGAATTTGAGTCAGAACCTCGGTAATATTCTCCTTTGTTGTGGAGGCAACATCCATGTCTTGTATTCCGGTCCTCCGTGTTCCTAATTTGTCGACAGGTTTATGGTTTCTTCGGCCCTGAGGATTTCGCGAATTTCGGTCAGGGTTTTTGTTTTTCTAAGTTCTTTGATTCGTTTTAATTTTTGAAATACGGATTCGTCGTAGAGACGATGTCCCCCTTCGGTCCAGACAGATTCCTGGATGAGTCCCATGATGGTATAGTTGTGAATGGTTTGGCGGGTGTAGGGGGTGTAGCGAACGATTTCGCCGATTCGATACAATTTGGCGGGTACTTCAAAGGTTGCACTGCTGTCATTCTTTATCATGTTCATACCCTTGCCGAAAGCAGGCAGGCCGCTTCCGGGTTGTCCAAATTATTCATATCTTCTTTTTTTATAAAGAATTACATAAATTCCCGCTGTTTTTTCATCCTGGATGCCTAAAATATATTTTACATTTTGCAAAATGTAAAACACATTTTTATTATTTTCGTTAATTTTTTAAGAAATTTTAGGAAAAAATTTTTTCAGGGGTTCAGGAATTCGTTTTTTTCAGGTTTTGTTGTTGAAAGAGGGGCACAATTCATTGTTTTTCTTTTAGAAAGCAAAATCCTATCGGAATAATATGAAAAGCAGGATTTTATTTATTTGTTAGGTTTTATTATGAGGTCCCCATGGGACAATTGAATTCTGTGTGCCCTGGAAACGAGGCGGCGTCCGATAATTCAGAGGGCCGCAGGTTTCGCAAGAAGGGGCGGAAGGTATTTTGGATGTTTTTTCACGAAGTCTTCGGTTAATTCGCTTCGAGAAAGCTCCGATATATGCTCGGAAGGGGATTGCTGTTTTCCGGACTCATTGAGAATAACTTAAGTATTTAGAATTCAAATAAATATGGCAAAAAAAGACGCATGTGAGCTGCCGTCGCCTGCCCCAGCTTCCGGCAAAACGTGGCTGGAGAGGATTACCCCGCTTGCCAAGCAGATTAACTGCCTGGATGTCAAGCGAATCGCGGACCTGTGCATTACGGAAATTCCGAGACTGATCGGCGCCCGCCTGGCCTCGCTGTATATCCTGGATGAGATGAGTGACATTCTTCACCTGGAGAAAAATAATCATCCCTTTTTGATCAATAACATTGTCTCGCTGAATCAGAATCCTCCTTCTCCGATGGTGGCGGCGATTCGCAGCAAGGAACTGCTGATCGTGGACGGGCAGGAATCGCTTCGGGGTCCGAAGATCGATCATACGCACCGTCAATTTACGAAGAATTATCAAAGCAATTCGTGCATTATCGCACCGCTTGTTTGTCACGGCCGTGTTGTGGGGGTTTTGAATTTGAGCGACAAGGCGGGCGGGGCGAATTTTTCAGCCGATGATATCGCGATTATCGAACTGTTTCGGCAGTTGATCGGCGCCTCGATCGGGAATATCAACCTGTTTGAGAAAACGCAGCGGCAGGCCAAGACGGATGGGCTGACGGGCATGCTGAATCACCGGACGTTTTATGAAACGCTGGAGATCGAGCTTCGTCGTTCGCAGCGGTACACGTCTCAGGTTTCGATTATTATGGCGGATGTGGATAACTTGAAGCCGATCAATGATAATTACGGGCATCGGGCGGGGGATATGGCGATCAAGCAGATTGCGCGGCGAATCAGTGCGTGCATCCGGCAGATCGATATCGCGGCCCGGTACGGGGGGGATGAGTTCGCGGTGATTTTGCCGAATACCTCGCTTGAGGATGCCACGGTGGTGGCCGAGCGCATGGTTGAAATGGTGAAAAACACGCCGATGGTATGGGAGGGGAGTCGAATCGCCCTTTCGATCAGCGTTGGGGTAGGCCAATATGGAGCCGGGGGGAATCCGGGTGAGGTGACGAAAGAGACCGACCAGGCCCTGTATGCGGCCAAACAGGCGGGCAAAGGCCGGGTGACCGTTTTTCAGTCGGTAAAGGCCGGATAATCTTCCTGTTTTTCCTATACCTCCTACATTCAACTCTTCATTGTCTGCATGGTTTTCCTGTACGGATTTGACATAGACGCTGTTTCTAATAGCGGGTATAATCTGGTTTATGGGAAAAGGACAGACGGAATCCTTATTTACTGAATCGGAAAACAAGGCCCTGAAAATCCATGCGCCGCTGGCCGTGCGCATGCGTCCGTCGAATTTGGATGAGTTTGTTGGGCAGGAGCATTTCATCGGTTCCGGGAAGCTTCTTCGGCGGATGCTGGAGGCCGGAAACATCACGAGTTTGATCTTTTACGGTCCGCCGGGTTGCGGCAAAACGACGCTGGCGCGGATTGTCGCGGAGCATATCGACGCGGTTTTTCATTATCTCAGCGCCCCGGCGGCCTCCGTGAAGGATATTCGGGAGATTATTTCAAAGGCGCGGGATCGGCTGATTGAGCGGAAGAAAAAGACGCTTTTATTTATCGACGAACTTCATCGGTTTAATCGGGCCCAGCAGGATGTGCTTTTGGATGATGTTGAAAACGGGATTTTGCTTTTGATTGGAGCGACGACGGAAAATCCCTTTTTTTCGGTCAATTCCCCGCTGATCAGCCGGAGCACGGTGTTGGCGTTTGAACCTTTGAAGCCGGAGGATATTTTATCTATTTTAAAGCGTGCCGTTGAGGACAAGGATCGCGGATTCGGGAAGCTGAAGGTCGAAGCGGACCCGAAAGCCCTTGAATTTTTGGCGATAATGAGTGATGGGGATGCCCGCAAGGCCCTGACGGGTCTTGAGGTGGCGGTTTTATCACGGAAAAAAGAAGGCCAAACGGGCAGGATTGTCGTAGATTTGACGAATGCTAAAGAATCTATTCAGCGCAAGACGATTCAGTATGACGGCAGCGGTGATACGCATTATGATCTTGCCAGCGCCTTGCAGAAATCGATGCGGGGCTCTGATCCTGACGCGACGGTTTACTGGCTTGCCCGGATGATCGCCGGCGGAGAGGATCTTCGTTTTATTGCGCGGCGGATCGCTGTCTGTGCGGCCGAGGATGTGGGCAATGCCGATCCGATGGCTACGGTATTGGCTGC
>JAHDQI010000287.1 GCA_018433925.1 Phycisphaerae bacterium | reverse complement strand
TGGCAGAAGCCCCCGTATGATACCGGCATCGGCAGGACGCTGCTGGAGGCGATGGTCCGCCGGGATGTCAATCATCCTTCGATTCTTTTCTGGGCCAACGGCAACGAAGGCGGCTGGAACACGGAACTGGACGGCGATTTCGCGATTCACGATCCGCAGAATCGGCCGGTTCTGCATCCCTGGGAAAAATTCAGCGGCATTGATACCGATCATTATGAAACCTATGAAAGCACGCGGCAAAAGCTGGAAGGGCCGTTGATTTTCATGCCGACGGAGTTTCTGCACGGGCTATATGACGGCGGGCACGGCGCGGGGCTGGAGGATTACTGGAATCTGATGAGCCGGTCTCCGTATGGCGGCGGCGGTTTTCTATGGGCGCTGCTGGATGAAGGCGTTGTCCGGACCGATCAGGACGGCAAAATCGACGTGGCCGG
Source organism: Phycisphaerae bacterium (assembly GCA_018433925.1). Taxonomy (GTDB): domain Bacteria; phylum Planctomycetota; class Phycisphaerae; order Sedimentisphaerales; family Anaerohalosphaeraceae; genus JAHDQI01. The sequence continues at coordinate 2,051 of JAHDQI010000287.1, read as the reverse complement.
CAACTGGGCGCCGGATGGAATCGTCGGGCCGTATCGCCAGAAGGAAGGCAGTTATTATACGATTCAGCAAATCTGGTCGCCGATTCAAATCGAAGCGCAGCTTCCGGAGGCGGGCAATCAGGTATCCATTTCCGTTGCCAATCAGTACAGTTTTACGAATGCCGATCAGACCCGGTTTATCTGGCAGCTTGTCAGGTTCCCCTCCGCTTTTTCCGGACGCGACGGCCATGTTGTCGAGCGAACCGGGTCCGCGGCCGGGCCGAATATCAAACCGGGACAATCCGGCCGGTTTGAGCTGGTGATCGATGAAAACTGGGGCGACTATGACGCCTTGTATATAACGGTGCAGGATGCAGCCGGGCAGGATTTGTGGACCTGGTCGCTGCCGATTCAGTCCCGCCGGGCCTTTGCACAAAGCGGAAAAAGCGGCGCATCCGAACGGCCGGAATATTCCGTGGAGGGGGATCGTATTGTTGTATCCGCCGGTCATTATCAGTATGCATTCGACAAAACGAACGGCTTATTGCTGCAGGTAATCAGGGATGGGAAAATCATCCCCTTATCCAACGGACCGCGTGTTGTCTTCGGGACGGATGATGCGTCATATCAGGCCGACGTGGGGCCTGCCAGGGTAGCCTATTCCCGCGATGATGATACGGTTGTCATTCGAGCCCAAAACAGCGGCGGTCTGGAGCAGTTTACCTGGACGGTTCAGCCAACGGGCGAGCTGACGCTGGCGTATCAATTTACATTGGGCCAGGACAATTACGATCATTTCGGCATGGCGTATGATCACTTCGGGATTGCCTTTGATTGCCCGGAGGCGGATATGGAGGGGATGCGCTGGCTGGGATCAGGTCCGCATCGAGTCTGGAAGAACCGGCTGAAAGGGGGCCGGCTGGATGTCTGGCAGCGGGATGCCAAACGGGTGGTGCCCGGTCTGTCCTGGGACTATCCGCTGTTTGCGGGTTATTACGGCGATTTTTACTGGCTGGATGTCCGGACAAAAAACGGTTCTGTTCGTGTGTTTAACCCTACGGAGGGGCTTTATTTTCGGATCGGAGAGCTTCTGAATGGAGAAAAGCCGGTCAAGGAAGCGACTCTGTCTCCGCAGGGCGATCTTTCGTTTATGCACGCGATCAGCCCCATCGGGACCAAGTTTCTCAGGGCCTCCGAGTTGGGACCGGCCGGACAGCCGACCGTTGCCGATGGCAGCTACGCGGGAGAACTGGTGTTTGTATTTTGAATCGAATAACGAAAGTTTATTTTAAGGAACGGATTGAACATGAGTAGATGGATAGTCATGATAATGGTGGGGTTGCTTACAGGCATTGCGTTTTCGGCCCCTTCTCCAAAGGCGGACACTTTTTGGGAGGCGCTGAAGGCGACCCAAGAGAGCGATTATTTGCCGGTGCAGACGCTGACTGAAGGCCCTGAAGGACACTGGTTCAGTTATTATGACAAGTTCCAAACCGATCCGACCGATCGATATGCGCTGACCATGCAGGTGGGTTTTGACGGCCGCAGCCCGACACCGGAGGATGTGATCAAGGTCGGAATGATCGACTTGCAGGACAACAATAAATGGATTGAACTGGGCCAAACGCGTGCCTGGGGCTGGCAGCAGGGCTGTATGCTCCAGTGGCTGCCGGGCAGCGACAGCGAGGTGATGTGGAACGACCGCGAGGGAGACCGTTTTGTCTGCCGGATTCTGAATGTGAAAACCAAGCGGATGCGGACCCTGCCGCGTGCGGTCTATACGGTCAGCCCGGACGGGAAATGGGGCCTGTCGCTAAATTTTGAGCGGGTGGAATACCTGCGGCGGGGGTATGGATATGCCGGAGTAAACGATCCGACCCAAAAGATGACCGCCCCGAAAGACGCCGGCATTTTTCGGGTCAATATGCGAACCGGCGAGTCGGAGTTTCTGATTTCCATTGCCGATCTTGTTCAGGTTCCCTACAGCCCAGCCCATCCGGAAGACATGCATTATTTCAATCCTATCCTGTGGAATACCGACGGCAGCCGGTTTATGTTTTTTCATCGGTGGC
>JAHDQI010000337.1 GCA_018433925.1 Phycisphaerae bacterium | reverse complement strand
TCTGGAAAAAGTACGGAGATGCTCTGGTCGATTTTATCCGCTCACCATAGCGTCCCTTACTCAACAAAAGCGAATCGGCGAAAAACGACCAATCTCATGGCCAAAGAGCCGCGGTCGCTACAGTCAGCCAGATCAAAATGCCCATCAGCACCTTAAACGCAGTCCCGATGAAAACACCCGTGCCGGCACCAATCCCTGACCGAAGCGAACCGGCCGATCGTTGGCTGATAAAACGCTCAATGGCCCATGTCACAAGACCGGCCCCGATACACCCGCCGAGCAAGGTTCCGAAAAAGAAAACCGGAATCAGAAACGTTCCCAAAAACGCCCCCGCCAGGGCCCCGCCGATCGCCGCCATCGAGGCCCAAAAACCTGCGCCCGCCTTCCTGGCCCCGCCGAATCCGGCAAAAAATTCCACAATTTCCCCCGCCAGAGCCAAAAGTGCAATGGTTCCCAGCGTCCACCATGAAAACACCCCACGCTCCCAATGCCACCAGGCAAATCCGCCTGTTGTGAGCACCATCAGCCAGTTGCCGGGCAGATAAAAAAACACCAGCCCCAGCCAGCAGGCGTTCAAAAGCAGCAGGAAAACAATATACACATAGATCATATTATTTGTTAGCCGAATGAACAGCCCGGACCATTTTTACCACATCCACCATAGCCGCCACATCATGCACACGCACAATCGAGGCCCCGGCGGCCGCCGCCATTGCCACCGTCGCGGCCGTCCCCCAAAGCCGCTCCTTCGGCTCCCTCCTGCCCGTAATCTCCCCGATAAACCGCTTGCGGCTGGTCCCAACCAGCACCCGCCAGCCCAATTCACCAAACTGTCTCAACTGGTGAAGCAGTTGCAGATTGTGCTCCGTCGTCTTGCCGAACCCGATCCCCGGATCCAGAAAAATCCGATCCCGCGCGATCCCCATCGACTCGGCGTATTGAGCCCGTTTCACCAGAAACGAAAGCACCTCGGCCGTCACATCCTCATACTGCGGCCGGCTTTGCATCGTTCGGGGCGTCCCCTGCATATGCATCAGCACAACCGGCGTCTCCTTCTCGGCCGCAAGACGGGCCATCCGCTCATCCGCCAGCGCCGTAATATCATTGAGAATCGAGGCCCCCGCCTCCACGGCCGCCGCCGCAACAGCCGCATCAGTGGTATCCATGCTGATCGGAATCCCAATCCGCCCGGCCAGTCCTTCAATCACAGGAACGGCCCGCCTGATCTGCTCCTCGGCAGGCACCGGCTCAGCGCCCGGACGCGTGGACTCAGCCCCCACATCCACAATCGCCGCCCCCTGCGCCGCCATCTCCAAACCCGCGGCAACGGCCCTCTTCGCATCCGGATACGCTCCCCCGTCGCTGAAGGAATCCGGCGTCACATTCAAAATCCCCATCACCAGCGGCCCCCGCGAAAAATCCAGTTGCCCCCCCGGCCATGTGACAAGTTGGCAAAGAGCCGCCATACTTACCCCTCCGTCCTCACCGCAAACCCAATCCCCGCCAGTTTCTCAGCAAGATCGCCCGCTCGCGTCGGAACCCTGACCGCCGTATTCTGAAACTCCCGCCGAACCGGGTACTCCTTCCGAAGCCGGTCAAAATACGCCCCGCGCTGCCCTTCCGGCAACGGCACAATCCTGCGCAGATTCAAATCATCCCGCCCGATCGCGTACACCTGCCCAACCGTATCATAAAGAATCTGCTCAACCGGCCGGCTTTCCGCTTGTTCCTTCGATATCGCAATCTCCGCCACATCCGGCGCGGGCAGAAAATCCCCCTCCGTATGCGTCGGTTCCACCCCGAAAAAGTCACACGCCGCACGATAAATCATCAGCAGCCCGTTCACCTTGCCGTCAAACGAATACCCCGCGATATGCGGCGTGGACAAATCCGCCTTCTCCAGCAGGTCCCCGTCCGGGTTCGGCTCATTCTCCCACACATCCAGCGTCAGTCCCCCCAGTTTTCCCGTCGCCGCCGCCCCCTTCACGGCCGCCGTATCCATCACCCCGCCCCGAGCCGTATTTACAAAAATCGCCCCCGGCTTCATCGCCGCAAAAAAACGCTCATCAGCCAGGTGAAACGTCTTATCCGCCCCTTCTTTCGTCAGCGGCGTATGCAGCGTCACAATATCACCCCCCATCGCCTCCGCCAGCGGCCGGTATTTCTCATCGCCCGTCTCCCGCTCCAGCGGCGGATCATTCAGCACCGTCCGCATCCCCAGCGCCCGGCACTTGGCATCCACCCGCGAGCCCACATTGCCGGCCCCGATGATCCCGATGCTGCGGCCCTCCAGCGTAAACCGGTATTTCTTGCCCAGCGCCAGAAGCGCCGCGACCACATACTCGGCCACACTGTTGGCGTTCGATCCCGGCGCCGAGGCAAACCCGATCCCCGCCCGCTCCAGGTACGCCCGGTCGATATGGTCCATCCCAATCGTCGCCGTCGCCGCGAATTTCACCCGGCTGCCCGACAGCAGTGCCTCATCCACCGGCGTAATGCTCCGCACAAGCAGCACATCGGCATCCCGCACGGCATCCCGCGTAATCTGCCGGCCGCCATACAGACGCACCTGCCCCAGCGATTCAAAGCACTCCTTCACAAACGGAATATTCTGATCGGCTGTGATCTTCACACTCTTTCCTTTCACTGAATTGGCAACACGCCGATTCTATCCCATAACGCCGGCGGCGTCAATTTCCCTCTCGGCGGGCCTTTTCCCGTTGCGGCCGACCCCGATCCGGCCTATACTATGTTGTTTTCCGCCGAATTCGAAACGGATGTGCGCAAATGTCGGAAAACCAGACCATCTCCTTTGACGAAGGCCCCCGCCGCCTGAACCTGCGGCTGCGCCATCTCAACCGCACCCTGATGACCCTCGCCCTCCCGGCCATCATCGAATACTCCCTCTTTTCCATGGTCTTTTTCGTTGACACCATGATCGTCGGCTGGCTGCGCAGCGAAACCTTCCTGGCCGCCACTGCCCTCTCCGCCCTGGCCATGTTCTTCATCAACGCCCCCTACATCGCCCTGTCCATCTCCGCCTCTTCCATCGTCTCCCGAAGCTGGGGACAGGGTGACCGCACCGCCGCCTGCCGCTATACCGCCCTGGCCCTGACCATCGCCTTCTCCACCGCCGCCCTCCTGGCCCTGCCGGGGTTTCTGTTTTCCGACAGCATCCTCAAACTCCTCGGCGCCGCCCCGGAGGTCATCGCCCCCGGCTCCCGTTATCTGTGCATCCTTCTGCTTTCCTGCCTGTTCGGCCTGGCCGTCTTCACCAGCAACGGCATCCACCGCAGCAAAGGCGACACCGTCCTGGCCATGTGGATCTCCGTCCTGACCAACCTGATCAACATCGCCGCCAGCGTCATGCTCGCCTTCGGCCTCGGCGTGCCCAAACTGGGCTTTTACGGAGTCGCCTGGGGCACCGTCATCGCGCGCACCGCCGGGGCCCTGCTGTCCATCGGCATGCTGTTTTCGCCCCAAAGCATCCGGCTGCGGCCGAGCCATTTCCGCTCTCTCTCAGCCGTCATGCTCGGCCGCCTGTGGTACCTGGCCGCCCCGGCCCTCGCAGAACGTCTGGCCAATACCGCCTCCTACCTCCTGTTCATGCGGCTCGTGGCCGCCCTCGGCACAACCACCCTGGCCGCCCACCAACTGACCCTGCAAATGGAATCCTTCGCCTACATGCCCGCCTGGGGCCTGGCGATTGCCGCCGCCACCATCGTCGGACAGGCCGTCGGAGCCCGACTCGACCACATCGCCGAAATCGCCGTCAGGAGACTGCTGATCACCGCCGGACTGGCGATGGGACTGCTCAGCATCCTTTTTGCCCTGGCCGGACCGGTCCTGATCCGCGTCTTCGGAGCCACCCCCGAAGTCCTCTCCCTCTCCGGCGCCGCCCTGCGCATCTCCGCCCTCGAACTGCCCTTTATGGCGTTTGCCTTTATCTTTGTCGGCGCCCTCCGCGGAGCCGGAGACACCCGAACCCCCCTCTACGCCTCCCTCCTGAGCACCCTCGTCTTCCGCCTCGGCGGCACCTGGCTGTTCGCCTTCAAAATGGACATGGGGCTGGTCGGTGTCTGGCTGGCCACCGCCGCGGACTGGGCCGCAAGAACCGCCGTACTCTTCTGGTTCTTCCGCAAAGGAGTCTGGAAAGCCCTCCACCAAAAAGAAATCCAGCGTTTCCGCATATAACCCGACCCAAATCCATCGCCTCCGGTGTCCGCGATCTGGATAGCGACACAACGCCCGGCAATCCCGCCCGGTTGCCGCCAAAATGTAGGTTTACAGAAACCCTTCATTTTTGCCTTGGCTTTCTCCTCCCGTTTCCATATAATCCGGACATGAAATAAGGAGTACAGACGTGGGCTTTTTACCCGGAAAAACGCACCCCTTCCCCCCGCCCGTCTCATCCGACGGCCGCCGCTCCCTGTTTGCCCTCGTCGATGCCTCCGGCGCAATCGTCGAACGCTATCGATACGATGCATTCGGAAATACCAAGGTCTGTGACGGCAGCGGAACCCCTCGCGCGGAGAACAAATCCGCCTGCGGCAATCCCTACATGTTCACCGCCCGCCGCTTCGACGCCGAGTCCGGCCTCGGCCTGTACTACTACCGCGCCCGCATATACAGCCCCGCCCTCGGCCGCTTCCTCCAGCCCGACCCCATCGGCTACGCCGATTCCATGAACCTCTACCAGTACTGCGGAAATAATCCCACAAACTTTATTGATCCTTGGGGGGCTATGTTATATCCGGTCCCATTTACTGAAGGAGGTCGGAAACTAACACCAGAGGAAGAATCTGCTTTAAGACCACAAAGACCATATAACGAAAGGGCAGCAGAATGGGCTGAAGGCATGGCGTCTAGTCCTTTTCGGTGGAAGTATGATCAGGAATATCCTTTTCCTCGCGGTTATAAATGTAATCGTTTTGTAAGAGATGCTTATACAGAAGGGGCAGGAGCTCCATTTCCAAGACGCCTTAACGACCGTGGATGGCCGGATCCGCCTTCTGCTTCTCAACTGGCAAATCCGAACTTTGAAATGACGGGTTATCCAGTAGTTATGAAAGGGAAAGAAGGGAAACCATTGAGAGATGAAGATTTACTGCCAGGAGACATTCTTGCGGGAGATGGGCATTCAATGATATATATTGGGAATGGTTTTGTGGCTCAGGGTAGCTCTTCTGGAAAGGGTGTTAGTATAACTCCGCTTTCGGAAAATCAAAGAATGAATTGTACAGTAAGAAGGTGTAATATGTCACCACCTCACGCTCAAGTTCCTTGAATTATTAAAGTGAAAATAATGAAAAATTGCAAAAAATTATATTTCGGTATATTTTTCTTAGTTATTTTATTTCTCTTTTCCTTTTTTTTGATTTGCAATTCTTGGGTAGTCAGATTTGGCTTAGTAAGAGAGAATCTGACTACAACGAGACTTCCGAGAAGTGATAAGTATGAAATAAAATGTTTATCTGATAAAAATATCATTTTATCTGATGTTTATGAGGTTCCTGATAAAAATAAAATTTTATTTTATTCGCAGATTAAAAAAAACGATAAAAGAGAAATCTATGTTATTGACATGGAAAAAAAGATAATTTATATGACACATCCCTTAACTATTGCAAATCCCCTTTGCAGATCGAATGAATTGATTGTTTATAAGATGACTATTGAAATCGTTAGTCATCCTCTATTGGAATTAGATTCGACAGTATCCGAAGAAAACAGTTCGATATCATTTTTAATTAAGGGTAAAAAAATTGAGGAATATAAAACTTATCCAGATGAAAAATATGATATTGCGGAAAATCTGTTTATTTATAACCAAAATATTGAATTGAGAAAATTAAAGGAGCTGCCTGGTGCTAGGGGCAAAGATAGATTGTTAAGTAAATAGTAATTTGAAATGATCAGTTTGGCACGGTCTAACGAAGTTAGGCGTGGAATCGTATGAAAACAGGAACTGTCTATTTGTGCCATGAAAATGAAACATTAAATTCAAATATTTTCAGGAGTGTGCTATGAAGACAAAATTACTTATATCGCTGTTTGTAACAAGTGGATTATTCCTTATCAGTTCACCCTGCAGGGCCGTTACAGCAAGCGGTACGGTAGTGGACCAGGACGGCAGTCCGGTGGCTGGGGCGGCGGTTCATGCAGCGGCTTCCGGTTTGGTGGAGACGGCGGACGGCCGACAGGAGGGGCTGAACCTTACGGCCGTAACGGATGAGCGGGGGGCTTTTGAGGTTACTGCTGCTGAAGGCAACTTGCGGATCACGGCCGTCAAGAAGGGAGAAAATTAAAGGGGTCAGGAGCCTTTTTTTATGGTTGGTTGATGGGATGGCAAGGATAAAACGAAAAGTTGTTGGTAATATCGTTTATCACGTATTAAACCGTGCAAACGGCCGTCTGCGCATCTTCAAAAAGCAGGGCGATTTTTCCGCTTTTGAACAGATTTTGTGTGAAGGCTTGGAACGGTTTTCAATGCGGCTGGCTGGATATTGCCTGATGGGCAACCACTGGCACTTGTTGCTGTGGCCGCGTCAGGACGGTGACCTGTCTGTGTTTATGCAGTGGGTGACCATGACGCATAGTCAGCGATGGCACGCTGCCCACGGCACGGCCGGGATGGGCCATTTGTATCAGGGGCGTTTTAAGAGCTTTCCGGTTCAATCAAGTGAACATTATCTGACAGTCTTGCGATATGTAGAGAGCAATCCCATGCGGGCCAAACTGGTGGATCGCAGTCGGGATTGGCCTTGGAGCAGTCTGGCAATTCGGCAGGGCGCCGAAAAAGAAGGGCTGACGTTGCATGCTGGTCCGGTGAAGTTGCCGCTTAACTGGCTCAAATTAGTGGATATTTTGCCGAATGAAACGGATCTGATGAAACTGGAAAACTGCATCCGACGAGGGAGTCCGTATGGGTCTGATACGTGGGTGACACAAATGGCCAATCGACTGAATTTGGTCTCTACGCTTCGCCCGCGCGGGCGACCCAAAACTAAAAGGCTCCTGACCCCTTAAATTCACGCCGGGAGAAAAAATAAAAAATGTTTGACAAATCGCCATGTAAAATGATATATATTGACCAAATTAAAAGAGAAGGGTGATTATGAAATCAATGCCAGTTTTCGTCTGCAAGTTTTTCGTTTTGTTCCTTTCTTTGTGCTTATTGTCTTTTGAATGCCAAGGTACAATTGTAGGAAATCCTCCTTTTGGAGGTGTAATGGGCTATTTAGGCCCCGAAAACATTTCTACAATTGGACAGACTTTTCAATTGGTAGAAGGAGATGATCAGTATTTGCATTCCCTCTCTTTTAAAGTGTACGACATCATTGGTACATCATATCCATTAAATTTTGGTGTGTATATATATGAATGGGATGGTACAAAGATCACAGGTCAAGTTCTATATGAATCTGAAGAATTGACTACTTCAGGATTTGGAGAAAGTGAAAGTTTTCAATTAGATCTAGGTAATATAAAATTACAAATTGGACAAGAATATATTTGGTTTCTTTCCGTGTCGGAAAATTCTAACCCAGCAAATAGCACAGTAGCTATTTGGATGTCTCAAAGTTATGACAATGGAGGGCTTGTATTAATAGACAATGAATTTGATTTTGATCTTTTGTTCCAAGACGATTGGGATAAGAACCATTACCTAAAGAATGATCTGGCCTTTACGATAGAATTGGTTGCAATTCCTGAACCATACTCCGTCTTGTTTTTCATAATCGCACCTTTTGTTTTAAGAAAAAGGTATGTAAGTATGTAAAAGTTTATAACAAATAACCTGTTGTCCTGTGCAAAAACATATCTGGCGTCTGAGGCAGGCGATTTTTCCGGATGGTTATGTTGAATTCGTTCTTTAGAAAGTTCAGATTACGGGAATCGGAAACGAAATTCTGCCCGGCTTGAAGGCAAATTCGCGAGATTTCTCACCCTCCGCGAAGACCGGGTGCGGCGACACCAGACCGGACGGCAGGTTTCAGGAAACCCGGGTATAGATGTGATGCAGGCCGCCGAGGATGGATTTGCTCGCAATTTTGCCGTGCGACTGCACCGGTCTGGAAACGGGCGAGTCCTTGTTCAGGGACATGTGCGTTCGGCTGACGTTGTAATAGTCGTCAATGTACTGGCCCAATACCGACCGGAGATACCTTTCGTTCGGGACGATGATGAGGTCGAGACATTCCCGCCGGAGTGTTCCGATGACCCGCTCGGCGATGGGATTCTGCCATCAGGCATTTCTCATAGACCGATTCAAGCAATCCCGGTCCGAGAGTCCGATGCACTTCGATTGCGCAGCCGATCCCCTGCCCGGTAATCTCCGTGTGCCCGGTGCCCTTGCGGTTAGTACCCGTCCACTCTGTCCATAAGGTCCATTGTCTTTCGCCCCCATCTTCACAAATCAGTATTTAACAATCCGTAATAGATAATACTTTTTCACTAT
>JAHDQI010000384.1 GCA_018433925.1 Phycisphaerae bacterium | reverse complement strand
TTTTCGTCTCGGAGGGAAAAACGGTGTCCCTCCGTATATAGAGGCGGTGTTGCACAAACGCTTCGAAAATTCGGGATTTTTGAACGGGCGAAAATGCCGTAAGCATAAGCCGGGTAAGGGGTAAAAAAAATTTTAAAAATCGGGATTTTGGGTCTGTTGGGGGTCGCGCAAACGCTTCGATTCGGACGTGATGGATCGATAATAAATTAAGAAGTTCGAATGAAAAAAGGACAAGAAACCGACACGCTGGGCGTCAGGAATACTACCCAAAAAATCGTGTTTTCGTCCCAGAAACAAGGAAAATCGCCGGGTGCAATTTTTTTCTTCAAAAATCCGCCGGGCCAAGGTACATTCTGGGGCTAAGGAACGATCTCATAAAACAAGTTACCAATCGGGATCTCCGCCTTGGCGGGGCTCCTACCAGGCAAAGAAAGGGAAGTTATGATGTTTACGACAATAGTGGATGTATTAGCCCGCGAAATCCTCGACTCACGCGGCAACCCGACCGTCGAAGTCGATGTGCTGCTGGATGACGGGTCTCTGGGCCGGGCCGCCGTGCCCAGCGGAGCCAGCACCGGCGCCTACGAGGCCGTCGAACTGCGCGATCCCAAAGCCAAACGATACCTCGGCAAGGGCGTCCAGAAGGCCGTCAAAAACGTCAACGAAATCATCGCCCAGGAAGTCATCGGCATGGACGCCACCGCCCAGGAAGAACTGGACAGCTTCCTGTGCCAACTGGACGGCACCCACAACAAGGCCAAACTCGGCGCCAACGCCATCCTCGGCGTCTCCTTGGCCGCCGCCAGGGCCGCCGCTTCCTCCTGCCAGCTTCCCCTCTACCGATACATCGGCGGCTGCAACGCCAACATGCTGCCGGTTCCGATGATGAATGTCCTCAACGGCGGCTCCCACGCCGACAGCAACGTTGATTTCCAGGAATTCATGATCATGCCCGTCGGCGCCAAAGATTTCCCCGCCGCCCTGCGGATGGGCGCTGAAATCTACCACACCCTCAAGGGCGTTCTCAAGGGCAAAGGCCTGAGCACCGGCGTCGGCGACGAAGGCGGATTCGCCCCGTCCCTGGCCAAAAACGAAGACGCCGTCGAACTGCTCCTGGCCGCCATCAAGAAGGCCGGCTACAAGGCAGGCAAAGAAGTCTTTATCGCCCTCGACCCGGCCACCACCGAAATGTGGGTCAAGTCCTCCAAAAACTACCGCTTCTTCAAGTCCGACCCCAAAAAGAAAACCACCTCGGACAAGATGATCGCCCTGTGGGCCAACTGGGTCAAAAAATACCCCATCGTCAGTATCGAAGACGGCCTGGCCGAAGATGACTGGGCCGGCTGGACCGACCTGACCAAAAAGCTCGGCGGCAAATGCCAACTCGTCGGCGACGACCTGTTCGTCACCAACACCAGACGCCTGGCCGACGGCATCCAAAAAGGCGCCGCTAACTCGATCCTGATCAAGGTCAACCAGATCGGCACCCTCACTGAAACGCTCGAGGCCATTAACCTGGCCGCCCGCAACGGATACACGGCCGTCATCAGCCACCGCAGCGGCGAGACCGAAGACGCCACCATCGCCGACCTGGCCGTGGCCACCGGCGTCGGGCAGATCAAAACCGGTGCCCCCTGCCGAACCGACCGAATCTGCAAGTACAACCAACTGCTGCGGATCCACGAGGAACTCGGATCCAGCGCCCGCTACGGCGGCGAAATATTCAAGTTTGTCTCGTAACGGACTGCGAGCAACACAACGCACCGGACCCCCTAACCCGGGGCCCGGTGCCTTTTTTCAGCTTTTTGCCCCTCTCATACCGATATAACCCATATGAATTCCCGATTCGGCCTGATCGTTCGGTATGTGCTCTTCTGCCTGTTCTTTACCGTGGGGGCAGCCGCCATCACCCTGTCTATCCTCATCGACCCGGAGATCAGCACCTGCCTGACCAACCGGCGGATGCTCCATGAAATCCGGCGGCAAAACGAGAAAATCGCCGACCTGACCGCCCAGTACGAGGCCCAGATCAACCTGGTCCGAACCGAGCCCAACGTCCTCCGCCGCCTTGAGCGAGTCACCTTCGGCACCTCAACGCACCTTCCCGAGGACGCCTCCGCCGCGGACCTTCCGCCCGGCAGTCAGGCCCTCCGGCAGACAGCCCAGTCCATCCTGGCTGACATGCAGAAAAGCCCGGCCGCCGCCGAAACCGACCTGCCCTCCTGGTTCCTGCGATGCCGAAAACCCCGAATCCGAACCGCCCTGTTCGCCGCCGGCTCCGGCCTGATCCTGATCACTTTCCTGTTTTTCGGCAGCCCCCGCATCCAAGCCCCCCGACGCCGACTCGATTGACTCAACCCAAAAACAGGCGCAGATTGTCCATTTTCGCCACTCTATTTTACCAGCCCCCCGCTTTTGCAGTGAAAACGGTCAACCTGCCGATATAATAGGATGCGCCCAAAAAAGGCCGTAACAATATTGAAATCTTGACTTTGTGGACTTTATAGGACTTTAAAGGCATGGCCAAAAAACGCACCCAACGGAGCCGGACGAAATCCAAAAGCAGCTCGTCCGTCAATATATACAAAGTCGCCAGTGAAGGTCTTCTTTTGGCGGCCTGCGTCTTCCTGTTTTTCAGCGTACTGAGTTTCGACATTGGCGACGCCCCCAGCCGGTATGTCTGGCCGACCAATCATCCGGTCGCCAACTGGTGCGGCCGAGCCGGCGCCTTCTGCGCTTTCTATATTATGAAATACATCGGTCCCGGAGCCCTGATCGCCCTATTGGGCATCGGCATTCTGCTGCTGGTGCATCTGGCCGGAAAAAAGATCACTCAACTGAACCTCCGCCTGATCGGCCTGCTTCTGCTGGTCGCGGCCGGTTCGACTACCTGGTACCTGCTCTGGCCCGAACGGTCTTTTCTGTTCTATCGGGCCGGGTCCGTGCCTGACGGCAACGGCGGCATCCTCGGCATTGCCGCGGGGATTTTTCTCAAAAAGCATCTGGCTGTCCTCGGCACGGCCATCGTGCTGGTCTGCACGTGGCTGGTCGGACTCATCCTGCTGGCCGAC
>JAHDQI010000065.1 GCA_018433925.1 Phycisphaerae bacterium | reverse complement strand
TGTGCGCCCTGGCCGTAAAAAAGCTCTCCCCCTGCCAAGGGGGAGCACACGCAGGGGGAGGGGGATTTTAAAAACAGTTTCCGCCAAAGGCGGATTCCTTATTTCTTTTCTCTCGGCAACGTTAAAACGCTGGCAAAACTCGGAAAAAACCGGAGAAAAAGCGGCAATTTTTGGACAAAAAACGGAAAAAACAGAACAAAGAGCGGACAAAAAAGGGAAAACAACGGACAAACTTGGCATCAGGAATAATACCTACAAAACCGCCAAAAAACCGCGTTTCCAGCCCAAAAACCAGGAAAAACAGCTTTTTTTAAATCGGCCGCCAAAACCAACTGCCAAAAACCAACGATCCAAAAAATGCTTTATCGGACCCTTTCGTAGATTTCCATCTCAATTTCTTTCGCACCGGTTTGCGGCAATCCATTTGTTTTCTATACTTTATACAGGACTCCGTGAATATAACCAAGTTGAGGATCAGGAGGTTATAAAAAATATGAAAGCAGAAGCGAAAAAAGGATTCACACTGGTCGAGGTCCTGATCGTCGTATTAATCCTCGGATTACTTGCGGCCGTCGTCATCATCTCGATCAATAACGCCAGCACAGATGCCCGGCAGAATACCTTCGTCACCAACATCAAGTCCTTCGTCAACGCGGCCGAATACTACCGCTATAAAACAGGCGAATTCATCGAAAGCGCCGACCCCGGCCAGGTACCTGTCGGATGGGAAGAATTTATCGAAGCCAGAAAATGGACCAAGCACACCCCCATCGGCGGACAATGGCACGTAGCCGACCTCGATGTTCCCGCCGGATTCACTTCCTGCATCGGAATCGGCGTCACTTTTGACGGCTCCGGCGAAACACGCGATGAGGAATTCATGGGACAGATTGATGCCAAATTCGACGATGGCGATCTAGCCGACGGCATCTTTCAGCAAACCGGCAGCGGATACTATTACATCATCGCTCTCTAAACCGGAAAGAAAGAGTCGTTAATCACAGGGCGGCCTGAACAGCAGTGCCGAACCCGTTTCCTCGGCCCGCGCCGCCCCGCACAAACGCCCGACCAGGTCCAGGGCCATCTCCATCGCCGTCCCCGGCCCCTGGCTGGTCACATAACCGCCGTCCGCGGCCACCCGCCCGCGGCCCCGATGAGGCAGCCGATCCATCATCGACGGATAGCACACCGCCTTGCAGTCCTCCAGCAGCCCGTGGTGAGCCAGCACCACCGCCGGCGAGGCACAAATCGCCGCCGTCAGCCGCCCTGCCGACGACTGCTCCCGAAGCATCTTGATCAGCGGCTTACAGTCCCGCAGGTGCTCCGCCCCCGGCAGACCGCCCGGCAGCGCAATCAGGTCGTAGGCATGCCCCGTGCAGTCGCCGATCAGACAATCCGCCTTGAGTTGGATGGCATGAGCGCCGGTAACCTCCAGGGCCCCGACCGAGGCAACCGTCACCTGCACCCCGCCCCGGCGAAGCACATCCACAAGCGTTACCGCCTCGATCTCCTCAATCCCGTCCGCAACAGGAATCAACGCTGTCTTTTGCATCCTGAAACTCCTTACCCGTTACTTCCTGTTCTGTGATTCGAATATATACGTCAAAATTTCCTGAACCCTACGCACATAGACAAACGAAAGACCCGACTTGGCCTCAGCGGGCACATCGGCCAGATCCTTCTGATTACGCCGGGGCAAAAGCACGGTCTTGATGCCCGCCTGCTTCGCGGCCAGCATCTTCTCTTTCAGTCCCCCAACCGGCAATACCAGGCCCTTGAGCGTGATTTCCCCCGTCATGGCAATATCCGGCCGAACGGAACGGTTCTGCAACAGAGAGACCAGCGATGTATACATCGCCACCCCGGCGCTGGGACCGTCCTTGGGAATCGCCCCCGCGGGCACGTGCACATGAAAATCGCTCTTGCCGAAAAGGGCCGAATCGATCTTCAGGTCTGCTGCATCGGCTTTGACCAGCGAAAAGGCCGCCTGTGCGCTTTCCTTCATTACCTCCCCGATCTGTCCGGTCAGCAGCAGATTCCCTTTGCCGGGCATTTGTACCGATTCAACAAAGAGAATTTCACCCCCGACAGGCGTATAAGCCAGCCCTGTAACGACTCCCGGCACGGCGGTCCGCAGGGCAATTTCGGACTCAAACCTGCGGGGACCGAGAATGGCGGCAAGATCCTTGGCCGAAAGGGTCATTCGGCGACGTTTGCCTTCGGCGATGCAAGTCGCGGCGTAACGACAAAGAGCGGCAAGATC
>JAHDQI010000008.1 GCA_018433925.1 Phycisphaerae bacterium | reverse complement strand
GCATGAGTCGGGTATCCACGTAGACGGCATTTTGAAGAAACGTGAGACCTATGAAATCATGACACCGGAAGTCATCGGGCTGGACGGCTCTCGGATGGTCCTCGGCAGGCATTCGGGACGGCATGGTTTCCTCGATCGCTGCAAGCAGCTCGGCTACAACCTTACCGAAGGCGAGATTGAAATCGCCTACCAGAAATTTATGGAACTGGCGGACAAGAAAAAAGAGATATTCGACGAAGATATCGCCGTGATTATCAGCGATGAGGTCCGGTCCGTTGAACAGGTATATCAACTGGATTATCTGCACGTGGCCTGCGGTACGGGAACTCTGCCGACGGCCAGTGTACGAATGAGAATTCAGAATGAAGTCAGGCAGGCGGCGGCCTGCGGAGATGGACCCGTTGACGCTGCCTATGAGGCGATTCGGCAGGCAACAGGCCAGGCCCCGAAACTGGATTCCTATTCCATCCGTGCCATTACCGAGGGCAAAGAGGCCCTGGGCGAGACAACCGTTCGCATTCAGAACGAAGCAGGACGAACCTTCATCGGCCGCGGTGTCTCCACGGATATCATCGAGGCCTCGGCCAAGGCGTATGTTGATGCGATCAATCGAATGCTTGCCGCAGAATCAAATGGGTCCGCCCAGGAAACAAAAATTCAATTATGATAAACAGGGAGTACAATAAAAATGCCAATGACGATCACAGAAAAGATTTTAGCTCGGGCCGCCGGAAAAACATCCATCAGGGCAGGCGATCTGATCAATGCAAAAATCGATATGATTATGTGCCACGATGTGACGACTCCGCCTGCGATCACGATGCTGAAAGAGCATGGAATTGACAACGTGTTCGATCCGGAAAAGATTGTCGTTACACCGGATCACTTTCAGCCAGCCAAAGACATAAAAAGCGCAGAGCTTCACAAACGGCTCGATCAGTGGGCCAAAGAAAAGAAGATTCGATACTACTATAAACTCGGCCGGGCCGGGGTCTGCCATGCCCTGCTTCCCGAACAGGGGCACATCCGGCCGGGCGAGGTAATCGTCGGCGGCGATTCACATACCTGTACTTACGGTGCTTTCGGCGCCTTTTCAACAGGGATCGGTTCCACCGATCTGGCCGCGGCAATCGCCACGGGGATACTCTGGTTCAAGGTGCCTGCATCCATGAAGTTTGTGCTGACCGGGTCCCTGCCCAAAGGCGTCTACAGTAAGGATGTGATCCTCGAAGTAATTCGGCGAATTGGAACCGATGGAGCGCTGTATCGAGCCATGGAATTTACTGGCCCGGCTCTGAAAGAAATGAGCATGGAAGCCCGCATGACAATCACGAACATGGCTATCGAGGCAGGCGGCAAGAACGGAATCATCGGTTTTGACGAGACGACGAAGGCGTACCTAAACGGCCGACTCAAGGGAAAAACGGAGTATACCGTATTCGAGTCCGACCCGGATGCCCGGTATGTCCATGAGGACACGGTTGACTGCTCGAAACTGGAGCCGATAGTGGCCTTTCCGCATCTTCCCAGCGGCGGCAGACCTATCAGCCAATGCGCCGGGAAAGTAATGGACCAGGCCTACATCGGAAGCTGCACCAACGGCCGGATTGAGGATCTGCGGATTGCCGCAGAAATCCTGAAAGACACAGAGGTCAGGATCCGCACGATCGTTGTGCCGGCTACGCCGGAAATCTGGAAACAGGCCCTTGATGAGGGGCTGGCGGAAATTTTTTACGAAGCCGGCTGTGTGGTCAGCGCCCCGACCTGCGGGGCGTGTTTGGGCGGTTTTATGGGCATTTTGGCCGAAGGCGAGCGGTGCATCAGCACCACCAACCGCAACTTTGTCGGCCGGATGGGACACCCCAGGAGCGAGGTGTACCTGGCCAGTCCGGCTATCGCCGCGGCCAGCGCCATCGAAGGAAAACTGGCTGACCCGAGAAAATATTTATAACCATGAAGATCATGAAAGATATGAAGAAAAAAAATCTTCCTGTACTTTATGGAGAAATCATAACCCGCAAAGTCAGCGGATTGTTTAGGAGACGATAGAAAATGGCGAAAGCACATGTATATCAACGAGACCATGTGAACACCGATGAGATCATCCCCGCCCGGTACCTGAATACCGATGATACGGCCGAACTGGCCAAACACTGCATGGAAGATCTGGATGCGGAATTTGTCAAGAAATGCGGGGCCGGTGATGTCATCGTCTGCGGAGATGATTTCGGCTGCGGGTCAAGCCGTGAACATGCCGTGTGGGCAATCCAAGGGGCCAGGGTCGGAGCGGTAATTGCTCATTCGTTTGCGCGGATTTTTTACCGCAACTGCATCAACTGCGGATTTTATCCGATCGAACTGGCCGGTGCGATTGATAAAATCAACGACGGTGATGAGCTTGATATTGACTATGAGGCCGGAACGATTGACAACAAGTCGCAGGGAAAGACAATTCAGTTTACTCCTCTGCCGGATTTTGCTTTAGAGATCATTCATGACGGCGGACTTTTGGAACACATAAAGAAAAAATGAAACAGCGGGCGGAAAGAAATCGAACGATTGATTTGACAGAGGCGGAAAAACATGCGTTTTCCAAACGGCTTGTTCGACTGAATCGCCCTGCTTGCATCAAGAAGGTTCTGAATACGACGATCTGCCAGGATATGCAGGGAGCGTGCGACTTTCTGCCGGGTGGTTTTGTCGATCTTCTGTTTCTCGATCCGCCGTATAACCTGAATAAAACGTTCGGTGGCAAGCGGTTTACCAAGGGCTCTCAGGAAAAGTACGCGGCCCTGCTGGATGGGTGGCTGCGGCCGCTAGTGCGGCTTTTGAAGCCAACGGCCTCGGTCTATATCTGCTCGGACTGGAACGGGTGCGGGGCCGTACAGATGACGGCGGAAAAATATTTTACGATCCGCAACCGGATTACCTGGGAGCGGGAAAAGGGACGCGGGGCCAAAGCCAACTGGAAAAACTGCTCTGAGGACATCTGGTTCTGCACGGTTTCCAGCGACTATACCTTCAACGCAGAAGAGGTCAAACTCAAGCGAAAGGTCATCGCCCCCTATACCCATAAGGACGGCCGACCCAAAGACTGGAACCGCAGCGAAGACGGTGATTTTCGGCTCACCGCACCCTCAAATCTCTGGACGGACCTGACCATCCCCTTCTGGTCTATGCCGGAAAATACCGATCATCCGACCCAGAAGCCCGAAAAGCTGCTGGCCAAGATCATTCTGGCAAGTACTCGTCCGGGCGACGTGGTGCTGGATCCTTTTCTCGGCTCCGGAACAACCTCCGTGACAGCAAAAAAACTCGGACGCCGATATATCGGTATTGAACAGGATCGGGTATACTGTTGCCTGACCGAAAAACGCCTGAATATAGCCGAGAACAACCGGATGATTCAGGGATACCAGGAGGGGGTGTTCTGGGAGAGAAACGCTATCCCAATTAAAACGATAAAAACGAGACAGCGGATTTCGCGAATTTCGCAGGTTAAGTCTATATAAAAAAGATACAAAGAAAGGACCCAGTTTGATGAAGACGTACAAGATTGCAGTAATGGGCGGCGATGGAACCGGCCCCGAAGTGACCGTCGAAGCGGTCAAGGTGATGGATGCGGCGGCCGCCAAATTCGGCTTTAAGACAGAACAAACTGAATTTGACTTCGGCGGTGAACGCTATAAACGAACCGGCGAAATCCTGCCGGACGGGGCCGTTGCCGAACTCCAAAAGCATGATGCGATTCTTCTGGGCGCCATCGGACACCCGGATGTCAAACCCGGCATCCTCGAAAAGGGGCTGCTGCTTCGGATGCGATTCGAACTCGATCAGTACATCAACCTGCGCCCGGTCCGGCTGTTTCCCGGCGTCTTCACACCGATTAAGGACAAAGGTCCGCAGGAAATCGATTATGTCGTGGTTCGCGAAAACTCCGGCGACATCTACACCGGCTCCGGCGGTTTGATGATGAAGGATACGCCGCATGAAGTAGCCACTCAAACTGCCGTTTACACTCGCTTTCAGGTGGATCGCTGTCTGAAGTACGCTTATGAATATGCTCGAAAATACGGCAAGAAGGCCCGGGGCGTAGGTAAAGAAAACACGCTTGCCCTGGTCGGCAAGACGAACGTGCTGACGTTTGTGTATGACCTGTGGGAACGGGCCTTTCACGAAATGGGTCAAAAGGACTACCCCGAAATCCGCCGGGATTATTACCACGTGGATGCCTGCTGCATGTGGATGGTCAAGAACCCGGAATGGTTCGATGTGCTGGTAACCGGCAATCTGTTCGGCGATATCATTACCGACCTGGGCGCCATGACCCAGGGCGGCATGGGCATCGCCGCAGGCGGCAACATTAATCCGGATGGTGTGAGCATGTTCGAGCCCATCGGCGGATCGGCTCCCAAGTACACCGGCCAGGGCGTAATCAATCCCCTGGCGGCCATCTGCGCCATGCAGATGATGCTCCAGACTCTCGGCGAAGAAAAGGCCTCTCAAAAAATCGAAGAGGCCGTCAAATATGTGACCGCCAATAAACTCAAGTCACTGGCCGCAGGAAAAATGGGATACAGCACCTCGCAAGTCGGCGATTTGGTAGCTGAAAAAGTTGCAGATTAATCCATAGGACTAAACTCCAAGAGGCAGGCACCGGCGCCTGCCTCTTTTGTCAAAATGGGAAAATTATGGAGGTCATGCTATGAGAAAAAAACAGACACTTCGAATCCTTTCCTGTTTCCTGATCGCAGGTCTTTTTTCTTCTTCGGCAGTTGCCGCCGACAATCTCATTCAAAACGGCTCGTTCGAAGACGGTGCGGCCAATGCCCCCGAACACTGGGTCCGTTCCACATGGGCCGGACGCGCTGAGTTTTTGACTGTCTCGGGAGGGCATTCCGGCAACCGATGCGCCAAAGTGTTCCTCGCTGAAGGCGGAGACGCCGCATGGTCACAAAATGTCAAGGTGCCGCCCTACGGGCGTTTTCGGCTTTCCGGCTGGATCAAAACGGAAAATGTTTCCCGGCAGGACGGAAGCGGTGTCCTGCTGAACATTCACATGATAGAAAAAGCACGGACAAGTGCCCTGATCGGAACCAATGACTGGACGCGACTCGAGTGCGAATTTGAAAACACGGGGCTGGATACGCTTCAGGTCAACTGTCTGTTCGGGGGCTGGGGCCTGGCCAAAGGCACCGCCTGGTTTGACGATATTCGCCTTGAGGTACTCGAAGAGAAAAAGCCGGAATCGAAAACCGTCACGGCAATGATCCGGATTGATCCCGGCCAAACGAATGAGCCGATCTCCGAATATATTTACGGCCAGTTTATTGAGCACATGGGTCGGTGCATCTACGGCGGCATCTGGGCCGAAATGCTTGAAGACCGAAAATTTCATTATGCCATACCTGCCGAGAAAGATCTCTGGCGAGTCACGGGGGCCGGCGCAAGGGTCCTGGCGGATTCTCCGTGGAAGGTCATCGGTTCCAAAAACGCGGTTTCCATGACGACCGTCAATCCGCTTTCAGGCAAACACTGCCCCCTCATTTCGCCGGCGGGCCGACAAGCCGGGATTTTCCAGGAAGAACTGGCCCTCCTTAAAGGCAATGATTACACCGGCCGCATCGTGCTTCGCGGCGACGGAACTGCCGGCCCGGTTCAGGTCTCGCTGGTCTGGGCCGACGGCAGTGACGGCCGCCAAACCATTACCATCAAAAATCTATCCACAACCTTTGAAACACATCCGCTTCGATTCACGGCCGGAGACGATGCCGACAATGCCCGTCTGGAAATCACAGGCAGTGGCCGCGGGGCCTTTGCCGTTGGGGCCGTTTCACTGATGCCTGCCGACAACATCAATGGCTTTCGCAAAGATACCCTGGCCCTTCTCAAGGAACTGAACAGCCCAATCTACCGCTGGCCGGGCGGTAATTTCGTCAGCGGATACGACTGGCGTGACGGCCTGGGTGACCGTGACCGACGTCCGACCCGCACCAATCCCGCCTGGACGGGCATCGAAACCAATGACGTCGGCATGCACGAATTTGTCGAACTGTGCCGGCTGCTGGAAACCGAACCGCTCATCACCGTCAACACCGGCTTTGGCGATGCCTATTCGGCCGCCGCACAGGTAGAATACGCCAACGGCGACCTGAATACCCTGTACGGAAAGCAGCGGGCCGCAAATGGCCATCCGCAACCGTTCGGTGTTACGTTCTGGTGCGTGGGCAACGAGATGTGGGGCAACTGGCAGCTTGGCCACATGCAGCTTCACCACTATGTACTCAAGCATAACTGGGTGGAAGAGAAAATGCGGCAGGTGGACCCGGACATCGTGACAATCGCCTCCGGAGACCTGGGCGGCGGCTGGTCCGAAGGCCTGCTCAAGAACTGCGCCGACCACATGAACGCCATCGCCGAGCATTTCTACTGTCAGACCCGCGGAGACCTGACCGCTCACGTTCGACAGATCCCCAACCGCATCAAAGAAAAAGCCGACGGCCATCGCCGCCTGCGCCAGTCGCTCGATTCATTAAAGGGAAAAGACATTCGCATTGCGATGACAGAATGGAACTACTGGTACGGGCCGCATGTCTTCGGCGAACTGGGCACCCGCTACTTCATGAAGGATGCGCTGGGCATCGCGGCGGGCCTGCATGAATACTTCCGCAACTCAGACATGTTCCACAGCGCTTTTTACGCCCAGACGGTCAACGTGATCGGCTGTATCAAGACCACAAAAACCGCCGCCGCGTTTGACGCGACCGGTTTGCCGCTCGTGCTGTATCGAAAGGAATTCGGCACGCTCCCCGTGCAGGTATCCGGCTGGGATGAGCGGCTCGACGTCTCGGCGGCGCTGACCGAGGACCGAAAGTACCTGACGGTCGGCTTCGTAAACGCCACCTTCGACACCTATCAGGTCAGCTTAACTCTCCACTCGATGACCCCGGCCGGCAAGGCCGACGGCTGGCGGATCGCCCACGAAAACCCGATGGTCTATAACGATCCCGGGCAGGAGCCGGTCCTCGAAATCCAGCCGCTCGAACCGGCGGATGCAGGCAAACAGATCACAATAAAGCCGGTCAGCATAACGCTTTATAAAATCCCCGTTCGCTGATTCGACCGGGGCCAGGACCTCAAAAACGCCGGGAGCGTCTTTACATTCCCGGCGTTTTTCTTTATCATGCGTCTGTCCGTGCCTCATAGAAACGAACAAAAAGTCAAAAAACAGGATTGCCTGATTTGCCCGCGAATCTGACACCGGAATACAAAAAGGCCGAAGAACGCTTCCGCTCGGCCCCGACGGAGGCGGAAAAGCTTCTTGCGCTGGAGGACATGCTGCGGGCCATCCCCAAGCACAAAGGCACCGAGCACATGCAGGCCGACCTCAAGCGCCGCATCAGCAAGCTTCGCGAGACCGTCGAAGGCGGCGGCAAAAAAGGGGCCGCCCGGCACGTCGATATCTTCCATGTGCCCCGCTCCGGCGCCGGCCAGGTCGCCCTGGTCGGCACGCCCAACAGCGGCAAAAGCTCCATCGTCGCGGCCCTCAGCAATGCCCATGTCAACGTCGCCGACTACCCCTTCGCCACGGACAAGCCGATCCCCGGCATGGCCCAATACGAGGACATCCAAATCCAGTTTATCGACACCCCGCCGATCACCGCCGACTACGCCGCGCCGGGACAGGTCAACGTCTATCGCCCCGCCGACCTGATCGCCATCGTCATTGACCTGTCGGCCGACGT
>JAHDQI010000134.1 GCA_018433925.1 Phycisphaerae bacterium | reverse complement strand
CCAGGGGAATGCGCCCGTCGGCGTGCTCGATTGCTTCTGGCAGCCCAAAGGGTATGTCTCCTCGCAGGAGTACAGCCGATTCTGCGGACCAACCGTACCCCTCGCACGGCTTAAGCAGTTTGTCTTTACCACAGACCAGATACTCGAGGCATTAATCGAGATTGCCCATTACGGGCCCCTGGACCTTACGGTCCGGCCGGACTGGACGCTTCGCGACCGGGCCGGGCGCGTGTTGATGTCCGGGGAACTTCCCCTCACGGCCGTTCCTGCCGGCGGCCTGACAACCCTCGGCACGGTCCGACTGCCGCTGAACCGGTTTAAAAAAGCTTGGCAGCTCAATTTTCAGGTGGCCCTCAGGCACACTGCGATTGCTAACGACTGGGATTTCTGGGTTTACCCGAACCGCCCGATGTCCTCGGAGGCCGAGGCCGGCATTTGCGTTACAGAGGTCTTCGATCAATCGACCCAAAAGATACTGAAAGACGGCGGCAGGGTGCTGCTCATTCCAAAGCCGGAAACCTTGACGAGTGAGACAAAGGGGTCTTTTTCGCCTATTTTCTGGAATCGTATCACCTTCACAAAACAGCCGGAGCATACGATGGGAATCCTGTGTGATCCCAAACATCCGGTTTTTGCGGACTTTCCGACCGATTTTCACAGCAACTGGCAATGGTGGCAGCTTCTCGAAGGGTCCAAACCGATTGTGCTGAATGCCTTACCGGCAAAGATCGACCCGCTGGTTCGGGCCATTGACGACTGGAACCTGTGCCGTAATCTGGGCCTGCTTTTTGAGGTCTCTGTCGAGCGGGGAAAACTGCTCGTATGCAGCATGGATATTCAAAACAATCTTCCATCCCGGCCGGTCGCCCGGCACTTGCGCTGTTGTCTGCTGGAGTATATGCAATCGGAAAACTTCGATCCGGCCGTGCGGCTGCCCGCCGAAACCGTCCGGGGACTGTTTGCCCAAAGGCCGATGCAAAAAAGAGACGCTCAGGAATCGGATTAGACGGTATTTTTCTTGCAATGCCGGATCGGGGAAGGTAAGGTAGGCGTTAATCCGGCGGCAGCAAGGCGCAGATGACGCCGGGCTTTTTTTGATAACTCGTTGAAAAATATAGAGTTGGAGAGGTGGCCGAGCGGCTGAAGGCAACGGTTTGCTAAACCGTCGTAGGGGTAAAAACTCCTACCGCGGGTTCGAATCCCGCCCTCTCCGGTAGTTGCAAAGGATGGCAGCCATTTCACATCCTGCTGAAACAAGCTGACCGGCTCAAAAGGCCTTTCGCAATGCACAAATTCGAGGTCTAAAAATCGGCCGGAACGGGCCGAGCACAGTGGATTAAAAGTGCAATCCGGTCTGTTGCGGCCAAATGGGAGGATCCTATTGTGCGGTTGGTTTCTAAATGATGACGGATCTAAAAAAAATTGAAATCCCGCATAAACGACACGGGCAAACCATTGTTCTGCATACCGTTCTTCCCGCTGCCGTTACCCTCATCCTGTTTGCGATTACCATTTTTTATTTCATGATTCCCCGGCTCAAACACGTAATTTATGAAGAAAAAAGGCAATTCATTAAAGACATGACTGATGTGGGATATTCCCTGCTGGAGCATTATCATCAAAGGGTCATCCAGGGCGAATTGACGCTTGAGGAATCGCAGCGGCGAGTGATGGATCGCATGCGTTTCATGCGATACGGGCCGGAGCAGAAAGATTACTTCTGGATCTGCGATCTGGAGGCCAAACTGATGATGCATCCCTATCGGCCGGATCTCGAAGGGCAACGCCTCCTGAACTATTCTGATTCCGAAGGCAATTTTTTCTTCGCGCGATTCGTGGAAATCGCCCGAACCCAAAAAGCCGGCTATGCCGAATACCTCTGGCAGTGGAAAGACGATCCGAATTATGTTGCTCCAAAAATTTCTTATGTTCGTGCGTTTGAGCCATGGGGCTGGATCCTCGGCACAGGTATCTATGCCGAGGATATCCGAGGCCAGGTAGCGGTCATGACCCGCGATCTTCAGATCATTTTCGCCGGTGTATTTTGCGTCGTATTGCTCACCAGCTTATATCTGATCGGACATGGGATCAACGTGGAAATGCTGCGGCGTAAAGCCGAACAGCAGCGGCAGTCCCTGTTGGAAAAACTGGGGGACAAAAACCGCCAGTTACAGGATTTTGTATACGCCGTCTCGCATGACTTGCGTGCTCCGCTGATTAACATCCGGGGCTTCTCCGAGGAACTGGCCCGCTCCTCCGGCGATCTCATCAGCCATCTCCGTGACCCGGCCGGCTGCAGGCAGGACGGGGCCGATGCCGCGGTATCCGCCGAGGAGGAAATCAGTGAATCCATAAACTTTATCCGGACCAATGTGAAAAAAATGGAATCCCTGATCGATGGATTGCTGTCGCTCTCACGCGTCGGTTCCGATCCGAGGACCATAGAACCGGTTGACATGAACGAAGTCCTCGACAGTGTCCGTCAGGTCCTGCACTTTCAGATCAAATCAGCCCGGGCCCAAATCAAGGCCCGGCCGCTGCCTCCTTGTCTTGCCGACCGCAATCACATCAACCAGGTCTTCTGCAACCTGATTGACAACGCCCTCAAATATCGGCATCCCGATCGTGATCCTGAAATTCAAATCAGCGGCACGAGCAAACAAGGCATCGTCGAATATACCATCACCGATAACGGAATCGGGATGGAAGCCGACAAGCTCGACCGTATTTTTGATGTTTTTGTGCAGCTTGCTCCCGCCTCCGGGGCCGGGGGAGTCGGGCTCGGACTGACGATCGTTAAACGAATCCTTGAATTATGCGGTGGAACGATTCAGGTCCGCTCGCAGGCCGGTACAGGAACAACATTCATCATTCAATTACCGGCTCCGTAAAGCGGCAAAATCCGGTCGTTTGTTTATGGTGATCAACGAAATATTTTATTCGCTTCAGGGTGAGGGACGTCTGGCCGGTGTACCGAGTATATTCGTCCGGCTGGCCGGCTGTCCCATGCGCTGTCGCTGGTGCGATACCAAATATGCCTGGTCGCCGCAGGCCGGCCGCGAACAATCCGCACAGGAGGTTTTGACGGAAATATCTCGTTTTGATACCGCCTATATCGTCATTACCGGAGGAGAGCCCATGACCTGCACCGGCCTCAATGAATTCGTCAGGGCACTTGCACGCCCAGGCCGGCATATTACAATAGAAACGGCTGGAATTTGCCACCTGCCGGGCCTTCCCTGTGATTTAATGAGCATCAGCCCGAAACTGTCTAATTCCACCCCAAAAGATCCGGAACTGGCCGTCGAACACGATGCCAAACGTTTCAATCTCAAGGCGCTGAGGGTCTTGATGGCCGACTACGACTATCAGTTGAAATTTGTTGTCGATGCCCCGCAGGATCTGGACCCAATAGCCCAGTGTCTCCGGAGATTGGCCCCGGTCGATCCCTACAAAGTGTGCCTGATGCCGCAGGCCGCATCCCGGGCGGAATACCTCGAAAAATCACAATGGCTGGCCCAAACCTGCCTCCAAACCGGTTTTTCCTTTTCTCCTCGCCTCCAGGTCATGCTCTGGGACAATCAGTCCGGAAAATAACGGCCTGCAATTCAAAAAAATCAGCAAACAAAAAGCTTGCCCGGACCCGTTTTTTCTGTACAATGCAAGCCCTACAGCCCAGGTGGCGGAATTGGCAGACGCGTTAGGTTGAGGGCCTAATGGGGTTAATACCTCGTGCTGGTTCGACTCCAGTCCTGGGCATTTTTTTTGTCAATAAAGCCGGAAAGCGGTCCGAAAAGAGAAACGAATCTGAATCGGGAGTTTTGAAAAATGAAAATCGCGATCTCTTTGCTGACGTGTTTCCTGATCCTCTTTGCATCCTGTGTGGCCTCGCCCAGAGCGGCCCTAAAGGTTTCTGAGGAGGCCGAAATCAAAGAAGTCGGCCTCCGCGTTGCTGAAAACCTCCTCCTGCGCAATGACTATATGCTTTATCGAAACAGCGGACTCCATTATGCCGAGGCCTGCACCGCCCTCGGAGCCCTCCGGCTGGCCGACAAAATCGGGGATAAAGACCTGCTGGAAAGGATCATCAAACGCTATGAAAAATTCCTTGACGAAGACAGCATCCTGATCTCGCGTCATGCCCATGTCGATCACAACGTGGAAGGCATCGTGCCCTTCCAGATTTACCTGATTACCGGCGATAAGCGATATCTTGACCTGGGTCTTACCTTCGCCGACAGCCAGTGGGAAAATCCGCGTCAGGACGGCCTGACCGAGCAGACTCGTTGGTGGATCGATGACATGTACATGGTCGGCATGCTTCAGATCCAGGCCTATCGGGCCACCGGGCGGCAGAAATATGCCGACCGCGCCGCCATGCAGCTTGCGGCATATCTCAAAAAACTTCAGCAGCCCAACGGCTTGTTTTTCCACGGCCCCGATTTTCATTATTTCTGGGGCCGGGGCAACGGCTGGGTGGCCGCTTCTTTGGCCGAGGTGCTTCGCTCTCTCCCTGTCGACCATCCGCTCCGCCCGGAAATGATCAGCGGCTATCAAAAAATGATGGCCGCGCTCCTCAAATACCAGTCGGATAACGGCATGTGGAGGCAGCTTATCGATTACCCGTACGCATGGACCGAAAGTTCCTGTACGGCCATGTTTGCCTTTGCCATAGCTGTCGGCGTGGAACACGGCTGGCTCAATGAAAAGCAGTACGCTCCCGCCGTCGCGCAGGCATGGAAGGCCCTCGCTGCCCATGTGGATCGAAAAGGAAATGTACGCGAAATTTGTGTCGGCACCGGCCAGCAGGATGAT
>JAHDQI010000062.1 GCA_018433925.1 Phycisphaerae bacterium | reverse complement strand
GAACCTGATCAAGCGATACAAAGGCCGCCGAATCCGGGGCAACCTCCGCCCCCGCCGAATGCAGACGCACCCCCGCGAAAACCCCCAGAAGCAGCGCATGAAAACCCACCGAGACCCCCCACGCCCCCAGACAGACCCGTGTCCCTTTGCCTGCCGTTCTCATACACCATCCTCTCTGGCCGGCCGATCCGGCCGTTTATTCCACAACACGCACGAGTGATTGGCCCGTAAACAGAAGGTTGTAGGCCTCGATCACATCTCCGTTATACAGGCGAATACACCCCTTCGACGAACGAGTACCGATCGTCTCCGGGTCCTTCGTTCCGTGAATCGCGAAACCCGTACGCCCCTTGGCCGCCCCTTCCAGCCCCTCCAGGCCGATCCAGCGGGAGCCCAGCGGGTAATCCGGATCGTCGGCAACATACGTTCGGCCCGTATCCGGATCCGTCCACGTCGGTTTGATCAATTTATCCCCCGGCCTCACACGCCAAAGCCCCGTCGGCGTCTCACGACGACCCGACTCGCCGATCCCCACACGGTACGACTTGACATACTTATCCTGCAAATACAAATCCATCGTATAGGTGCTTTTTGATACAACCGCGTGAAACGGACCGTTGATCACCTTAATCGTCTGCCCCGCCTGAAGCGTCTCCGGACGCGAAATCCCGTTAATCTCCTGCAGAATCTGGTACGGCACCTTATACGAATCGCCGATCTTCGCCAGCAAATCCCCCGGCTTGACCCGGCAAAGCTCCGTCAGCGTATCATCCGCCTGAACCTCATGACTAAACAGCCAGCGTTCCGACAGCTTCGACAACTGGCTTTTCACTTCCTCTCGGACCGCCTCGCTGAGAGGAAACTTCAGCGCATCATTCAGCAAGTCACGAGACGCGATGATCTTCCCCGCCTTGCGGGCCTCAATCGCCTGGTCAATCAATTCTTTGGCCTCCGGGCTGGTCTGCCCCGCATCGTCCGCCGCTGCGGCCGCCGTTTGCGGATCCTCCTGCGCCGCCGATTCCGCGGACTCCTCCGGCTCCTCCGGCCTGGCCTCCGCCTCCTGGACGGCCGGCTCCGCAACCGGCTCCTCCACCGGCAGAATCTCCGGCAGCGTTACCGGCATAATCACCGGCTTCTCAGGGACCTGCCCATTCTGCCGATTCTTTCGGAT
This sequence comes from Phycisphaerae bacterium, assembly GCA_018433925.1. Classification (GTDB taxonomy): domain Bacteria; phylum Planctomycetota; class Phycisphaerae; order Sedimentisphaerales; family Anaerohalosphaeraceae; genus JAHDQI01. The sequence goes on along the minus strand of JAHDQI010000062.1, from coordinate 1,112 downwards.
TTGAATCAGCACCACAATCCCCACGATCAAAATCAGCAGCGTAATCAGGATCATGCGGTTTTTACGGCTGTTCGAACGCTGAACACGATACGGACGATATTTTTTTCGTCTGGCCAATTTACTGCCCTCTCACTTGAACTTCATCTGTACACTGCGTAATCCCGTGCTCCGTCACGAGCGCATCAACGGGAACATCCTTTGAATCTGTCGGAATCCGATCAAAAACCTGGAGCGAAAAAGCTAGCGCCCAGCGCAAGGCCTCAAGCCCCGGACTCCTGAAAAAACGGTCATAATACGCCCCCCCTCGCCCAAGCCGGTTGCCCCGGCCGTCAAACCCAAGACCCGGCGTCAAAACCAGGTCAATTTCCTCAAAAGGAATCGGAGCGCCCGTCACCGGGTTGCGAAGACCGGACTCGCCCGTTTCCATTCCCGTCTCAAGCGACTGAATCTCCACCGGAATCATATGACGCTGCTCCCACGAAACCTTCGGAACCGCCACCGTTTTGCCCTGCTGCCAGGCGTGAAGAATAATCGGCGTCGTATCCACCTCATGGGGCATCGACAAAAAAGCCATCACCACAGAGGCCTTCTGAAACGGCTCGGCCGACAGCAGATGCTGACAAATCAGCTTGCTCTTGTCAAGCCGATCCTTCCGGCTCATCTCGGCCAGGCGCCGCTTGATTTCCTGACGAAGCTCTTTTTTATTCATAAACCATCCTTATTTTCCCGAAGCCCCCTCTGCAGATTCCTGCTGCCCGCCAATCCGCCGCACCTGTTGTTTCAGTTTCTCTAAATAGTCCGCCATCGCTTTTTCACGGCCGATCCCCTTCGGCTGATAGTAAGGCCGGGCCGCCTTTTGGCCCAGATAATCCTGCTCCACATACCCCAGCGGATACCGATGAGGATATTTATATTCAATCCCATGCCCCAGCTTTTCAGCCCCGGCATAATGCGAATCCCGTAAATGCGCTGGTACCGGAATCGTCCGGCCCGACTGCACATCCGATACCGCCGACCAGATCGCCTCCGCGCACGCGTTCGATTTCGGAGCACACGCGATATAAATCGCCGCCTGCGCCAGGGCCAGTTGCGCCTCCGGAAAACCTACAAAT
>JAHDQI010000040.1 GCA_018433925.1 Phycisphaerae bacterium | reverse complement strand
CTAATTGTACCATTGTCGGAAAAAGAAATTCCATAACTCTTATTATACACAACAGTATTGCCATATATAATAGGTTCATATGAAGGATTAATTATACGAATCCCAAAAAAAGGTTCTCCAATCAAACCATTGTTAAAAATAACACAATTTCTTGAAGTCAGAGTAGAATTAAGACTGTAGATGCCATGGCGGATATTATTTGCTAAAAAACTATTTTCAATCATAAGCGTTTGATTTCCTCCCTCATGTTCAATTCCACTCCGTCCATTCATAGTAAACATACACCAACCTATTATAACATCACCATTTTTGGAATAGAGTCCATATTGTTCATTATTTTCGATAACACAATTTTCCAGTGAGAAATCAACCCCGGCCCCATAAATCCCATACAAAGCAGCCCCCGTTACCGTAAACCCGTCCAGAATTGTTCCATCGCCCATCGTCACCACCGTCCCGTTTCGCTCCGTCTCGGCCGCCCCGGTCAGAATGGTTTTATAGCGATCCGGATGGCGCTGATCTCGGCTGGCCTCCGTGCCCATAAAACCGCCGTACATGCTCACCCCATCCGGGATCGCAAACGTCGCTTCGGCCGAACGCCCTGGATCATACGTTCCCCGGGCCACCCAAATCTCCGCTCCGCACCCGGCCGCCGCACGGGCCAGCGCGCTTTGCAAATTCGTATACGCATCCTCCCACGAAGTGCCGATATCCTCCCCCTGCGCCGACGGATTCACATAAAGAATCCCCTCATCCCAGCAGCAGATCGGCACATCATACGAGGCCCTCACAGTCCCGGCCGACGTATGCATCACCGCCTGATTGCGAATCAGCATCCCCGGCTCGGCCTGCTCATTGACCAAAACCGTCAAGTCAACAAACCCGCTCTCATACGGCCCGATGGTCCCCAGTTCCCACGTATAGATATGGCCGCTTTCCTGATAATTCGGATCGGACGAGAACACCTCAAAGGTGCCCGGATCAAACGTATACGTCACCGGAACCGTCAGCCCGCTCGGCAGATAATCCGCCAGCACCGCATCAGAAAGCGGAGCGGGATTCTTGTTTTCCCAGGCAATCGTAAAGGTCAGCGTATCCCCGGGGCTATAGCAGGCATTGGGTTCTGCAATCGTCTTGGTCAGTTCCAGCAGGTCCGCCGGCGCCTCCTCCGGACCGAACATAAAAGCCACCGTAATCGAAACCGATTCGTTCGGGTCCAGCGTACCCAAATCCCACCCCATCGCCCCGCCAACCTCGTCTTCATAGACTACCCCGGCAATATGCAATTGCTCCTCCACTGCAGATTTCCGTATCCGTTTAAAAAGGGACTATTTTCTGCGAATCAGCAACCCGCCCAGAGCCAGCAAAGCCAAACTCGCCGGCTCGGGAACAAGTGTGATCTTGATGTTATCCCGCACAAGGTCATAGCCGCTTTGGTTAACAAGCTGAATGCTGAACATATCCCACTGGCCGTTGTTATCACTGTCTACGTTCCAGATGCCTTCAAGCAGAGTATCGGTAAGCGTCGTTACCTCCCGGCAAATGATCTCAATATGCTGATCTACCGGCTCCCAGTTCAGCCAGTTTACATACTGATAACTGCGGATATAGTCAATCAGGCCACCTTCAAACACAGCGGTAGCGCTGCCATAAATCCATAGACTACTCATCTCTCCGTCATAAAAATGCAACGAACTGTTGTGATTAAGCGCCAACGCCCCTATACCTCCTATATCAAGTTGCAAAGGTTCTGTTCCTTGTACTTCGATAAAAGAATTATTATATGCATCGATTTGATCTGCCCCCCCCCCCGTAATCAAGAGAGATTCACTATTGTGAAGTGAAACTCCGTACTCGTAAGTATTTGAAATAGTATAGTCAAACGCTCCAAAAGATGCGGAGGCACAAAAACCCAACAAAATTAATTGTGTCAGTAACCTTTTCATCTGTATTCCCCTTTCTGCATGTTTGTTATTATTGTATAGTTTTGGGCATTGAAAGTCAAGAACTTTATTTGCGACTCCTGATGTCCACAAGGCAATCTTCCAAAAAAGCACCTATTTCAGCCCATTCTTCAAGATATGAGCATTCCTGACCTTTCAGGGTTTCTTTTTTGGCAAGGGCCAGAATCTG
>JAHDQI010000016.1 GCA_018433925.1 Phycisphaerae bacterium | reverse complement strand
TTCAACAAAACCCCTCTGCCAACCCAAAAACCCAAAACCGCCGAGAAAACAGTGGTAGGGTGGGCTCTTAGCCCACCGGCTTACGAAGGGCCGGCACCGAAGGGGAGAGGGTATAAATCGGCCACCGCCAAGAAAAAGCTCTCCCCCTGCCAAGGGGGCCCGCCCGAAGGGGGAGGGGGTTTAAAATCAGCTTCCGCCAAGAAAAAGCTCTCCCCCTGCCAAGGGGGCCCGCCCGAAGGGGGAGGGGGTTTAAAATCGGCCACCGCCAAAGGCGGTTTCCTCATTTCTTTTCTCTTTGACCCAATCAAATCGTGGCAAAACTCGGAAAAAACAGGAAAAAAAGCGGCAATTTTCGGACAAAAAACGGACAAAACAGAACAAAGAGCGGACAAAAAAGGAAAAGGAATGGACAAACTTGGCATCAGGAATAATACCTAAAAATCCGCACAAAACGTGGATTTTTGCCCAAAATCAAGGTTTTTAGGAGGAATCATTGACAGAAACGGCCGGGAGGGCTACTGTATGCTCGAACGCGGTTTTACGAACATTACTGATTACTCGTACAGGAGAAGGCAAATATGGAAAATCTCAAGAAGTTCGAGGTTTGGTTCGTTACCGGCAGCCAGCATCTCTACGGCCCGGCGGCTCTCAAGCAGGTAGACAAGGATTCCTCCCAGATCGCCAAGGCCCTCGATGCCCAGGTCCCCTGCAAAGTCGTCTTCAAACCCGTCCTGACCACTCCCGATGCAATTACACAACTGTGTATTCAGGCCAATTCCGCCCCCCAGTGCGTGGGCCTGATTACCTGGATGCACACCTTCTCGCCGGCCAAGATGTGGATCAAGGGGCTGACGCTGCTCAAAAAGCCCATCGTGCACCTGCATACCCAGTTCAATCGCGACCTGCCCTGGTCCTCCATCGATATGGATTATATGAACCTGCATCAGTCCGCCCACGGCGGACGGGAATACGGATTCATACTGACCCGGATGCGAAAAGACCGTAAGGTCGTCGTCGGCCACTGGAAAGATAAAGAAGTGATCGAACGCCTGGCCGTCTGGATGCGGGCCGCCTGCGGCTGGAACGAGATGCAGAACATGAAGGTCTGCCGCTGGGGCGACAACATGCGGGAAGTCGCCGTCACCGAAGGCGACAAGGTCGAGGCCCAGATGCGCCTGGGCGTTTCAGTCAGCGGTTTCGGAGTCGGCGATCTCGTTGCCAAAATCCAACAGGTATCCGACGCCAAAGTCAAAAAACTCATCGAGCAATACAAGACGGCCTACAAAATGAAGGTCAAACCCGCCCAGATGGAATCCGTCAAAACCGCCGCCAAAATCGAGGCCGGCATGAGGGCGTTTCTTGAAGAAGGCGGCTTCAAGGCCTTTACCACAACCTTTGAAGACCTGCACGGACTGCTTCAACTGCCCGGCCTGGCCGTCCAGCGGCTGATGGCAGACGGCTACGGCTTCGGCGCCGAAGGCGACTGGAAGACCTCGGCCCTCGTCCGAGCCATGAAGGTCATGGCCGCCGGACTCAAGGGAGGCACCTCGTTCATGGAGGATTATACCTATCATTTTGACCCCAGGGGCAACATGGTCCTCGGGGCTCACATGCTCGAAGTCTGCTCGTCTATCGCGGCCGGAAAGCCCAATCTCGAAGTACACCCGCTCGGCATCGGCGGCAAGGCAGACCCGGTTCGCGTGGTCTTCAATACCCCCACCGGAGAAGGCATCAACGCCTCGCTGATCGATATGGGCAACCGCTTCCGCATGCTCGTCAATGAAGTCAAGGTCATCAAGCCCCCGGCCGACCTGCCCAAACTGCCGGTCGCGCGGGTCGTCTGGGTTCCAAAACCCAATCTCAAAATCGCCGCCGCCGCTTGGATCCACGCCGGCGGGGCCCATCACACCGGATTCAGCATGGCCGTCACCAGCGAGTTTATGGAAGATTTCTGCGACATGGCCGGAATCGAATACGTCAACATCGGCAAGGATACCAAAATCGCCGATTTCAAAAAAGAACTTCGCTGGAACGAGATTTATTACGCCTTAGCCAAAGGGCTGTAAGCCGCCCCGGCTCAGACCGACGGATGTTATGAAAAACCGAAAGGGGGATCTATGGATCGAAAAACGGGATGGTTTGCGATCATGGTAATCGGTACGTTGGCAGGCGGATCAGGCGGTTTGCAGGCCGGCGAATCCTACAAAGTCCGGCCGGTTACGCCGATCCGGGCGGCGGGCTTTGCTCCGTCTCAGGTCAAATTGCTGGATGGTCCCTTCCGGGCCGCCATGGAAAGAGACGCCGCGTACCTGCTGCGCCTGGAGCCAGATCGCCTGCTGGCATGGTTCCGAAAAGAAGCGGAACTGGAGCCCAAAGCCGAGGTCTACGGCGGCTGGGAAAGCCAGACCATCGCCGGTCACTCTCTCGGCCACTATCTGTCGGCCTGCGCCCTGCTGTACGCCAATGAAAAGAACCCGGCCGTCAACGAACGCGTTGAATACATTGTCGATGAGCTGGCCCTCTGCCAGAAGAAAAACGGAAACGGCTATCTCGCGGCTATTCCCAACGGAAAGCGGGTCTTTGCGGAAGTGGCCCGCGGCGAGATTCGCTCAGCCGGTTTTGACCTGAACGGCGCCTGGGTCCCCTGGTATACCCTGCACAAGGTCATGGCGGGCCTGCGGGACGTGTATCTGTACTGCGGCAATCGAAAGGCCCTGACGGTCCTCGTAAAAATGACCGACTGGGCCGACCAAACAACAGCCCACCTTACCGAGGAGCAGTGGCAGAAGATGCTGGCCTGCGAACACGGGGGCATGAACGAAGTGCTGGCCGATGTGTATGCCCTCACCGGCGAAGAAAAATATCTGAATCTGGCAAAAAAGTTCTACCACAAGCACGTGCTCGATCCGTTGGCCGCCAGGGAAGACCGACTGGCCGGTCTGCATGCCAATACCCAGGTCCCCAAGGTTGTCGGGGCTGCCCGAATTTATGAACTGACAGGCGAGCAAACGTTTCAGACCATTGCCGACTTCTTCTGGGACCGCGTAGTGCATCACCATTCCTATGTCAACGGCGGAAACAGCTCATACGAGTCCTTTGGTCCGCCCGACCGGCTCAATGACCGCGTGCACGATACCACCGAAACCTGCAATACATACAACATGCTCAAATTGACCCGGCATCGGTTTGCCTGGCAGCCGGAAGCCCGCAAGATGGATTACTACGAACGGGCTCTCTACAACCATATTCTCGCCCATCAGCACCCCGTAACCGGCATGTTCAAATACAAGGGCTTTCTCGACATGCCCGCAAGGAAACATTTTTCCACCCCCTTCGATTCGTTTTGGTGCTGTGTGGGCACGGGGATGGAAAATCATGTCAAGTATCCGGAAAGCATCTATGATCACGCAGGCGATACCCTGTACGTAAATCTGTTTATTGCCTCCGAGCTTTCCTGGCCGGAAAAGGCGATTGGACTCCGCCAGGAAACCGCCTTCCCGGAGCGAAATCGCAGCCGCCTGATTTTTGCGTGTGATGATCCCCGGCCGCTGGATCTGCGGATCCGAAAACCGTTCTGGGCTGAAGGCATGAAGATACGGCTGAACGGAAAACCGCTGGCTGTATCCGCCGAATCGGATGGATATATCCGGATACAGCGGACGTTTGCCGGCGGGGATGTGATCGAGATAGATCTGCCAATGGAACTGCGGATTGAAACCATGCCTGACAATCCTGACAGGATCGCATTTTTATACGGACCGATTCTGCTGGCCGTTGATTTAAATAGCGACAATCCCCTGCCGATTCTGATAGGCCCAAAAGAAGAGCTGATCGAGGCAGTCAAGCCCATCGATGGCAAGCCGCTCGAATTTATCGCAAAACAGTGTGTCCATGTTCTCGATTCGCCGGAACTATCGGATCTGCACCTGCGGCCCCTGCATACGATCGTTGAAGAGAAATACACTGTGTATATGGATGTATTTACGCCTGCCCAATGGGCCCGGCACAAGGCCGACTACGAGGCCGAGCAGGAACGGATTCGGCAGATGGAGGCCCGCACCGTGGACATCCTGCGGATTGGCGAGATGCAGCCGGAACGGGATCACAATCTCGACGGCCAGCGCACGCGAACAGGGGAACATCACGGAAAGCGATGGCGTGATGCTTACGAAGGCGGCTGGTTTGCCTTTGACATGAAAGTGGACCCCGATGCGCCGGCAGATTTTCAGGTTACCTACTGGGGATCCGAAAGCGGCCCGCGCCACTTCGATATTTTCGCAGACGACCGGAAAATCGCTACCCAGTCTCTCGGCAACGATAAGCCGAATGAGTTCTTTGAGGTGGTCTATCCGATCCCGGAAGAGCTGACAAAAGAAAAAGAGAAAATCCGGATCACGTTTCGGGCACACCCGGGGCAAATTGCAGGCGGCGTCTTCGGCTGCCGCGTCCTCCGCCGATAGGAACCCGTTCGCGGGCCCGTTTACGGGTTTAGTTTGGCCAGCATCTCGCCGATGTGGTCAAAGTTCATCTTGTTGCAGGCCTGGCTGGCGCCGGCCGCCAGCAGCAGATCGTTGCCTTCGTCCCGCGCGGAAATCCCGATAATATGAATATCATATCCTGAATCCCGGATATATTTGACTAGTTCGCTGCCCTTAAAATCAGCCAGATCGTAATCGACCAGCACTACGTCAAAGCCGCCTACATCAAACTCATGCTGGGCATCAAAGACGGTTGTGCGAACAATGACCTCGTGCTCTCGTAAAAACGCTCCGACCACGACTCGGGCAAATGTTTCATGGCTTTCAACCAATAAAATCCGCATTGTTTTTACTCTTGTTTTAATCTGTATTCCCAAACAACCCGATCTGCTATTATACCGTGATTATTCCATTTCCGCGATCAGTTTTTCGCGGGTTTGTTTGCGGTAAAACATGACTTTCATATTGCCCCATTCGCGTTTGTCGATCCGTTCCAACTGGCCGTAGAGTTCGAGGACAAGGGCCCGCAGGTGGGTTCGCAGAATGACGATGGCATCGTCTTTGACCTGTAAATTGACAAGGTTCATCAGGGCGTGGATCCGGGTGCCGATGTCGCAACTGGTGCTCATTTCATAGGGGGGGTCAATAAAGACCAGGTCATACATTTGCTCCTGGACCACGGCCCCGATATTGAGCACGTTGTGGCAGAGGGAGCGGGAGGCGTCCAGAAAGCCCGCTTTGGCGATGTTTCGGTCAAGCAGTTCAATCGCCCGCCGGTCTTTGTCGATGAAGGTAATCCATTGTGCGCCGCGGCTGAGGGCCTCCAGGCCCATCGATCCGGTTCCGCAGAAGAGGTCCGCGGCAACCGCTCCGGCCGGCAGATCCCATTTCTGCATGATATTAAAAACCGATTCCTTGACCCGATCGGTGATTGGGCGGGTGTCCCGCCCTTTGGGGGAAAGCAACTTCATTCCACGTTTTGATCCGGCGATAATCCGCATTCTCAGGGGTCTCGTTTCACCGCATTTTTTCTTCCTGCCGATGTAAAGTCACTATTTTATATGATTTATGTGATTTGACAACCGAATTTGCGTGGGTCTTGTTTTTCCTGCACTCCATCGTTTTAAGAATGGGCCAAAGGGACACCGAATTTCGGTGTAAGGTTTGTCGGGGTGTTGTAAAAAAAGAATAAATCAACGATTTTCCTTGTTTTTGGGCTGGAAACGCGGTTTTGGGGTGGTTTTGTAGGTATTTTTCCTGATGCCAAGTTTGTCCATTCCTTTTCCTTTTTTGTCCGCTCTTTGTTCTGTTTTGTCCGCTTTT
>JAHDQI010000191.1 GCA_018433925.1 Phycisphaerae bacterium | reverse complement strand
CGCCCTGCCTAAGCAGCACCTGATGGAGATCGCGGCCGTCGCGATGCAGATTCAGCAGAAAGTGATGATGCAGCAGATGCAGATGCAGCAACAGCAGCAGCAACAACAACAGCCGTAATCAGATACGAACAGGTTTTTGAAACACAACCGGACGGTTTGGCCATTCGCCAAGCCGTCCGATTTTTTATGGGTCCGCCGTGCCTGATGACCTTCACCGGGCCGGCCTGCCTGACCCGGAGAAAAAGGTGATGAGCCGCTGCGTGTGCCAACCCTTCATTCCTGATTACCAGGGGCCATCCCTTTTTCTCCTTCCATTCTCCCGCCTGCCGCCGATGCACTTTTTGAAGTCTGCCTGCCGAACGTGTGTTCATTCCTTCCAGTGTTTCGATAAAATTTCCATCTCCTGCTGGTTTATGACTCCGTCTCCGCTGCCGTCAGCGGCGTAGTTGAAATCGGGATCGCTGTCGGCTGTCAACCAGTGCAGCGCCAGCGTCTCCAGGTCATCCATCCCCACGCCATCCGGACAGGCAAAATCGCCAACCCGTCCGAACTCCCACGAAAGCCGCGGATCATCCACCCCATCCGTACACATGCGCCAGATTTCGTTGCGGCCATTGGTCTGTTCTCCCACAAAGTCCCAGCCGACAAAACCGGCCTGCTGCTTCATCTGGGCATCGGTGAGAGGCAAAGCTACCGAATCAGACAGGTCTTCCTGAGCGAGAAAATAGCACTGATAATCAGGATTCGGGAACCCCCCGGAGCGTCCAACGAATCCGCCGACATACTCCGCTCCGGGAGCCGCGGAAACACGGCCGGCCGCATAACAATTTGTCTGATAAGGTATGTTCGACCACATTCCCACCAATCCACCCACCCAATCGATGCCCTGTACATTCCCAGAAGCATAACAATTTTTTATTCCCTGATGATAAGCCATCCAATTCATTCCCACCAAACCCCCAACGGAGTGCCCACCTGTGACATTTCCTGAAGCCGAACTAAAACAAATCTCCGTCTCAAACATATCCCCCACCAAACCGCCAACATAATAAGAATCATTTTCACCTTTCACATTCCCTTTCGCTGCGCAAAAGCTCACGCTTGATCCGGAGACACTTCAGATTAAGCCACCAAGTCGGCAGTCTGAGTTTCCAAACCCCGTTACATCACCCGATGCTGAGCAGTGACTGATTGTGCTCGTAAAAGTTCTCCCGACCAATCCCCCGATTCTATTTCTTGTCGAAAATATATCCAGTTG
>JAHDQI010000246.1 GCA_018433925.1 Phycisphaerae bacterium | reverse complement strand
TGCTGGATCGGCTGGTTTCCGTGGGCATATTGTCCCATGTCCATCACGATCATTTCGATAATCTCATGGATCGGGAATCCGTAGTAGGAGCAGTCATACCCGGGGGGGGCGGTAAAGACCGAATCCAGTTTTTCGATAAACGCCCGGCGTCCTCCCATCAGATCGATCAGGCCCTGGGGATCATGAAAGATCGACCAGGTATAATGCCAGGCGCACCCCTCCGTAAAATCGCCGCCCCATTTTTCGGGAACAAACGGGCCGGACCACGCGCCGTCTTTCTGCCGTCCCCGCATGAAATTCACGGACGGATCAAACACATTTCTGTAATGTTGAGCCCTTTTTCGGAATCGTTCGATCTCTTCCGGGGGTCGAGCGAGGGCCTGGGCCAGTTTCCAGATGGTAAAGTCGGCATAACTGTACTCGAGCGTTCGGGCCGTGCTTTCCTTGATTCCCGCATCGCAGGGAACATATCCCAACTGATTATAATGATCTACGCCGAGGCGTCCAACCGAAGACAAGGGGCCCGCCTTTTCGGAATTCTTCAAAATTCCTTTATACAGCGTTTCGATATCGTAGCCGCGGATGCCTTTCAAATAGGAGTCGGCGATAATGGAGGCGGAATTGGATCCGATCATGCAGTCGCGGTGGCCGGGGCTGGCCCACTCGGGCAGCCAGCCGCTTTCCCGGAAGGTATTGGCCAGGCCTTCCATCAATTGCGCGTTCTGCCGTGGAAACATCAGCGTATTGAGCGGGAAGGCCGCGCGGAAGGTATCCCAGAATCCGTTGTCCGTACTCATGGGGCCGGGCAGGACTTTTCCATTGTAGGGGCTGTAATGAACGACTTTTCCGTCTTCGTCGATTTCCGAGAAATCCCGCGGAAACAGCAATGTGCGGTAAAACGCCGTATAAAAATTCTGCCTCTGCGCCGGCGTTGCTCCTTTGACTTCGATGCGTCCCAAGTGCCGGTTCCAGATCTCTTTGGCTTTCTGACAGGTCCGGTCAAACGAATCCTCTGCCAGTTCCCGCTCGAGGTTTCTCTTTGCCTGCTGCGGACTGATGAAGGAAGAAGCCACGTTGACATGAATGGTCTGTCCTTTTTTTGTCTTGAATCGCACCGCCGCGCCGACATGATTGCCTTTTTCCTCAGTTTTATTTTTTTGGACCTTCCAATCGGTCCAGACGGCGGTCTCTTCAAAGTCGGTATCAAACACGGCGATGAAGTAGTTATGAAAATTCTCCGGTACCCCGCCGCTGTGATTCCGGCAATACCCGACGATCGTTCTTCGGGAAGGCAGGATTTTGACATAGGATCCCTTATCAAAAGCGTCGAGCAAGATATAGGAGCGGTCTGATTCCGGGAACGTAAATCGGAACTGAGCGGCCCGCTGCGTGGGGGTCAATTCCACGGTTACATCGGGGTCTGCCAGATAGACGCGATAATAATAGGGTTTTGCCGTTTCGGTCTTGTGTGAAAACCAGGAGGCGCGTTTTTCCTGCTCGACAACCAGCTCTCCGACCACCGGCATCAGGGAAAATGCCGCGTAATCATTGATCCACGGGCTGGGCTGATGGGTCTGCTTGAATCCGCAAATTTTTCGGGCCTGGTACTGATAGGCCCACCCGTCGCCCATTTTGCTGGTCTGGGGTGTCCAGCCATTCATTCCCCACGGCACGGCGACGGCCGGGTAGGTATTGCCGGTTGAGAAATTGAATGAAGAATCCGTCCCGATCAGGGGATTGACAAAGTCGGCATACGAAACGTTTTTTTGAGGGCCGGCCTTTACGATGCCCGCCGACCACAGAAGAATCCCTATTCCAGCCATTGTTATTCGTCTTTTGGTTTTCGCGACCATGAATCTCTCCTTTACGGGTCCAGCGGCTGATCCGCTTCTGCCAGGGCCCAGTAGGCCCGGGCCGCGGCGGCCGGATACAGCAGTTTCCATTGCGTGATCGGGGCCGCATTGGCATCATCCCACCGTTTGGAATACCGGCCGGCCGCATCCCTGACCTTGTCATGGACATAGCGCATAGACAATCGGGCCCGGTCTATCCACTGCCTGTCGCCGGTTGCCTCTGACAACTCTATCCATCCTTCAATCAAGGTATAGGCGAACATGGATTCACACCGGATCGCTCCTGAGGCAGAATCGGCCCATCGCAGTTGTGAGGCCTGTGCGATTTGTATCGCCTTATTCAAGTACTCTGTTTGGCCGGTCAACCGATATAAGAGCACATAGCACCGCAGGGGCATGGCCGAATTATACGACCATTTCCGGCGGCCGATGCGCCCGGACGCCTTGAGGTGATCAAAATACAAATTATCTTCGTCTTTTAAATGTGCGTCCAGCCAGGTCATCAACTCCATCGCGGTTTCAAGGTATTTTTTTTCCCGCGTTGCTTCATGATACCGCAGGCAGGCAAAAGCGGTTGGGGCCACTGAACAGGTATTTTTGGTTTTCTGCGACGGCCGGTCTCCGTACTCCCGCCACCAGATGCCGCCGGAGCGGGGATCGATTCCGCTCAGACAAAAAGCAAGGGTTTTTTGGGCCGCTTCGAGATATTTTTTTTGTCCCGCTGCGTGCCAGGCATCGATCTGTCCCATTGCGATCCAGGCATTGTCGTCGTAATAGCGTTCTACGGCCGGTCTCGGGTGCGGCAGATGATCGTAGCCGCCGATGCCCTGATGCGTAATCCAGTACCTGTCGATATGCCGCATCAGATCGTCAAGCGGCTGGGCATAGGATGGATCGGCCTGAGCGGCCCCGGCATAGGCCAGCAGCAGCATAGAATTGCTCCAGGTAAACGCCACCTCCTTTTTGTCCTGATTTTCATAATACCCCGGTTGTCCTTCCCTGCGATGATCGCGTTCGATGGTTTTCAGCGTCTGCTTCCCCCAGCGGGCGAATTCGTTGTTTGCGACCGACTGAACCGAATCGATGCTCTTGGGGTTTGCCGGCCGCGGCGAGGATATAGACGGTTGCCACGGACGGGCCTCCGGACCTTGCCCAATCGTGGGGAAGGCGGAGATTCTCAGGCGGGCCGCGCCCATTGGTATGAGGGTGACCGTTTCCGTCGGTTCATCCGATCGCACCGGGCTGTCCTGCAGCACCGCGCACAATCCGTACTGATCCCGTGTCCAGTTGGGGATCTTGCGGGCGCTGACTTCCATCGCCAGCGGAACGGATTCAAGGGTAAATGGGAAATTGTCCCGGGGTCCTTCTTTTTTGATAAGCCGGAACGATTTTTCCGGGGAGTTTTTGTCGAGCAGCAGGCCGTAATTCCAGGCCGAAGCGGGATGAATCTCATAAGAAGGCCATTGGCGGGGATCGGCTCCTTTCTGCCATTTGGAATCCCAGACCGCGGTTTTAGTGCTGTCTCTTCTGACGTAGTTTTCTTTGATTTTCAGGGAGAATGTCAGGGGGCCGTACCTGACGCTGACGCTGTTGTGATTGGCGGTCCAGGTATGGAGGCGGATTTCCATGGGCACATCGAGTGTTACCTGATCGCCGTCTTTCCAGATGCGCTCGATGCGGATATACCCCTTCGCAGAGGACGGCAAAGGGATCGGCTTTCCGTTGAGGGACAGGGCGGGCTTTTCGCACCAGCCAGGCACGCGTAAATAAAGCGGAAATTCAACCGGATCGGGAGCAGAGAGGGTCAGGCGGACCTGCTCTTCGAAAGGATAGTTCGTTTGTTCGACCCATGTGATTTCAGTCCCGTCTGCCACTTTGACCCGAACCCGGCCGGCCGCGTAAAGGGCCGCACAGACGCCGTTATCCGGCGTTGCCCACCACAAACTTTTGCTGTAATACGGCCAGCCGAATGAATGATTATGCTGACAGCAGCGGCTGCTGAAGGGATTCATCATCAAAAAGGGGCCTTGATTGTCGATTCCGGGATGATGATTTTCCTGATCGCTGATGACCATATTGGGAGCGGTCAGATAGCGAAGGGACCGAAAGTCCGGCATCACGGCGGCCGGATAGGTGTTCAAGGCAACTTCTTCACAATGATCGGCCCAGAAGGGATCGCCGGAAATGCGCATGAGCATTTCGTTGGAGAACATTTGCTCGATGATTCCGCAGGTTTCAATGCTCTGGCGGGGGTCGTCATACCCGGGTCGGCAGTTTTCATCGCCTCCAAACATTCCGCCGGGAACCTGTCCGTAACGGGCGCGCACCTCGTGAAAGTTTTTGTAGGCAAATTGAAGATCGCCGGGATCGCGACTTTGAAGGTACCATATAGCCGGTTCACGGAAGCCCTGGGCAATGTTGACGTTATGCCAGTTGGGCAGGTCCTTTTCCATTCGCCAGTCGGCCGTATTGCGGTGAATTTTCTCGGCCGCTTCCAGGAGCCATTTTTCCCCGGTTCGGTTGTAGAGCCAATAGATGCTGTAGAGGTTGTCTCCGCCGCGCATCCTCTGCCAGTACCCGGTCAGCAGGGCGTCATCGGGGACCGTCTTCTGGTGCCTGAAATAACGGGTCATCAGGTCCAGCACGCGCTGGTCGTTTGAATATTCATAGTACGACTGCAAGCAGTAGAGCATAACCATATTGGCCCAGTAATCGCGGCTGCCGTCTTCAAACCGGTGATCCGGGCCAAAGTCCCCGTTTTCCCGGCGGCTGCGGAGGGTCCCCTCGATCCAGATATTCGCCTCCCGGATCATGTCCGGATCGTTTAGGATATAGGCCAGCTCCAGAAATCCCCTCAGCCAGTACGGCACCTCTTCCCATCCCCACTGTCCTTTGCCTTCCGGGCTGAGCCAGGCATTGTCTTGTTTGTTGAGCCAGGCGCTGATCCGGCCGAGATTTCCGGTCAGGCCGTCTCGCTGGCGATGGAGATATTCAAGAAGCCATCCTTCGGGGCGGATGGAACCGGCCGGAAGTTGGATCAACTGACTGGGGACCAGGGGCGGCCGATTGCTGGTGTAATGGCTGTTGGTTCCCGTTGTATCAGGGCGGTTGACAATAGTGACTGAATCGGCGGGGAGAACGGCCGCGGAAAAAAAGAAGAAAACAAAAAACGCGTTCACTTTCATCAAATGCTCCGTTTTGTTTACCACCAGAACCACATGCCGTTCGTTGTCAGGCGGTGCCGCATGCCGTCAAATTTTCGCCAGACCGCATGGCCGTCGGCATAGGCGATATTGGCCCCGTCGGGCCTGGTCCCGGAGCCGCCGGCGGCCCGAATGGTTTGACGGGAGGCGTGGTTGGTGTTGTCCCAGAGGGTCCCCTGG
>JAHDQI010000396.1 GCA_018433925.1 Phycisphaerae bacterium | reverse complement strand
CCCTTCGGGTGAATCTGCCAGAATATAGTAAAGGAACTTGGCCGTCATCAAGCGGGTGCGGGCAAGGGCCAGGGCCACACGGCTGGTGTCAATCGTAATCCAGCGGCGGCCCCACTGCTCGGCCACATACGCCGTCGTCCCGCTGCCGCACGTTGGGTCAAGCACCAGATCGCCAGGATCAGTACACATAAGCATGCATCGCTGTATGACTTTTGAGGTTGTCTGGACAACATAGAGCTTTGGATCACCAAAACCCGCAATAGTTGTATCCCGCCACACATTATTAATTGGGCTGACAAGGAAATCATCAAAGAAACGTATATATCGTAAGGTGTTACCAGATGCCTGTAATCTTCCAGATAAAGCTAATTTTGTTAGACCAGCTAAATTAGACTTGAAAGTCCCTCTGCCTGGCCTATATTGATCTCCTTCGAAATCAAAGAATGCTGTGTCTCCTTCTTGCAAAGGTCTGGAACTCGTAAGATTGTCTAAAGTATAAACACGCAAATTTGGGTTGTTTGTGCTGTTATCTTTATCACGGTATCTGCGACCATTTGCATCTTGCCTCCACTCATAACTTCCTTCAGCCACTTGCGCCAAATCTTTTTCTAAGTATAAAGGCCTGTATTTCACTTCATCTTTATTTTTGGCATACCATAGAACAAAATCATTCACCTTATTAAGAAGATTGCCGCTTGCTGTTGTAGTGGTTACATAAGTTATCTGGCTACAAAAATTATCCGCTCCAAAAACTTCATCTAAAATAGATCGCACCAAGTGTACATTCTCATCGCCGATCTGTACAAAGACACTCCCGGTTTCCGTCAGAAGTTCTCGTGCAGCAACCAGCCGATCCCGCCAGTAGGACAGATAGGAATGGATACCCAGTTCCCAAGTATCCCGGAAGGCGCGGATTTGCTCGGGCTGGCGGGTAGCGTCCTCTGCCTTACCGTCCTTGACATCCCGTTTGCGGGTTGATACCTGCCAGTTGGAGTTGAATCGGATGCCATAGGGCGGATCGATATAGATCATCTGGACCTGGCCTTTGAGCCCTTCCTTTTCAGCCAGACTGACCATGGTCAGGAAGGAATCGCCGAGGATCATCCGATTGGCCCAATTGGCCTGGTGCTGGTAGAACTCAATCAAATCCTCAAACTGGATGCCGTTAAAATCCGCAAAGAAGTCAAGCTGCCCGCCGGATTTTGATTGGGCCTGGGCCTTGACATCCTCAATGATGGCCTGGGGGTGGATTTTTTCCTGGATATAGACCGGTACGGCCGGGACGGTCAATTGCTCCTGGTCCAACTGATCCTTGCCTTTCCAGACCAACTGCGGGTCCAGAGACGGATCACGGGCATAGAGCAGACCGGGCAAGGCTACCTGTTTGGGTCTGAGTTCATCCTCGGCCACAAAATCCCGCAAT
>JAHDQI010000296.1 GCA_018433925.1 Phycisphaerae bacterium | reverse complement strand
CAGCCGAGTGTGACTCTGGCAGGGCAGAATCAAACAGAACCCGGTCAGATTGTTCCCCTGGACGCCAGTCATATCCACGTGGATCTCAACCTGGATTACCGCCGCAAAGGGCTGCTGTGGTACTCGACCTACCGAGTACATTTTAACGGCCTCTTTCAGATTGCCAATCACGCCGATAAGGCGCGGGAGATGGAGATTCATTTCGCGTTTCCGTCCAGCCGGGCAATGTATGATAACTTTCATTTCACCGTCGACGGCAAAGAGATCCAGGAGACTCGGCTGGAACAGGGAGCCATAACCGAAAGAATTCGGCTGGAACCGGGACAGACGCAGGAATTTTCCGTATCCTATGATTCGCAGGGACTGGACCGGTGGAATTACAATTTTGGGTCCAGCGTGCGGCGGGTGCGGGACTTTTCGCTGGTGCTGACAACGGATTTTGATCAAATCGATTTCCCGCAGGACAGCATTTCACCAACCCGCAAAGAGCCGACGGCCGACGGCTGGAAGCTCGCCTGGGAATATTCCAATCTGATGACGGGTGTGCAGATCGGAATGATTCTGCCGAAAAAGCTCAATCCCGGCCCGTGGGTCGGCCAGGTGACGGCCGCGGCGCCGGTGTCGCTGTTTTTGTTTTTCTTCCTGCTGTTCGTGATCACCCTGGTCCGCAAGGTGCGGATTCATCCGATGAACTACTTTTTCATCGGGACGGGATTTTTCAGCTTCCACCTGCTGCTGGCGTATTTGGTGGATCATGTGTCCATTCACGCGGCGTTCTGGATCTGTTCGGCCGTGTCGGTGTTTTTGGTGGTCTCCTACATGCGGCTGGTGGTGGGCACACGGTTTGCCCTGGTAGAAACGGCCGTGGCACAGCTTGTGTACCTGGTTTTGTTTTCGTACACGTTTTTCTTCAGGGGTTATACCGGCCTGGCGATTACCGTGCTGTGCATCTGCACGCTGTTTATCGTCATGCAGTTTACCGGCCGGGTGAACTGGGAACAGGTCTTCGCACGACCGGAGAAAAACGAGCCCAAGCCCGGGTCCTTCCCGGAACGGCATAATCCTTCCTGAAGATACGCCGTAGTCAAATCCGGCAGGACGGAGAAAGATCGAAATGAAGAAGGCCAAAGGCAAATGAAAACAGGAAAACTCTTGTTCAGATTATTCGCATTGATTTTAGCATGTATAGCGGGTGCCTTTGGTGGAATATTTATGGCTGTCATGAGCAAAGGGATTTGTCGTGATCTTCCGGATCCATAGGATTTGATTGTATGCTTTACGTTAATTATTGGAGGTATTTGTTTAGGCGTATTGATGGTTCACTGGGTTTTCGGAAAAGAAAAACACATTTCTGCCTCCGGATCAGATTAAAGTATTTGCCGGATGGTTTTCTTCAGTTTCGGCAGGTCGTTTTTCCGCTTGCTTCATCGCATAAATCTCGATATGATCTTCCTCGGTGAGTTGTTTGTACTCTCTCATAAGTGTTCCTTTTTACTGAGGTCACCAAAATCCAGTGAGAGAGTATACCAGCTCACCACAATTTTAGCGACTCAGTTGCACTTATGAGTTGAATCCGCTTCAAATAAAAATATCCTGTTCTCACTTTTATATTTTAACTTTCAGGGCGGTCACTTCGTGGTGGGCCAGGCGGGTCGGTTCGGGCAGGCGGTACCGGGGGCAGCAGGCGAGGGTCAGTTCGACGGCTTCCCTGAGCGTGCATTGGTGGCCGACGGAGACAAACAGGGGCTTGACGTCCCTGCGGGTCCGCAACACGGCGCCAATCGTTTCTTCATTATGCAGAAGAGGAGTAACACTGCCCTTTTCGGCGGCCGGATCCCTGTAATCGCCGCACAGGCGGCTTTTGGCGCAGCCGATGGCAGGCGTATCGAGAAACAGCCCCAAATGACAGGCCAGCCCCATTCGGCGGGGGTGGGCAAGCCCCTGTCCGTCCACGAGAAAGACATCGGGCCTAGCTTTCAGTTTCTCGGCCGCCGCGAGGCAGACCGGGGCCTCGCGGAACGAAAGCAGACCCGGCACATAGGGAAATGAAACCGGACCTGTCGCATGTACTATTTCGATGACCTCGAGGGCCGGAAAGGTCAGGACCACAAGGGCCGCCCCGATTCGCTTTTTGTCCCGGCTGAAGGCACAGTCCAGCCCGGCGACCCGCCGCACTGGTTTGCCGATCGGGTCCGGCCGGACCTGCCCGGCCAGCCGGCGCTGCAGGGCGACGGCCTCTTTAGGGGTCGTTTTCCAGGAATGTAAGTTCTTGATTATCATGGAATTAGAGCAGAGACAGCAAAATTTGCCAACTTGCGTATTGTATCTATTTCCCCATCCTGCTACAATCAGTAGTTTGGTTTATTGTCGATATTTTGAGCGGCTTCAAGAGGGCCTAAGAAGAGCGGGTTTTGACGATGAATAACGATCATAAGGCCATCCGGATTACGGGGGCGGCTGAACATAATCTGAAGCATATTGATGTCGAGATCCCCCGCGACAAGTTCGTGGTCATCACCGGCATCAGCGGGTCGGGCAAAAGTTCGCTGGCGTTTGATACCATTTACGCCGAGGGACAGCGCAAATATGTCGAATCGCTCAGCGCCTATGCCCGGCAGTTTTTGGAACAAATGCAAAAGCCCCAGGTTGAGCACATCGAGGGCCTGCCGCCGACGATCGCCATTGAGCAGCGCAGCGCCTCGAGCAATCCGCGTTCGACGGTGGCGACCACGACGGAGATTTACGATTACTGCCGTCTGCTGTTTGCGCGGGTGGGTGTGCCGCATTGCTGGAAGTGCGGCCGGACCATTCGTTCTCAGCACGCCACGCAGATTGTCGATTCGCTCCTCGAACACCCGGAAGGGACGCGCATCCAGCTTTGCGCCCCGATCATCCGCGGCCAGAAGGGCGAGCACCGCGAGGTTTTTGCCCGGATTTTGCGGGAGGGGTTCGTACGGGTTCGGGCCGACGGGGTGATTTACGACGTCAAGAATGTGCCAAAACTGGACAAGAATAAAAAGCACGACATCGCGGTTGTGGTGGACCGGCTGATTTTACGGGAGAACATCCGCATCCGGCTGGCCGATTCGGTCGAGACCGCGCTGAAGATCGGCGACGGGCTGCTGATTGTCATGATTCAGCGTCCGGACGAAAAGAAAGACAACGGCGGCGACGGCCACTGGAATGACGTGATCTACAGCGAAAAATACGCCTGCCCGGAACACCCGGAGGCGTCGCTGCCGGAGCTGTCGCCGCGGCTGTTCAGCTTTAACAGTCCCTACGGCGCCTGCCCGGACTGCGACGGGCTGGGGACAATCCTTGAGTTTGACCCGGACCTGATTGTGCCGGACAAGACCATCTCGCTTGAAAACGGAGCCGTGGAGGCCTGGCGCAAGGGCGGCAAGCGGATGAACATTTATTACAACCGGCTGATCAAACGATTTTGCCGCAGTTTCGGCATCAGCAAGGCCGAGCCCTATAAAGACATCCCCAAAGAAGTCCAGGACATCCTGCTGTACGGTACGGATGAGGAGGAGGAACAGCAGTACGGCGCCTCGTTTGAAGGGGTCATTCCCAACCTGCAGCGCCGATGGGAGAACACCACCAGTGAATACGTCAAGGCGCGGCTGCACAGCTACCTTTCGGAATCGCCCTGCAAGAACTGCCAGGGCACCCGGCTTCGTCCGGAGGCGGCGGCGGTAACGATCAGCGGCAAAAGCATCAGCGACGTATCGAAGCTGAGCATCGAGTCGGCCGGGCGATATTTCAGTGAGCTTACGCTGGACCGGGAGCGGGCGACGATTGCCGAGCAGCCGCTGAAGGAGATTCGCGCCCGCCTGCAATTTATGATGGACGTGGGGCTGGGGTACCTGACGCTGGACCGGACGAGCCGAACGCTTTCCGGCGGCGAGGCCCAGCGGATCCGGCTGGCCACGCAGGTCGGCAGCGGGCTGGTGGGCTGCTGTTATGTGCTCGATGAGCCGACCATCGGTCTGCATCGGCGGGACAATAACCGGCTGCTGGGGATTTTGAAGCAGTTGCGGGACATCGGCAATACGGTGCTGGTTGTCGAGCACGATGACGAGGTGATTCGCGAGGCCGATCATATCATCGACATCGGCCCGGCGGCCGGGCGGCACGGCGGGCATCTTGTGGTCGCCGGCGGGCTGGCGGATGTCTGCCGGTGCGAATCGTCGATCACGGGACAGTATATGTCCGGGCAGCGGCGGATCGAACTGCCGGGCAAGCGGCACAAGGTGCGGCTGTCGAACAGCATCGAGATCAAAGGGGCGGCCGAGAACAATCTCAAGGAGATCAACGTGAAGTTTCCGCTCGGCGTGCTGACCTGTGTGACGGGCGTGTCCGGTTCGGGCAAAAGCACGCTGGTCACGGAGATTCTGCTCAAGGGACTCAAGCGGCGGCTGTACGGCTCGCGGGAGAAACCGGGCCGCCACAAAAACATTCTGGGCCTGTCCAACATCGACAAGGTTATCGAGATCGACCAGTCGCCGATCGGCCGGACGCCCCGCAGCAACCCGGCGACATATACGGGCGTTTTTGACCTGATTCGGCACCTGTTTTCGGTGACGCGGGAGGCCAAGATCCGCGGCTACAAGCCGGGGCGGTTCAGCTTCAACGTCAAAGGCGGCCGGTGCGAGTACTGCCAGGGACAGGGCACGCGCAAGATCGAGATGCACTTTCTGCCGGATGTGTATGTGACCTGCCAGGAGTGCAAGGGCACGCGCTACAACCCGGAGACGCTGCAGATTACCTACAAGGGCAAAAACATCGCCGATGTGCTGGATATGCGGATCGATGAGGCCCGGCAGTTTTTCTCGAATTTTCCCAAGATCCTGCGGCTGATCAAGGCGCTGTGCGATGTGGGGCTGGGCTATATGACGCTGGGGCAGGCCTCGACGACGATCTCCGGGGGCGAGGCCCAGCGGGTGAAGCTGGCCTCCGAACTGGGCAAGCCCGGCACAGGCCACACACTGTATATCCTCGATGAACCGACGACGGGGCTGCACTTTGCCGACATTCACAACCTGATGAACGTGCTGCGTCGGCTGACGGACATGGGCAACACGATCATCGTCATCGAGCACAATCTCGATGTCATTAAGATGGCCGATTACATCATCGATCTCGGCCCCGAAGGCGGCGAGGCGGGCGGGCAGATCGTTGTCGCCGGCACGCCGGAAAAAATCATCAAGCACAAAACTTCCTATACGGCCCAATACCTCAAGGAGAAACTGGCCGAGGAGACGGCCGGGTAGGAGGGCTTTTTCCTGCACCTCGCGTCCGCCGGGGACGTAGTATATAAGTTTTCTCCCCTCCTAAGGGAAGGGGTTGTTCCCGGGGGCGGCCCCTTTCCATTGGGGGAGAAGGCCGCTTGCCGTGAAGAGGGGCGCTTTTCGCCTCTGTGTGCCTGTGTTCGTTTCCGGCCCCTCGATAATCAACATTCCGACTCCGAAAACAGGCCATCCTTTTGTCCTTCCGGCCGGTCGTATCAATTTAGTTGCATTTCCATGTCCTTTTCCTATAATACAGCGTTCGGAAAAAACAGAACCGGAAAGATAGGAAATACGTAGGATTGGCCGAGTGGCGGAATGGCAGACGCTGGGGACTTAAAATCCCCTGCCCGCTTAGGGCGTATGGGTTCGAATCCCATCTCGGCTACTTGCCTGTCCTATCGTAAATCCGGAGAATTGGTAACCCCAAGAACAGATTGAGAGGTGACGATGATAAATCAGGAATATCAGTTGCAGGATGTGGAACGTCCGAATTTGTATCGGGATACGTACCCTTACACGGAATTTCCCCGGGTGGAGTTTGAAGAGCAGTCGGTTCCGATGGAGATTCCGGAGGATTTCTGGATCACGGACACGACATTTCGTGACGGCCAGCAGGCCCGCCCGCCGTATACGCCGGAACAGATCGCACGGATTTTCCAGTTTTTTCACGAAATCAACGGCGGAACCTCGCTGATTCGTCAGTGCGAGTTTTTCCTGTACTCCGACCGCGACCGCAAGGCCGTGGAGTTGTGCAAGGAAAAGGGATATGATTTTCCCGAGATCACCGGCTGGATCCGGGCGACCCCGGCGGATTTTAAATATGTCACGCAAATGGGGCTGAAAGAAACGGGCATTTTGACCAGCGCCAGCGACTACCACATCTTCCTGAAACTGAAGAAGACCCGGTCTCAGGCGATGCAGGCCTACCTGGATATCGCCAAGGCCGCGCTGGACAACGGCATTCTGCCGCGCTGCCACTTTGAAGACATCACGCGGGCCGATTACGACGGGTTCGTGCTTCCGTTCGCGGCCGAACTGATGAAGCTTTCGCAGCAGTACAACTGCCCGGTGAAGATCCGGCTGTGCGATACGCTGGGCTTTGCCGTGCCGTATCCGAACGCGACGCTGCCGCGGTCGCTTCCCAAACTGATCGCGGGCCTGCGCAAGCTGGGCGTTCCGTCCGGCTGGCTGGAGTGGCACGGGCACAACGATTTTCACAAGGTGCAGATCAACGGCGCGGCCGCCTGGCTGTACGGCTGCAGCGCCTCGAACTGCGCGATCTTCGGCGTCGGCGAGCGAACCGGCAACCCGCCGCTGGAGGCCCTGGTCATTGAGCATGCCCAGCTTGCGGGAACCCATCCGAAGATCAACTACGCGGCGATTACCGAGATGGCCCGGTATGCCCGCAAGGAACTGGGCTTTGCCCTGCCGTCCAATTACCCGCTGGTGGGCAAGGACTTTAATGTCACCCGCGCGGGCATTCATGCCGACGGCCTGCTGAAAAACGAAGAGATTTACAACTGCTTTGACACCCAGAAACTGCTGAGCCGTCCGATCGGCGTGGCCATTACCGACAAGACCGGCGCCGCGGGCATCAAGCACTGGATCGAACAGCGCTACGAGATCGATATTCCCAAGCATGATCCGCACGTAGTGGCGATCAAAGACAAGATTGACAGTGAATACAACGCCGACCGGATTTCCGCGATCTCCGATGACGAGATGGAGACCTGGGTACGCGAGGTATTCGGCAGCAAACTGCCGCCGGAAAGGTAAGCCGCATTTGGACGGGCGCAGGATCCAGGCGATTTACTTTGATCTCGGCGAGACGCTGATTCATTTCGGGCGGCTCCGGGCCAATGCGGTATTTAACCGGGCCGCCCGTTTTTCCTATGCGTACCTGGCCGATCTGGGCCAGCCGGTCGGCGGATACGGGCCGTATTGGATGTGGAGTTTTTTCGGCATCCGGTTTCATCTGCTGGCCTCGTTTCTGAGCGGCAACGATTTCGATTCGCTGACCCTGCTCAAACGGCACGGGCTGAAAAAGGGCTATACCCTCACCGAGCCGCAGTGGCAGGAGCTGAACTGGCAGTGGTACCGGCCGCTTTCCGAGCGGGGCGAGATTGAACCGGACACCGGCAGAACGCTGACGGCCCTGAAAGAAGCCGGCCTGAAGCTGGGCATCCTGTCCAACACCTTCATTCACGGAAGCTCGCTGGACCGTCACCTGCAGCAGGAGGGCCTGCTGGACTTTTTTGACCGGCGGCTCTATTCTTATCAGTATTCGTTTCGAAAGCCCGACCGGCGGATTTTTATCGAGGCGGCCCGGCAGATCGGGACGGAGGCCGAACACATCCTGTTTGTCGGCGACCGCATGGACAAGGACGTGCGCGGGGCGATGAATGCCGGGATGGTGCCGGTTCTTAAAACGGCGTATACCAATAAAAAAAAGGGAACACCGGAGGGGGTTTTTCGGATACACAAGCTGTCCGAACTGCCGGAACTGGTTAACCAACTGAATCGGAAAGAGTGACGGATGAAAGCCCAGGCGTATCAGAAATGCATCAATTTCCGCTGCGGGGCGGAATTTGACCGAATGGATGTGCTCTTTGAGTGCCCGCGCTGCGGCGACCTGCTGGATGTTCGCTATCCGTGGGACAAGCTGCCGGTGCCCGGATCCCTCGGTGAGTTTTCCAACAAATGGTCTTCCCGGCACAACCGGCTTGATTTTTCAGGCGTCTGGCGATTCGGCGAGCTGCTGCCGTTCTGCGAGGAACCACACCGCGTGACCATCGGCGAGGGGCAGACCGTCCTGCAGCAAAACTGCGGGCTGGCGGCCGAACTGGGGATGCGGCCGGACGGGCTGTATCTTCAGTACGAGGGACTCAATCCCTCCGGCTCGTTCAAGGACAACGGCATGACCGCCGCCTACAGCCACGCCATGATGGTCGGCGCCACGGCCAGCGCCTGCGCCTCGACCGGCAACACATCGGCCTCGATGGCCCTGTATTCGCATAGCTGCGGGCTGAAGGCCACCGTCTTTATCGGTGAGGGCAAGATCGCCTTCGGCAAGCTCAGCCAGGCGATGGACTACGGCGCCTATACGCTCCAGATCGCCGGCGACTTTGACGACTGCATGGGGCAGGTTCAGGACGTCTGCCGAAAGCTCAAGATTTACCTGGTCAACTCGCTGAACCCGTTTCGGCTGGAAGGGCAGAAGACGATCATGTTCCGCATTCTCGAACAGCTCGGCTGGCAGGTTCCCGACTGGATCATTGTCCCCGGCGGCAACCTGGGCAACTCCAGCGCCTTCGGCAAGGCCTTTGCTGAACTGAAGGAGCTGGGGCTGATCGAGCGGATCCCGCGGCTGGCGATTGTCAACGCCGCCGGGGCCAATACGCTGACCGAGCTGGTCAACGATCGCGGCCTGCGCTGGAACGGGGGTCAGGTCGATCAGGAACTGATCGCCGATTATTACGCGGACCTGGACGCCCGGCAGTACCGGGCCAACACCATCGCCTCGGCCATCGAGATCTCCCGGCCGGTCAATCTCAAAAAGTGCATTCGGGCGCTCGAAGTCTGTGACGGGGTCGTGCTGGCGGTGACCGATGAGGAAATCCTCGACGCCAAGGCCCAGATCGGCAAATACGGCCTCGGCTGCGAGCCGGCCTCGGCGGCCACCATCGCCGGACTGAAGCATCTGCTGGCCGATGAGGTCGTCGGCAAAGACCAGCGGGTGGCCTGTGTGCTGACCGGGCACCTGCTCAAGGACCCCAACGCCACGGTCAATTACCACAGCCAGATGCAGCGGCCGTTCAGCAATCCGCCCGTGCAGGTTCCCAATGACCTGGATCGGATTATTGACCTGATGAAGGCGTAATTCGATATACAAGATAAAAGATATATAATAGCTTGTATATTTTGTGATTTTTTATTATTTTCTTGACTTTAGGTGTCGATATTGTTTTTATAGTGTCAAAAGTGAAAAAAGTAAAAGGACGGTATTCTTATCCATCTCTCGGGAATATTTCCTTACAAACAAGACACAGAGAGATATTTGTGGGCCTGGCGACAGGTCCGGGAGTCTGAAACATGAGTACAGGTACAGTAAAATGGTTTAACGACAGCAAGGGTTATGGTTTCATTACGCCGGCCGACGGCGGCAAAGATCTGTTTGTCCATCACTCCGAGATCCAGACCAGCGGATACGCCTCCCTCAAGGAAGGCCAGAGCGTTGAGTTTGAAGTCGGCGAAGGGAAGAAAGGCCCTTGCGCGACGAACGTCAAGCCATGTTAGTTCGATGACAAACGAACCACTCGAAAAGCTCCGCTTCCGGCGGGGCTTTTTTTTTCGCTTTCGTAATGGGGGGGCCGTCAGCGGGATCGCAGGACGGTGAGGATCTTATCCAGGGCCGGCTGATGCGGCAGGCCCGTCAAATCGACGGTCACGTCGGCGTAGCGCTCGTACAGGGCGGCGCGTTTGGCGTAGAGGGATTCAAGGGTCTGGCCCGGTTCGATGACCACGCCGCGGCCGGCCATATCCGACAGGCGTTCCTTTAAGGTCTCCGGCGGAACCTGCAAATACAGCACCAGCCCCTCCTTGCCCAGGCGGCGCATGGCCGATTCATAATAGACGGCGCTGCCGCCGGTGGCAATGACGGTCTGCCGCACGGCCAGCGACTCGAGGTAGTCCTGCTCGATTCTGCAAAAGCCGGCCAGGCCGATCTGCTCGATCAGGGCGGGCAGACTTTTGCCGCAGGCCGCCTGAATGGCCACATCGGTATCGAGAAAGTCCAGGCCGAGGGCCTTGGCCAGCAATATGCCGAGGGTGCTTTTTCCGGCGCCCGGCATCCCAATCAGGATGAGGTTGGAGGCATTCATTGGTTGATCCTGAGGATTTCTTCGGGCGCTGACAGGCAGCCGTCCGGCAGTTGATCGAGAATCATCCCGGCAAAGACGCACTGCCCGATGCTGTCGGGGTGATGGGCGTCCGAGCCGTAAACCAGTTTGACCCCGGCCTCCAGCGCGATCCGGTAGATTCGTACCCACGATTCCTGATAAGCCGCCGGCAGCCGCCAGCCGGTCAGTTCGTTGACCTCCCAGGCAATGCGGTGTTGAGCCGACAGCTCGGCGGCCCGCTCAAAAACAGCCAGGCCGTACTCAAAATGCGCATCCAGATCCACGCAGGCGGCCAGCAGCCGTCCGGGATGGGCCAGCGTGTCGATCTGCGGATTGGAGACGATCCCCAGCAGCGAGCGCTGCCAGAGATCGAGAAATTGTTCGGTATCCATGCCCCGGTCGTCCGGGCTGCGCGGGTAATGGCCCAGCGTGGGCACATAGTGAAAGCCGGCGATGACGTAATCCAGCCCGGCCAGGTCCTCGACCACAAGACGGCCGTCGGTAAAGCCGCTGTCCACATCGACCTCGGCGCCGACCAGGACCGTGCAGCGCGGCGCCGCCTGCTCGACTTCCCGACGAATGGCCGCCACGCGGGCCGGCTCCTGCGGGCCGTAGGTATGGTCGGTAATGGCGATCAGCCGCAGACCCAGCGCATCGGCCCGGCGGCAGATCGCCTCCACGGTCATGCCGGGGGCATGGCCGCAGTATTCCGTATGAATATGCAGATCATAATCAATCATGTGATCCCGGAGTCCCAAACCGTCAGTCCGCTTTTTCGGTGATCGTCAGCACCGCGACAGACCGGGCCGGCAGGGTGACGTGGACCTTGCCGTCTTTGACCTGAATGTCTTTGAGCGCCGCGGGTTTGACCGTGTCGGGTTTGTCAAAGGTATTGTGCGCCTGCATGGTCTCGGCGGTCAGGACCCGTCCCTCGGCGCCGGCGGCTTGGAATCCATCCAGCGTGCATTCGAGCGGCGCCGGCCGGTTGGGATTCAGGTTGCACAGGGAAACGATCACGGCGCCGTCCGTTCTCTTCGAGGCCGAGGCGTGCAGGCCGGGAATCGTCTGCCTGTCAAAGGCGTAGTCCTCGCACGTCAGCTCCGCCGGCAGCATCGTGGCCCCCTGGTGATGCTTGTACATCTCAAAGACATGGTACGTCGGCGTGACAATCATCTGGTCATCCTTCGTCAGGATCATCGCCTGCAGGACGTTGACGGTCTGGGCGATGTTGCCCATCTTTACGCGGTCGCAGTGATCGTTGAAGACATTCAGAAAAATCGCCGCCGACAGCGCATCCCGCAGCGTATTCTGCTGATACAGAAAGCCGGGGTGGCTGCCGGGCTCGCCGTCCCACCAGGTGCCCCATTCATCCACGTACAGGGCCACGCGTTTGCGCGAGTCGTACTTGTCCATGATGCCCTTGACGCGGCGGATGACCTCGTCCACCTCAAGCGTGTTTTTCATCAGGGCGAACCATTCTTTCTCATCGAACTGCGTGGCGCTGCCCTTCTGGTTGTGTCCCCAGGTTCCCGTGCCGCGGACGTAATAATGCTGGGCGATGGCGTCCATGTGGCGGTGGCAGTTCTTCATGACCACCTCCATCCAGTGGTAATCGACGCCACCGGGCCCGCAGGCGATCTTCAGCAGGCGGTTGCCCGAATAATTACGAACGTAAGTGGCATACCGTTTGTACAGGTCGCTGTAATATTCCGGGGTCATGTTGCCGCCGCAGCCCCAGTTCTCGTTGCCCACGCCGAAGTATTTGATCTTCCAGGGCTGTTCGCGTCCGTTGGCCCGCCGCAGGTCGGCCATCTCGCTGACCCCGTCAAAGGTCATGTATTCGACCCAGTCCTGCATTTCCTCAACCGTGCCGGAGCCGACATTGCCGGCGATATACGCCTCACAGTCGAGCATCTCGCACAAGTGCAGAAATTCATGCGTGCCGAAGGCGTTGGTCTCGGTAACCATCCCCCAGTGGGTGTTGACCATGCTCGGCCGCTTGGGACGCGGGCCGATGCCTTCTTTCCAGTGGTACTCATCGGCAAAGCAGCCGCCCGGCCAGCGCAGCACGGGGATCTGAAGTTTCCTGAGGGCTTCGACCACATCCGTGCGAATGCCGCCGATGTTCGGAATCTCCGAGTCCTCGCCGACCCAGAATCCCTCGTAGATGCAGCGGCCGAGGTGCTCGGCAAAATGGCCGTAAACCTCCGGGGCAATCGTCTCTTTGCCCTGGTCGGCGCGGATGATGAGCCGGTCGGCCGCGGCCGCCGGAACAGACAGCAGAAGACACACCGCCGGCAAGAGTACAAAGACGGTTCCTGATTGTTTGAATCCGTGCTTCATGAGACAATCCTTTCGCTTTGACATTGTGTTATCGCTGACAGGCCTCGACGACAAGGGGCCGTTTCATGTAAACGATCAGAAAAATCGGGTACACCAGCCCTACGATGCCGCCGCACATCCCCCCGACCAGTCCCCCAACGACAGCCGGCATTGTTTCCGGGCTGGCCTTCGGCAGCATGGAGGAATACACAATCACATTGACGGCCAGGCCGACCAGGGCCCAGACCAGGGCGAACCAGCCGTACCCATAGGAGGCCTTCCGGGCCCAGCGTTTCAGATGCAGCAGGCCGATCCCCGCCGCCAGCAGGAGAATGGAAACCGCAAACCCGATGATGTGCCCGACGATCCCGTAGGCCTTCATCGCCGGTCCCAACTGAAGTCCTTCGGGCTGGTTTGGAAGAAAGGTCACCGCGATCGCCAGCGGCGTGCACAGCAGGCCGAGGATGCCGAAGATGATATTCAGGATACCGAATACCGTCACCGGCTTTGGCCGAATGATCGACGGCGGCATCAGTTCCTCGGCCGACGAGACCGGCGGCAGGTGACCGCCGAGTTCAACAATTTCGGAAGCGGGCCTCCATTCCGACATCCCCTCGGCCCAGACATACACATCGGCCGCAAGCGTCCCTGTCGCCAGCAGCCGAAGCAGTTCCTCCGGGCTGACCGGGCCGACCTGTTCATTGTCCCGCATGTAATACCACATTCGATCCGCCATGAGTAAGCCTCCTAATTTTCAGGGTTTCAGGACCGCCGCGAGCGTTTAAAAGTCGCAGCGGACGCCCATAAACACGCGCGTATCATTATGTTTCTTTCCGGAATCCACCCGGTTCATATACTCATGCTCCAGCCCAAACAGCAGACTGAGATTCAGCTCGCGATCCATCAAAAACCGCCAGTTCAGCCCGCTGCGGGTGCGGTAATCGTCGGTATCGGTCAGCACCGGGTAATACCCGGCCAGCGCCGTGAGGGTCTGCCGCGGCGTGATCTTCCATTCGAGATCGAGCGAGGCGGCTCCCTCAAACTCCACATCGTCATTGTCCGAGCCCCATTCCTTCTTGGCACCGGGGCCGGTGCGCAGATCCATCCGGAACGTCTCGGTATCAAACAGGCGATAGCCCGGCCCGGCGTGGCCGCTGGCCCGATGCCGCCAGGATTCGAAGTCGTCATAATCATAGCGTCCCTCGGAAAAATAAAACGAGCGCGATTCAGGCAGCAGCCAGTCATGCAGCAGGCCCCCGCGAAATTTGTTGTCGGTAGTGTCGCCGTTTCGCATCCCGTTGTAATAGACCGTATCGATTGCCAGCCGGGTGTCCTGCCGGGTGCGTTTGGCCGCCGCCCCGGCCCGCAGCGACTGCTCCTCGGTATTGCCGTAGGAGCCGTTCATCGAAAGATCAAACGACATGCCCCAGCCGGCCTCTTTGCGGGCCGCCGCCCAGCGGCTCAGCCGCGTATATCCCTGCGCATACCAGACCGCCTCGGCTTCGGGTTCGGCCGGCGGCTCGGCCTCCGCCGGCGCGATCCGCTGTTTATCAATCGCGATCCGCCCCAGATCCGGGTGGTCAATAACCAGCCGGTCCTCGGTTTCTTCGACGACGGTTCCGTGAATGACATCGCCGCCGGTCAGCCGGATTTCATCGGCCGCCGCGGACAGTCCCCCGCAAAACAAAACCACACAAAGAAAGGATACCCGTTCGTTTTTGGAGGCAAACATCAAGACAATCTCCCATTTCGAGGTTTACAAAAGAACGCGGCGCATTATGGGGCCCCCGGCCGGTTTTTTCAATGAAAAATCACGGCACAGACAGTTTTTCCCGCAGCGTGCGCAGGTTGATCACATCCTCGCGGTTGTATTCGAGCAGCGTGCGCAGCGACTGCCGGTCCTGATTGTTGACATAGTTCCACCAGAGCCGCACGGCCATCCACCCGTCGATCCCCTGCGTGGCCCGCGCGATCCCCAGCGTTTGCTCCACCTTCTTGAGCCCGCCCTTGAGTTTGTGCTTCCAGCAGTCGTACATCAGGTCGCGATGGGCAAAGACTGTTTCCAGATTTACCCCCAGCCGTCTGCGCAGAAACGGCAGATCAAACCGGCTGCCGTTATAGGTGTAAATGCGCTCCACCCCCCGCAGCGACTCGATCAGCCGCGCTGCGCTGATCGCCTCGCCGACCAGTTGAATCACCTTCATCGCCTGCCCCTGCTCAATGGCCAGACCCACGACGGTCACCTCCTCATGCTTCCAGCTCATCCCCGTCGTCTCAATGTCCAGGTAGCATCGCATCCGCCCGCCTCCGCGCTATCCCTTCCTGAGCACCGCGACGTATCCGCCGTCGTGACCGAAGCGGCCTTCGCGTTCGCGGGCCGGCAGCGTCAGTTCCTCTTTTTCCAGCCGGAACGGCCGATGGCTGTCGAGAAAGGCGCGGACAAGGTTTTCATTTTCATCCGGCAGAATCGAACAGGTCGAGTACACAAGTGTCCCGTGCTTGCGGACAAAACCGGCGGCCTTTTCGAGCAGTTCCTTCTGCGTGAGCACGATGTCGGCCACGGCTTCCGGCCGCAGACGCCAGCGCACCTCCGCCCGCCGGGCCATCACGCCGGTATTCGAACACGGCACATCCAGCAGCACCGTCTGCACCTTGTTTTTGCCGCCGAGGGCTTCCCGGATCCCCTCCGGCTCGGCGCACCGCACACAGGTAATGCCCAGCCGTCTGCAATTTTCCTCCACTTTTTTCAGGCGCCGCGGGCGGCTGTCGGAGGCAATGATCCGGCCCTGGTCTTTCATGGCCATCGCAAGCTGCATGGTTTTGCCCCCCGGGGCGGCGCACAGATCCAGCACGGTCGAACCGGGCGCCGGCCCGGCCAGCGCGGTGACCTTTGCGGCCGAGGGGTCCTGAACAAGAAAATAGCCGTTGGCAAACGCCCACAAATCGGCCAGGTACCGATGGGTATGAATCCGCAGCATCGTCCGCGCCTCGTTCAGATCGGCGGCAACCGCCTCGGATTTCAAAATCTCGGCCAGCTTGACCGCGTCGGTCTTGAGCGTATTGGGCTGAAGAATAATCGAAGGAAGCCGATTGGAGCCCAGGCAGATGTGCCCCACGGTCTGCGGACCCCAGGCCGCCAGCCAGGTGTCAATCAGCCACTCCGGAATCGAAAAGACCGTGCTGAAATGTCCGCACGGATCAGTCTGCGGGTCCGGCAGCAGCGGCTCTTTCAGCAGGCAGCCGGTCGCCTCCGTCTTGCCGGGAATCCAGCGCCGCGGGTCAGCCCCCTCGGTGGCGCGGCGGTCTTCAATCGCCCGCTGAACGGACCGCAGAACGGCATTGGCAAACCCGCGCCGCTTTTTGTTTTTGCCCGTCAGCGAAACCGTCTCGCTGAGCACGGCATACGCGGCCGTATCCGGGCAAAACAGCAGTTCATAACTTCCCAGCCGAAGCAGCGTCAGCAGGTCCGGCTCGATATGGCGGATCTTGACCTGCGCCGTGCGGGTCAGCAGCGTATCCAGCAGCGTTCGGTTGCGGAGCACGCCGCAGACCAGGTCCGTGACCTGTCCGGGCGATTCGGATTGCGGAAGAAACGACTCCAGCAGTTCAGCGGCGGTATGGGTTCCGGCCTCCCAGGCCGTCAGGATCGCAAGGGCTCCCTCGCGTCCGGAGTGCGACCGCGGGCCGGTCATCATCGCACCCCTTTGAGCACCTGGTCCAGCGGAAGGAACAGATCGCCGGGGCGGCTGGCCCGCCCGTTGGCAAAGGCCTCAAAACTCATCAGGTCCGAGCCGGCCGGCTTGAGCTGGCGGATCCGGAGGGCATCTTTGCCGCACCAGACATCCAACTGCTCATTGAGCACCCCGCAGGTGCGACGGTCCGAGTCCGGGCAGGCAATCGCTTGGGCCTTCTTGAGGATCACGCGGGCCGAGCGGCCGGTCTGCGACGAAACGTACACCGCCTGGGCACCCGGCCACGGCCACAGCGCCCGGATCTGACCGGCCACATACGAGGCCGGCTTGTTCCAGTCAATATAACCGTGCTGTTTGGTCAGCTTGGGGGCGTAGGTGGCCTGCGCATCCTCCTGCGGACGATAAACCGCCGTGCCCGCTTCAATCGCGTCAATCGTATCCATCAGCACCGGCGCCGACAGGGCCGCCAGTTTGTCATGCAGCGACCGGGCGGTCTCATCCGGCGCAATCGGCGTCGCGGCCTGCGCGAGAATCTCCCCGGCGTCCATGCGGTCGGCCAGCGTGATGATGCTGATGCCGGTTTCCGTCTCGCCGCTCAGCAGGGCCCAGTGAATGGGACCGGCCCCGCGGTATTTCGGCAGCAGCGAAGCATGCACATTGATCGCGCCTTTGGCAAACAGGTCAATCACCGGCCGGCTGATCTTCTGGCCGAAGGCGATGACCACCAGCAGGTCGCCCCGGCAGGCGGCAATCTGTTCGACCAGGCCGGACGCATTGACGGATTCGGCCTCGATGCAGGCCAGGCCCTTCCGGTCGGCCCAGCGGGCCACATCCGTGGGGTTGGGCTGCCGGCGGCGGCCGGACGGACGCGCCGGCTGCGTAAACAGGCCGACCAGTTCATGACGGCTGCCGGTGATGGCCTCCAGGCAAGGAATCCCAAACTCGGCTGATCCAAAAAAGACAATTCGCATGATGCCTCAGAAAGTACCCATTCTCCGCTTCTCTTTTGTATTCCGTATCCGGACCATTATAGAACCGGATGCCGGCCGGGACAAGAACGCATTTTATTCCTTCCCTCGCCGCCCCGGTGATTCGATGTGAAAGACCTCTTTCAGGTCCCGGCTGACCGGACTGTCGTCGGGGTTGGAGGGCATCAGTTCCTTCATCGATGCCCACCATTTTCGGCAGATCGGCGTGCGGGCGATGGCCGCCCATTGCTGTTCGTCCTCGATTTCCGCGTAGCCGAACAACTGGTGCGTCCCGGCATCGAGAAAGATCGAATACGTGTGCACGCCGTGATCCTTCAGAGTCTGCTCCAGTTCCGGCCAGATCGGATTGTGGCGATGTTCATACGCGGCGTGCTGATCGGGATGAACGTGCATCAAAAAGGCCTTGCGGAGCATACGAAAGTCCTTTCTATCGGCCGCTCGTTTGCAGTGCGGGTTCGTTTTTTGATTTCTTCGTTTCGCTCAGGCGCCGGGGAAAAGCGT
>JAHDQI010000038.1 GCA_018433925.1 Phycisphaerae bacterium | reverse complement strand
CGGATTATACAGACAAACCGGACCCATAATGCCTGCCCAGGTACCTGGGCACCCGGCGAACATAAACCCTAAAAAGTGTTACCCATGTCGTCGGCATAAAGTGTAACCTATGTATCGGTTGACACAAAAGGGGGAGGGGGTTTTAAAAATCAGCTTCCGCCGAAGGCGGTTTCCTTGTTTCTTTTCTCTTTGACCCAATCAAATCGCGGCAAAACTCGGAAAAAATCGGAGAAAAAGCGGCAATTTTCGGACAAAAAACGGACAAAACAGAACAAAGAGCGGACAAAAAAGGAAAAGGAACGGACAAACTTGGCGTCAGGAATAATACCTACAAAACCGCGTTTCCAGCCCAAAAACCCACAAAATCGACGATTTTACTTTTTTTTCAACAGACTCCGCCGACCGCCGCTTGCCTGTTTCCTCCAAACCGTGTATATTCTCAGCGTGGAAGCAACCACAAGGAAAGGAACACGATCAGGGATGAACACATGACGGCCGTCATCACAAAACCAGACACTACCGAGAAGCTCAGAATCCTGGCCGACGATGCCCAGTACGATCTGGCCTGTGCCTGCGGAACCCGCACCGGCGAGCACCGCAAGCGAAGCGCTGACGGCCGATGGATCTACCCGGTCACCCTGCCCAACGGCGGCACAAGCGTCCTCTTCAGGACCCTGCTGTCCAATGTCTGTTCCAACGACTGCAAATACTGTCCCCTGCGGGAGAATCAGGACCTAAGGCGATGCTCCCTGACGATTGATGAAACCTGCCGGGTCTTTCTCGATTATTTCCGGCAAAAAAAGGTCTTCGGCCTCTTTCTCAGCAGCGGAGTCATTGGCACACCGGACCAAACCATGGACCGCCTGAACGGCATTGCCGAAACCCTTCGCCGGAAATATCAATTCCGGGGCTACATCCACCTGAAAATAATCCCCGGTTCAGCCCCCGCCGCCGTCGAAAAGGCCGTTTCCCTCGCCACCGCCGTCTCCCTCAATATTGAAACCCCGGGCGACGCCTATCTTTCTCAACTCTCTGCAAAAAAAGAGTTTATAAAAGATATCATAGAGCCGATCAAACGCATCAGTTCCCTGACCGCCAAAGGCGCCCCCTACCAGCGGGTAAAGCAAACAACCCAGTTCATCGTCGGGGCCGCCGATGAACCGGATGACAAAATCGTCCGCTATATGCAGGGCCTCTACAAACGGCTCGGCCTCCAGCGCATCTACTTCAGTGCCTATCAGAAAGGCCTCGGTGCCCCCGACCTGCCCGCCGAAAACAAGCAGACCAACCCCGCCGACATCCTGACCCGAGAACACCGACTTTATCAGGTCGATTTCCTGATGCGAAAATATGGATTTGAAGACTCCGATATCGAATTCGACCCCACCGGCCGACTCTCTCTCGACAAAGACCCCAAAGAACTATGGGCCCAAAACCACCCCGATTTTTTCCCCATAAATATCAACAGGGCAACACGTTATCAGCTTCTCCGCGTTCCCGGACTCGGACCGATCACCGTAAACCGGATACTAAATTCCAGAACGATTTCCCGATTTAACCGGATCGATGACATCGGGAAACCAGGAAAACTCCTCCAAAAAGCAGCCCAATACATATCATTTTAAACCCTTATATAAAAACAACTTACAAGCTTTTTGCGAGACTTCGAAAGCTTTCCTCAACCCCATCCCGCCCAATGGACGATCTACTCTTTTGTCTTACTCTTTGAAAATCGTCCAAAATTCTCTTGATATATTCTGCAATCTGAGTAAACTTTTACGTTCTTGTAAGGTGCAAAAAAAGATACCTATTTAATTGAAAGGCAGGTTCAAGGTTATATGATTAAAGTCAAGTCACGGGCCGGTGAAAGCGTCCAGCAAATGGTCAAACGGTTCAAAAAAATGTGCGAAAAAGAGGGCCTGATCCGGGATATCAAGCGAAACAGCTATTACGAGAAACCCTCGGAGCGCAATCGCCGCAAACGCCGCAAATCCCAGCGGATGGCCCGCCTGGTCAGCTCGACCAACTTGTAAGTTCCCATCGAGAAAGGATTTTCGCCGGACAAGTGTTTCATCAATCCTTGTCCGGCTTTTTTGCGCGCAGGGTCTTTCCCCCATCCCTGACTTCCCTTATACTATCGGGTTTCTATGGATGCCTTCAGGATACACAGTTCGTTTCAGCCGTGCGGGGACCAGCCCCGTGCCATTGACCGCCTTGTTGCCGGACTGGCCGAAAACAAGCGGTATCAAACCCTGCTGGGCATCACCGGCAGCGGCAAGACCTTCACCATGGCCAATGTCATCGAACGAGCCGCAATGCCCGCGCTGGTGATTTCACACAATAAGACACTGGCCGCCCAGCTCTTTGAGGAATTCAGGGAATTGTTCCCCGACAATGCGGTCGAATACTTTGTCAGTTATTATGACTATTACCAACCCGAAGCATACATTCCGCAACGGGATATTTATATTGAAAAAGACGCCTCACGAAATGACGAGCTGGATCGCCTGCGGCTGTCCACAACAACCAGTTTGATGAGCCGAAGCGATGTAGTCATCGTCGCCAGCGTCTCCTGCATTTTCGGTTTGGGCAGCCCGGAAGATTACCAGGCCAGCGTCATCGCCGTGCGCGTGGGCGATACAATGGAACGCAATGTGCTGCTCGGCCGTTTTGCCGATCTTCAGTACAATCGCAACGACATGGACTTCGCCCGCGGCACATTCCGCGTACGCGGAGATGTCGTGGAACTGTGGCCCTCTTACGAATCCTTCGGCATTCGATTCGAGTTTTTCGGGGACGAAATCGAAGCCATTCGCTACATTCATCCGGTCAGCGCCGAGATTCTGGCAACTGAACAGCAGGTTTTTGTCTATCCTGCCAAGCACTATGTACTGCCCGCCGAACGAATAGAAAACGCCTGTACAAGCATTCGGTCCGAGTTAGACCAGCGGCTGCTGCAGCTTCGTCATGAAGGCAAGCTGCTGGAGGCCCAGCGCCTGGAGGCACGTACCCGGTATGATCTGGAAATGATCCAGGAAGTCGGCTACTGCAGCGGAATTGAGAACTATGCCCGCCATCTGGCCGGCCTGAAACCGGGTTCCCGTCCCTACACCCTGATTGATTATTTCCCTGATGATTTTCTATTGTTCATCGATGAGTCGCACGTAACCATTCCTCAGATTCGGGCCATGTACAATGGCGACCGTCGTCGGAAAGAAGTGCTCGTAGAGCACGGTTTTCGCCTGCCCAGCGCACTGGATAACCGGCCGCTTCGATTTGAGGAATTCCAGGAGCGGTGGAATCATGTAATCTTTGTCTCGGCAACACCCTCACCGTATGAACTGGAACTCTGCGATGGGGAAGTCGTCGAACAGATTATCCGCCCGACCGGCCTTGTGGACCCGGAGATTTTCGTCCATCCTGCAACCGACCAGATCGCTCATCTTCAGGAACAGGTTGAAAACCGGATTCAGGCAGGGCAGCGCGTGCTGGTGACGACCCTGACCAAACGGCTGGCCGAAGACCTGTCGAGCTTTCTGGCGGCCAAAGGGATTCACTGCCGCTACCTGCACAGCGAGATCGAAACCCTCGAACGTGTCGAGATCCTGCGGGACCTGCGAAGCGGCCGGTTTGATGTACTGGTAGGCATCAACCTGTTGCGGGAAGGGCTGGATCTGCCGGAGGTATCGATGGTGGCCATTCTTGATGCCGATAAAGAGGGCTTTCTGCGAAGTGAGACCTCCCTGATTCAGACCATCGGCCGGACTGCCCGTAACGTGGATGCGACGGTCTGGCTCTATGCTGACAAAATGACCCCCTCCATGCAAAAAGCTATTGACGAAACCGCAAGAAGGCGTACAATGCAGCTTGAATACAATGCCCGGCACGGAATTACCCCTCAGACGATCCGCAAGGAGATTCAGCGGGGCCTGACCGATGAGCTGAAGGCCCGCAAGGCGGCCCAGGAAGCCCTTCATCTGAACCCGAAGGACTATGATCGGGTGGAGCTGATTTCAATGCTTGAAAAAGAGATGCTCGAAGCGGCCGAAGCCCTCGAATTTGAACGGGCCGCCCGGATTCGAGACCAGATCAGGGAACTCAGGGAAATGCCGGACCTTGAGGAAAAAAGCCGGACGGATTCGGATGGAAAAAAACGAACGGTTGCGTTTTCGAAAAAGAAAAAATCCGGGCGAATGTCATAATCCTGTAAGGACACACGAATGCCAAAAGTAAAAAAACGAAACGGAAAGATTCGCAAGGTGGCAAAACTGGACCTCAGACGAGTCCAGCCACTCATAGATTTGGCGGTGTGCGAAGATTTCGGAAAAGGCGACCCAACCAGCGAAATTACGATCGGAAAAAAGGAACGAGCTCGCGGCTACCTGATGACGCGAGAGGAAATTGTTGTTTGCGGGATGGAGCTGATTCGGGAAGTATTGAAAACATACGATCCGCGGCTGACCCTGAAAATCCTGATCGAAGACGGTCAGCGAGCCAGTGTCGCGGACCGGCTGGGCGTCATTGAAGGACCGCTGCGGTCCATGCTCAGCGCCGAACGTGTCGTCCTTAACTTTCTCCAGCGAATGTGCGGAATCAGTACCATGACCTGGAAATTCGTCTCGGCGATTCGCGGAACCCGGTCCAGAATTTATGACACTCGCAAAACAATCCCCGGATGGCGGGAACTGGAAAAATACGCTGTCCGCTGCGGCGGCGGATATAATCATCGGATGAATCTCGGCGAGATGGTAATGTTTAAAGACAATCACCTGGCGGATCTGGGCAAACGGTTTGAATCCAAACTCAGAAACATGGTGGGGCAGGCCCGACAGAAACCCGGGGTCAAATCTGTCATTGTCGAAGTGGACCACGTCGATGACCAACTGGACCGTGTGCTGACAATTCCGGGCATTGATGTGATTTTGCTGGATAACATGGGGCAGTGGCAGCTCAAGCATGCCGTGGAACTGCGAAATGAAATGTGCGGACGCAGACCTTTGCTCGAAGCCAGCGGCGGCATTACGCTCAACAATGTACTGAGCATCGCCAGTTGCGGGGTAGACCGAATCGCTGTCGGGGCCATAACGCATTCGGCCGTAGCCGTCGATATCGGACTGGATCGCTAACGGGGAAAAAACGCTGAATCCACTCAGCCAAAAACTGATCCATAGCCGGCTGCATGCCAAGCTGACAGGCAAAACCCTTCTTGTTCTCGATACCGCATCGAGTACCAATGATATCGCCTGGCAGCAGGCCGAAAAAGCAGATGCCGACGGGCTTTGTGTGTTTGCGGAAAAGCAGTCAGCAGGCCGAGGACGGCGGGGACGAACCTGGCATAGCAACAAGGGCGATAGTCTGCTGCTGTCGATTCTCCTGCAGAACTGTCCGCTGGAGGCCGATTCCCTGACGCTTGTCTCGGCCGTCGCCATCGCCGAACATCTCTGTAAACAATTTCTTCTGAACCTTCAAATTAAATGGCCCAATGACATCCTGATCGAAAACAAAAAATGCTGCGGCATCCTCACCGAATCCCGAAAAATCCGGTCACAACCCTGTTTTGTCATCGGTATCGGGCTCAATGTTCACCAAAATCACGATTTCTTTGATACCCTGTCCCTGGAGACGCCGGCGACAAGTCTGGCGATTGAAACCCGCAGTGCCCCGGATCGAAATGCCCTGGCCGCCTCACTTCTTAACGAACTGGATCACTGGCTCTGTCTGTGCCGATACGCGCCCGAGCAGGTCGGCCGGGTCTGGAAACAGTATAATCGGCAAATCGGAAGCCAGATCCGCATTCTCGAAAATCAGCAGGAATTCGAGGGAACCTGCCTCGATATCGATCCCTCAAAAGGCCTGCTCGTACAGCTCAACCGCGGCCCCATCCGCTTCTTCCATGCCGCCAACTGCACGGTTATTCCTTCCGAAAGGGTTTTGTAAACCAGTCCGCCAAAGACACGGCCCTGGATCCGGCCCGGACGAAGGATTTGCCCGCTCCGGCCGCCACATCCACAGGCATCCGGATCCATTTACCGACTTGCCGACCTGTTTCGTCAATCGCTGTGGCTACAGCCCCTTTCGCTGAAGACAGCGCCTCACCGGAGCGCTGGGAAACCATACCCCACACATCCTTAAAAAACACATCTCGCACGTCCCCGTAAAAATCGCCCAGGTTTGAAAGCATTGAATCGCGGGCTTTTGCTTCATTCCAGCCCGAAAAGGCCCGGCACCGCTGCATCGCCGCATGGCCGGTAACGGTGGTTAAAAAGCCCGCCCCGATCCCCTGGGCGATATCATCGAGAAACCGTCCTACTCCGGGAACCCGACTGCCGAGCGACTCAAACAGATTGCGGCCGAGATGAATGTAATTGACGGTCGCTACAATAGTAAAAATATCATAGAAAATCCCGAGCTGCTCTTT
>JAHDQI010000079.1 GCA_018433925.1 Phycisphaerae bacterium | reverse complement strand
TTTGGCTTTTTAAAAAACTGAAAAAAAATTTAAAAAAATCCCCCTCTTCCCTTTTCTTCGGCCTGTGGTCCTAACTCCCACGGCCTCCCATTTTTCCGATTTTCCACTCCTGCCCGGCCGAAAACAGCACCGGAACAATAAAAATCACGATTACCGCCAGCAGCATCCCCCCAAAAGACGGAATCGCCATTGGCACCATAATATCCGAGCCCCGACCCGTCGAAGTCAGCA
Source organism: Phycisphaerae bacterium (assembly GCA_018433925.1). Taxonomy (GTDB): domain Bacteria; phylum Planctomycetota; class Phycisphaerae; order Sedimentisphaerales; family Anaerohalosphaeraceae; genus JAHDQI01. The sequence continues at coordinate 6,218 of JAHDQI010000079.1, read as the reverse complement.
CCGGCAGCAGCGCAAGCAGCGTCGTAGCACTGGTCATCAAGGCCGGACGGACCCTTCGCATCGCGGCCGCCGCCACCGCACGGCGGATGTCCTCACGGGTTTGCGGCTTGTCCTTCTCAAACCGCTGCGTCAGATACGTCACCATCAGCACCCCGTCATCCGTCGCAATCCCGAACAGAGCCAAAAAACCAACCCAAACCGCCACACTCAGGTTAACCGGGTGAATATTAAAAAGTGCACGGCCGTTGAGCCCCAGAAAGGACACATTCAGAAACCATTCCTGGTGATACAGCCAAAGCAGCAAAAAACCCCCCGACCAGGCTACAAAAATCCCGCTGAAGACCAGCAGCGTCCGCAAAATCCGCCCGAACTGAAAATACAGAATCAAAAAGATAATCCCCAGCGCAATCGGGATCACCGTCAGCAGCGTCTTGCGCGCGCGAACCTGGTTCTCATACGTCCCCGCAAACGAATAACTCACCCCCGCCGGAATCACCAACTCACCCGACTGGATCTGCTCATCCAGAAAACGCCGGCACGCCTCCACAACATCCACCTCCGCGGTTCCCTCACGTCCGTCAAACAAAACCGTACCGACCAAAAACGTATCTTCGCTTTTAATCACCTGCGGACCCGCTGTATAACGAATCTCCGTAAGCTGTCCCAGCGGAATCTGCGCCCCCCCCGGCGTCGAAACCAGGATCTTCGAAAGCAGCGACGGCTCATCCCGCAGTTCCCGAAGGTACCGTACCCGAACCGGGTACCGCTGCCGCCCCTCCACCGTCATCGTGATCGGCGCCCCGCCGATGGCCGTCTCGATCACATTCTGCACATCGTCCACACGCAAGCCGTACCGCCCTATCGCCTCCCGGTCCACATGAATCTCCAGGTACGGTTTGGCGACAATCCGGTCGGCAAACACCGTCGAAGGATCCACCGCCGGCACGTCCTTCAACAGCGACTCCAGCCGAAGCCCTACCTGTTCGATGGTCTGCAAATCCGGACCCCGCACCTTGATCCCCATCGGCGCACGCATCCCCGTCTGAAGCATCACGATCCGCGTCTCAATCGGCTGCAAAAGCGGGGCGCTGGTCGTTCCCGGAATCTCCGCCGCACGGACAATCTCATCCCAGATATCCCGCGGCGTCTCGATGCCCTCCCGCCACTGCCGAATGGCCCGGCCGCTCTCGTCCGTCACCAGCCGACCGGACTTGTTCGTCTGGTATTTCGGCTTGTACGTAATCACCGTCTCCACCATCGAAATCGGAGCCGGGTCCAGCGGGCTGTCCACACGGCCGATCTTCCCCACCGCCGACTCCACTTCCGGAACCGATTCAATCGCCCGGTCAATCTTTGACAGCACATCCAGCGCCTCCCCGATTGAGGCATGCGGCATCGTCGTCGGCATATACAAAAAAGAACCCTCATCCAGCGAAGGCATAAACTCCCGACCCAGCCGGCTCCAGGACCAGAAACCCGCCGCGATCAGCGCCGAGGGAATCAGCAGAAACAAACCCTTGTTAGCCAGGCACCAGCCCAGCATCGCCGGGTAAAAACGCTGAAGCAAAGACACCCCGCCCAGCACAAAGACCAGAATCGCCAGCACGAACAGACCATTTAAAATCCATCCCCGGTCCGGCCCCAGCGGCATCCAGTACGCCGCCAGCGCAACGCCCAGTACTGCCGCCAGAAAAAAATCAGGAATCCGGCTTCCTCGAATCCGGCTCAAGGCACGCGGCGGCAATTTGTCCGAACCGCCCTTTCGATAGACCAGCGAGGCCACCGTCGGGATAATAAAAATTGCCGTCAGCGCCGAGGCAATCAAGGCAAACGTCTTCGTATAAGCCAGCGGCTTAAACAGCTTGCCCTCCGCCCCGCTCATCGTAAACACCGGAAGAAAACTGACCACCGTCGTCAAGATCGCCGCCGCCACCGCCGAACCCACCTCCGTCGCCGCGCGGTACACAACCGTCAAAACCGGCTCCTCCTTCGACGCCTCCGACAAATGACGAACCGTGTTTTCGCAGATCACAATCCCCATATCCACCATCGTCCCAATCGCGATGGCAATCCCCGACAGCGCCACGATATTGGCGTCCACACCAAACCATTTCATCCCCGCAAAACACATCAGCACCGCCAGCGGAAGCAGTCCCGAAATCAGCAGCGAACTGCGAAGATTCCGAAGCAAAATCAAAATCACGATCACGGTAACGAGAATCTGCTGCGCAATCGCCGCGTTCAGCGTGCCCAGCGTTTCATAAATCAGCCCCGTCCGGTCATAAAAAGGCACAATCGTCACCTGGCTGACCGTCCCGTCCGCCAGCGTCTTCTTCGGCAGCCCCGGACCAATCTCCGCGATCTTTTCCTTCACATTCCCAATCACCCGCAGCGGATTTTCCCCGTACCGAACCACCACCACGCCGCCGACCGCCTCGGCCCCGCCCTTATCCAGCGCCCCCCGCCGCAGCGCAGGCCCCAAATGAACCGTCGCGACATCCCCAATCCGGATCGGCACATGATCCCGCACCGTCACCACCGCGTTTTCGAGATCCTCCGGCGACTGGATAAACCCGATCCCCCGCACAAGATACTCGGCCCGGTTGATCTCAATCGTACGCGCCCCCACATCCCGATTCGAGGCCCGCACCGCACCAAACAAGTCCATCAGCCCCACCCCCGCCGCCGCCATCGCGTCCGGGTCCGCATCCACCTGGTATTCCCGAACAAAACCGCCCACCGAGGCAACCTCTGCCACCCCCGCCGCCGATTGCAGCGCATACCGAACCGTCCAGTCCTGGAGGCTCCGAAGCTCATGCAGATCCCAGCCCCCCGCCGCGTTTCCGTCCGCGTCGCGCCCCTCCAGCGTATACCAGAACACCTGACCCAGCGCCGTCGCATCCGGTCCGAGCATCGGGGCCGCCCCCTCCGGAAGCGTCCCCGAAGGAAGCGAATTCAGCCGCTCAATAATCTTCGCCCGGGACCAGTCAAAATCCGCGTCCTCCTCAAAAATAATATAAATGCTCGAAAAGCCGAACATCGAATTGCTGCGCACCGACTTGACCTTCGCCATCCCAAGCAGATTAACCGTCAGCGGATACGTAATCTGGTCCTGGATATCCTGCGGACTGCGGCCCGGCCACTCGGTAAACACAATCTGCTGATTCTCCCCGATATCCGGAATCGCGTCCACCGGCACCGGGTCTCGCGGCAGAAAGCCGATCTGCCAGTCAAACGGCGCATACACAATCCCCGCCAGCGCCGCGGCGATCCCAAATAGAACCACCACCAGCCGGTGCGTCAGGCAAAACCCAATCACGCCGGCAAGCAGCCCCGGCTCCCCGCCTTCATGGTGTCCCGGCAATCGATTGTCCATCTTCAGCCCCGTCCAAACAAACCCTTATTCCTGAAACTGCGGCAACTTCTCCAGATACTTCTCCGGATCCGCCAAAAACGTATCGCTGCACCCCGGACAGCAGAAATAAACCTTCTTACCCTCGTACTCAATAAAGATCTCCTTATCAATCGCCCCCCCCATCACCGGACAAACCGTCTGCTCAATCTTTTCTTCCGGCCCCGCCTCGCTCATCGTCATCATGCTCGGTTTGGCCGCGATCTGCATCGCTGAGTCAATCTTAAAATTCCCGCTTGCCGCCACCTTCTCCCCCTCCATCAGCCCCTCCAGCACAACATACTCATCCCCCGCCCGCGGACCGAGCACAATCTCACGACCCGCGAACGTCGGCGCCTCCTGACCCGCCGCCTGCACATACACCACCGCTCGATCCAGCTTCCGACCCGTAATAAGCACCGCGCCGGCCGGAATCATCAGCGGCAGCCGCGCCGGCCGCTCGGCCGGAGCATACAGCGTCTCGGCCGCCACCAGATCCATCTGGCAAATCGAGCAAATCCCAGGCCCCTCCTCGATCACATCCCCGTGCATCGGACAAATCCACCGCCCCGACAAATCCGGCGCCATCACCCGGCCCCCATCGCTCAGCGATGCCGCTGCCGTCGCCCGAACTAACAACTCCGGCTTCAAAAGACCCGCCGCGTTATCCACCGTCGCCCGCACCTTGGCCGTCCGCGTCTGCGCATCCAGAACCGGCGAAATAAAACTGATCCGCGCCTCAAAAACCCGACCCGGATACGCCTTCGTCGTAAACGAAACACGCTGACCGTAATGAATCCACGGCAGGTCCGACTCGTACGCATCCAGCATCAGCCACAAACGAGACAAATCCGCCACCGTATAAATCCGCGTCCCCGTCTGCACATACATCCCCTCTTCCGCCGGCTTTTCGATCACCACCCCGCCAATCGGCGCATAAATCGTCAAATGATCCATCACCCGGCCCGTCTGCTCAATCCGCTCGATCTGCTCCGGCCGAACCCCCAGCAGACGCAGCTTGTCCCGCGCCGCCTCCAGCGTCCCGCGCACCGAACGGCTCACCAACTCCGATCCCGGATCCACCTGACCCGCCGAACGAAGCGCACCCAGCAGCTCCGCCTGCGCACTGATCAGGTCCGGACTGTACAACTCCGCCAGGTGATCGCCCGCCTTCACAGGAAGCCCCGTATAATCCGCGTAAAGCCGATCAATCCGGCCTCCCGCCCACGCCGTAATCGCCTTCACACGAGTCTGGTCATAATCCAGTTTCCCCACCAGCCGAACCTCCGCCTCCGCCGCCTTCCGACGAACCTCAACCGTCTCCACCTCCATCAGCTTGACCGCCTCCTCAGAAAATGAAAGCACCGCCCCCGATCCCCCAGACGAGTCCCCCAGCGGAATCAAATCCATCCCGCAAATCCGGCACTTGCCCGGCTTCGGCTCACGAATCTGAGGATGCATCGAACAGGTCCAGACCGTCTCACGCTCCCCTTCGGCCGTTGTCTCCGCGGGACCCGGCCCCCCAAAACGCCCTCCAACCCATACCCCAAGCCCAAAAACAACCGCAAAAATAATAACAAATACAAAATGTTTAACCGCGTGACCGCGGCCGTCTTTTTTCCGAACCATAGTATTTCCCCTTAATCATACTTTTCCTACCACTACAATAGGGAATTAGTTCAGCTTATTCACGATCTTGCCACAATCTATCTATTCCATATCTTGTATTTTCCGGCCAAGCACCCGCTCAAGCCGCGCCAATTGCTGAAAATGCGAGGTCACAGCCCGCTCATAAGCCAGCTCATACATCAACTGCTTCCGCTGAGCATCAATCAAACTCAAAAAATCCACTCCCCCGGCACGATACGCCTCCTCCGACGCCTCCACCATCTCCCGCGCCTTCGGAATCAACACATCCCGATACAACGCCGCCTTCCGCCGGCTGTCTTCCAGATCATACGCCGCCTCCGCCGCCTCCGCCGCCAGATCATATGCCTTTTGCTCCATATCCCGCCGTGCCCGACGCACCTGCCGGCGCGCCTGATCCTCCTGCGCCCGGTAACTGTCCGTCCAAAGCGGAAGATTCAGCGACACCATCGCCACAATCGGATCTCGCCCGCTGCCCCACGTACCCGGCATCCGCGCCTCATCCGTCACAATCCAGTCCAGCCCCAGGCTCACGTTCGGCCAGTATCGCTTGCCCGCCAGCTCCTCCCGGCTGCGGGCCGCGGCCATCTCAAACCGCAGCGCCTTCAGCTCCGGATTCTCCCGCGTCAAATCCTCCGTCAAACGCACCGCCGACGCCGAAACCAGCGGCCGATCCTCACGCACAGGCCACGGCAGCATCCCGTCCCCCGGCCGATTCAAGATCGCGTTCAGCCCCGCCACCACAGGCCCGCGCATCTCACGAAGCGCCGTCGTATGCTCCTCCAGCGTCGCCAACTCGATCTGCGCCCGCAAAATATCCGGATGCCGACCCGACGCCGCCCGGTACCGCGCCTGCGCCACCTGCTCAAAAAACTTCAGCAATTCAAGATTCGCCTCCGCGATCTCAATCGCACGGCCCAGGTAGGCGTATTCATAAAAACCGTGCTTCGTCCGCTCAAAAAGCTCCAGCTTGCCCGCCTCATACCGCTGCCGAGCCGCCCGAGCCGCCGCCGCCGCCGCGTCCGTCCGCGCCTCCAGCACACCCAGCCACGGAAACGTCTGCATAATCCCCACCCGATGCCTCTGCGGCCCTACGCGCGTCTCCACCTCCTCGATGAAATACCCATAAGTAAACCGGGGATCTTCCAGGGCTCCGGCCGGGACAACCCCGGACGCCGCC
>JAHDQI010000362.1 GCA_018433925.1 Phycisphaerae bacterium | reverse complement strand
AGTGAGGAGGGGCCGACCCAGGACGTGTACACGGTCGCCCTGGGGACTCAACCCACCTGCGAGGTGATTGTTTCCATTGAGGATCCGTCAGATCCTGCTTACCAGGTTGTATTGTCCTCTTCGCCGCTTACATTTGGTTCAACGGATTGGGATGTTCCTCAAACCGTAACTGTAACAGCGGTGGATGACGGTCTTGTGGAAGCGGATCCTCACGAGGCAATAATACGGCATACGATTGTCAGCGGCGATCCCCGTTATCATGGACTGACCGATGAAGTGGTTGTTTCAATTGATGATAATGACCGGGGGATTCCCCGTTTTTCGCTCCAGTTGATCGAATCAAACCTCATTTGGAATCCGGCAGCTCATAATGCATTCACCGATCTACTCCGGTTTCAGGGGCAGTGGTACTGTGCGTTCCGGGAAGGCAGCAGTCATGTCTCCGATGACGGACTCATTCGAATTCTCCGCTCTGCCGACGGACAGACATGGGAATCGGCTGCGCTGCTGGGATATCCTGTTCCGGATGGATACGATGCGGCGGATATGCGTGATGCGAAACTGTCCATTACCCCGTCCGGAGACCTGCTGATGAACGGGGCGGTGGCCTTGATGAACAATGGGATTCGTTTGCACCACCAATCGCTATGCTATCTTTCATCAAATGGAAGCGATTGGGAAGGTCCTTATGACACCGGCGTCTTTGGTGAATGGATGTGGCGTACCATCTGGCACGAGGGAATTGCCTATAACTTTGGGCGGCCCGAAAATTCATCAGAGACGTATCTTCAGCTTTACCAAAGCGAAGACGGGATTCACTTTGAGGCGATTGGACCGCGATATTTCGAAGGGTCTTATCCCAACGAACATCATATGGTTTTTACCGAGGATGACACCTGTTATGTTCTGCTGCGTCGGAGCGGTACGGCGCAAATCGGCCAGGCCGATCCTCCCTATGATAATTTTACCTGGAAGGATCTTGGGGTCCCAGTCGGAGGACCGGAGATGATCCAGCTTCCCAACGGACAATTTCTTGCGGCGGTCCGATTGACGGACAGCCCCGTTAGAACTTCCCTTTGCCTGATCGACCCCCTCCAGGGGACGATTGAGGAACTGCTGGTACTGCCTTCCGGCGGAGATACGAGTTATGCGGGCATGGTTCTGCGGGATAATGTTCTGTGGGTCAGCTACTATTCTTCCCATGAGGACAAGACGTCCGTCTATTTGGCGAAGGTGCTTGTCCTTTCGGATTGTACCCTGATGCTTCGAGGGGATTATAACTGGGATTGTCGTGTGAATATCGATGATTTTGCTGACTTTTGCCGGGATTGGTGTACCTGTACGATTGCAGATGACCCGGCTTGTGCGGACAACTAAATTTACTTTAGGAAAGGACTTGGGAATGTTGAGGAAATCGCTCTATTCAGCGGTACTATTATTAGTGACCGGCCTAGTTGGCGCGGCCGAGAACGGAAATGTAAATACCCGGATGATTGAAGATGCAAAATCCGTTCGGGGGCTTTCTCTTGAACTCCTTGAGGTCAACAGAATATGGGATAAGGCCTCCCATAACGCATTTACTGATTTGATCCGATTTCAGGGTCAATGGTACTGTGCGTTTCGGGAAGGCAGCGGCCATGTTTCCGGCAACGGTATGCTTCGGATTATCCGGTCCGAAGACGGCAAGGCATGGGAATCGGCCGGGGTGCTGGGGTATTCGGTTCCGGATGGGTATCAGGCGGCGGATATGCGTGATGCGAAGCTGTCCATTACCCCTTCCGGTGAATTGCTGGCGAATGCCGCTGTGGCATTGATCAGGAATGGGGTCCGCACGCATCAATCACTGAGCTATTTCTCATCGGACGGGTGTGCCTGGAGAGGCCCTTACGAAACCGGTGTTTTCGGGGAATGGATGTGGCGTACGGTCTGGCATAAGGGGGCGGCCTATAATTTTGGCCGGCTGGATGATCCCTCAGAGACCTATCTCCAGCTTTATCAAAGTAAAGACGGGATCCGCTTTGAGGCACTTGGGCCGCGATATTTTGAAGGGGTCTATCCCAACGAACATCATATGGTTTTTACTGAGGATGACACCTGTTATGTT
>JAHDQI010000282.1 GCA_018433925.1 Phycisphaerae bacterium | reverse complement strand
GGAATTCGCATATCACCATCTTACAACCCGCTTTCTGAGAAATCAACCTCTACCCGGCACCCGAATCAAAAGAAAATGCCGGTCGGGCAACCGGCATTTTCGCAAAATCCGCCTGTCCGGAGAGGCCGTCTTTACGGTTCCCATCCCGCCGACAGAGTGGCCAGGTCCTTCAGATTCACAGCGCCGTCGCAGTTGGTATCGGCCCGGCCGCACCACTGGCAGCCGCAGCAGGACCCATCCATCCACCACTGGGCCAGTTGCTCCAGATCATCCATGTCCACCTCATTGTCGCTGGTGATATCCCCCGGAATCGACGACATATAAAATCCGCCCAGCCGGAAGTGATAATCCCAGTTCGCTTTGACCTGCCAGATGGCCCAGCTTTCCATATTGCCGCCATAGACATACGTGATGCCGCTGTAGCCGTCCCCGTCAGCGTAAGAGTCGGTGTTGTCAGCCCGGATGGTGGACTTCAGTTCATTGCTTTCTCCGTTGAGCACATAGCAGGTATAGAGATATGTTCCGGGGCAGAGATACTGGTCCATGTCAAAATAGACCCAGCCCCCCTCGAAGGAGGCGGGTACAACTTCATCGGCCGTCGAAAGAATCGTCCCATTAGGCGCTCGGCAGTTGAGCACCAGCGTAACTTCATGGCCGTGCCCGTCCGGATTGAGCGAATAATCAAACCGGCTGCTGAAATAAAAAGCCGCCGACCGGATCCGGGTATAGTAAGGCCACGTGATGCTTTGGCCGGCGCCGACATTGCGCGGCTTAAAGTCCGGCCGGTTGTCCCCGCCGAACCAGCCCCCGGCGGTTCCGGTTTCATGAGAGACCTGAAATTCCAGCACATCCAGCGCCTGCGGCCCCAAAATATTGTTGGTCTCATCGATTTCGACGACCCAATCGTCAATGTCGGCCTGGGCCCACATCGAAAACGTGCCGGTTTGCCAGGAGGTGACCGTTTTGGTCATGGTATAAGAAGCCCCGGCCGCCAGGGAGGTCACCTGTTCGTATTCGTCGCCGGGAGCAGAAATCGGCGGCGGGGTGCTCCGGTGCTTATACCAACTGAGCCAGAAAGGCCCGGCGGCAACCGTGCCCTGATTTTTCACCATCACCTTCAGTTGAAACGGCTGCCCGATAATCGGCTTGCGAGGAACCGTCTCAATGGACTCAACGACCAGGTCCGGCCGATACGAAATCGTAAACGGCGCATAACTGAGACCGTACAGAGACCCGGTAGCGGATTGGACCTTTACCAGGCAGTGGCTGGAAGAGACCATCGGCACCGTCCAGGCATAGCTGCCTGTGTTGCTCCGGTTTGTGGCCGCGGTCGTCCAGTTGGAACCGCCGTCGAGGGAATAATACAGGTTCACCTGGCTGGGAGGATTCCAGCCGTTGACCCACGTAATGGTTTGCGCACTGCCCGCCGGCCAGTTCTCCCCGCCGTCAGGGGACGTCACGTCAATGTATTTCAGCAGGGCCGTCACAGAAACCGAATCTTCGTTCGACCAGGTCGAATCCCCGTGATTATTGTACGCGCAGATCCGGAAATGATACGTCATATTTGGAGACGGACCATCCAACTGGGTAGAGGTTACGTTTGGCCCTAAGTCGGCCAGGGTACTCCATACCAGCGGATAAATTCCCGGCTCCACCAGGGACTGCAGCCGAAAACCGCTTTCATTTGTGGAGTGATCCTCCCAGGTGATGTGAATTTGCCCGGGCAGAAGAGAGGCATTCAGGTTGGTCGGAGGCCGCGGCGTCACCGGCGCCGCGGTGGCGTGCCGCAGTTGCTGGTTATCGAAGACAATGTGCACATCATAGGAGACCGGGTCCAGGGCAATCGCGCAGGGACCTTCACAGTCGGCCACGTCCTGCCTGTACCAGGAGCCGGTGCTGTTGCGGGCGTATTTGACCCTGCCGTTGGCCTCGTCAAAGTAGGCAATCCGCGGGCTGCCTGCCGCCGTTACGGCAAGGGAACTGCCGGACCCGGCGTTGCCGGAATCATCCACAACGGAATCATTCCATACGCCCGCGAGTTTGCACGCATACCGCAGCCGGCCTGTCGAGCTGTTTTCGTACTCATAATAGGAAATGCAGGGCCGGTCAGATCCGTCCAGCGCGATTGCCGTATCGTTGGCATAGTCGGCCGGGCTTGCGTTAACCGTCTCCCAGGCCCACGCCCCGGAGGCATTGGTGGAGTAATACAGCCGCCCTTCGTCCGACCTGCAATAGCTGACATGCAGGGCGTCATTCGAGTCAATCGCCAGCGAGCAGAACCGGCCGATACTGGTGGTGCCCCCGCTGGAAATCAGGTGATTGACCCAGGCGCCCGTGGCATTCGTCACATAGTACAGCCGCTCCGTGATGGGCGGAAACGCGTTATCCGCCTCGCAATAGGCAATATACACATGGTCGGCCGAATCCAGGGCAATAGAGACCGATTGATACCAGGCCCCCGGTGTCGGAATGACCGTATAAGCCCAGCTTCCCGAAAGGTTCGTGGCATAGACAAGAGACTGATCATTCAGCGAAACCCAGCGATAACTGGCCACATGGACAAAGCCCGCCGAATCGACCGCGATGGATACGTTCCCATCAATGCTGGTCAGGTCTCCGGTAACCGACCAACTTCCCGAGCCGTTGGTGGCGTAGCGCAGCCAGTCCTGACGATCGACCGCGGCGCGCACGGTGCCGTTGGGTGCCAGGCAGGCATCCAGGTTCCATACATAATAATAAGCAGGGGCTGTGATGTCCTCGAGGATCCACGTTTCCGCGCCGGCCGGTCCGGACAGCCAGACAGCCGGGCAGCAAAGAAGAAAAAAAAGATGTGCCGTTTTCATGCCAGTGCCCTCCTAAAAAGATAAATGTTTGATGGGCCTCCGGCTGTTGTTCTTCTCAGGCGCAAATCCTCCCGGACGCGTCAATTCCTTAGAAAACGACACGATTATATCCCAAACGGCTGCTTTGTCAAGCTTTTTTGGGTTGCAAAGCGGGATAGGATCAGACGATCAGTTCGTTGCCGACCTTGCGAGCGCGGGTGGGCTTGTCCAGATCAATACCCAGCGCCAGCCCGATTTCCACCAGCACATTCCACCCGGCGGCCAGATAGACATAAGGCGACAAATCGCCCGCGTCAGGCACCTGAATCGTCGGAAACGGGGTTTTGCGGTTGGCAATCGCAATCACCTTCAACCCCACACCCTGAACCAGCACTTCCTGAAATTTCTCGATTTCCTCGTCAATGGGGTCAACCACAAATACAATGTCTTTGGGGTCCATTACCTCCTCAATGCCGTGCACCGCATAAGTCCCTTCAAGGAAATCGGATTTATTGCGGGTAATCTCATTGGTCTTCAGGGTTAGCTCCTCGGCCACCCCGTCGTTATACCCGGCAAAATAAAGGGTCGGGGCACCGATAGCGGTCTGGATGATCTCGCCGTCAATCGGCAGCGTCAGCGCCGTTTCAATCATCCCGGCCAGTTTAGGACAATCCACCGCCCCAATCGTTCCGCTGATATGCCGCAGCATGGATTCATAAAAGAGGGCCTGTTCGATCACGCTTTTTGTCGCCGCCACTGCCTGCTCCCACCCGCAGGTCAGCACAAAGGTTTCCGTGCACGCCTTCTCCAGCAGCGTGCCGGCATTAGCCGACAGGCCGAAGCGGTTGGGGTTGCCGATTTCGCCCAGTTTCTTGGCCAGCAGCACGACTTCTTTCGTCCGCCCGGAGTTCGAGGCGCAAAACACGGCGAACTTGGACAGGTCATATTCCCCCGACTGCCGGGAGCCGTCCGTGGAGATACACAAATCCAGACCCCATCGCAGCGCCTTGCGAATCGCGTTTTTGGCCGGGAAAATCCGGCTGGAACCCTCACCCGTCAGCAGCAGACGCCCGGCCGATTTCACTTTTTTGGCCACCCCCTTCGTCTGATTCAGATCAAATTTTTTCACCACCCCGACCGTGTCCATCATTTCCCGAACAAGGGCAAACGTTGCGTATTTACTGTCTGTCAGATTCATTCGGTATTCTCCTCAGTCAAAAAGGTTAAAGTCTCAATTACCCTCTCTGCGTTATTTCGCAGACGGCTTGTTTAAATCGTTCGGTGTCTTCCCGAACCTGTTTGACAAAATCATTGTCCTCAATCGTCCCGAGGGCCGCCTGCATCTCCTCCGGGCAGCGGAAGGTGGCCTGCCGGAAGGGATTTTCAAAATCTTTCTTACGGGATTCATACACCCGGTCCCGAATCACTTCCTGGATCGAAGCGGCGTTCTGCAGGGCATCCGTCCACTGGTCCTTGGTCAGGTTGGACTGCCCGTACAGAACGCAAAGCGTCGCAAAGGCGTGCTTCTGTTTTTCAAGCGGATACGACTCCCATAACCGGTCGTATCGGCCGTGAATCGCCTCCCAGCCGTCCAGTTTTCCTTCGCCGATATCGGCCCGAAGCTGGTTGACATCCTCCTCCAGCATAAGCTGCCCCCCGACGTTGACCCACCGCGTCCGGCGCGGACCCTGCAGCGCGTTCCGCAGCGCGGCAAAATCGGCCTGCGGATGTGCCTCCATCCAGCCGATGAGATTCTTGACCGCATAATACGAAAGCATCTGCCGATACGCCTGATACCCCTCATAAGGCCGGAGAATCAGCGCCTTGCGTTTGGATTTTTCCAGGTGTTCGCCCAGCACTTCCAGTTGCCAGGTCCCCTGGGGCGAGTCAAGGAGCAGTGCACGTCCTTTGGCCGCCGCTGCCTCATCGGACTTGCCCGCGGACGACTTGCCCGCCTTTTTCAGGGCCGCGCGGCCCGTCCAGATTTCCAGCAGATGCAGCGCCGACAGCATCTCCTCGGCCGTATCCGGAGCCAGCGAGTCAAACTCGATGTGCTGTTTCTTCTGATGGCGTTTGTCCCGGTTTTGAAATTTCCACGCGTTGCGGGCCAGGGCGTACATGTTGTGCTGCCACCAGTAAGCCGGCATCACCTCCAGGCGGTCCCGGGCCACATCGTTGTTCAGCAAAGAAAACGGAAGCGGAATATCCAGTTCGCACGGGTAGTCCCCTTTCGCCAGCAGCACAAACGACGCGAACCGGCAGGAATGCTTGATGCTCGTGCACAGCCCCGGCCAGAAGCCCCGCCCGGCCTGCACTTCGTTATCATTGGCCCGGCTGTTGTGATTGGACCCGATCGTGGCCCCCGCCGCCATGTTGCTCTGCCCCATCACCACCGAGGCGATCAGGAACGAGTTGTTGTGGTGCTGCTCATGGGCCGGAAAGATCAGGTTGTTCAGCACCTCGCAGCAGGAGATCGTCGAGTTGTCGCCCAGGAAGGAATGAATCAGACGGGCGCCGTATTTGAGATTGGAGTTGTTGCCCAGAATAAACCGAACCGCCTTGCAGCCGTAGAAAATATGGCACCCGTACCCGACGATGCCGTTGACCATCTCCACCCCTTCGCCGATCTGGCTCGGCTCTTCCGGGGACGAGTGAATCGTCAGGTTCTTCAGCTTGTTGGCCCCCTTGATATAGCAGTGCGGGCCGATCTTGACGTCCTTCAGAATCCGCGAGTTTTTAATAACGCACTGGTCGCCGACGGTTCCGTAATACCCCCGGCGGCTGTCAAAACCCTGCTGCGTGATTTCCTGAAAGCGGTCAAGCATCCGCCGATCATCGCGGTACTTGGCCCACAGGTAGGCGTCGGCCGCAATCATCCCGTCAAACGGAAGGATCCGCCGGCAGCCCGTCTCGTTCATCACATCCAGCCACACACGGACCTTTTCCGGTTCGCCGTCCTTGACAATCCCGTTGCCGAATTTGGCGTAATGGGTGGTATGCATCTCGTCAATGTTGGCCAAAATGCACCGCCGGCCGAGAATGTAGTGAGCCAGGTAGCGCACATCGTGAATGGCCGCGTCATCCCCGATGTCGCAGGCCACAATAAAACTGTTGCTGATGCCCGTCGGAAGCTGCATGTCATGGTGTTCCAGCACGCCGCTGCGCATCCGTCCGATCCGAACCAGACCGTAAAAAGAGCAGTTTTTGATCCGGCCGGGATCGAATGCATCGGTGACCAGAAGCTGGTCCCAGTCCTCGGCGTTGTTGCCGTTCTTGACCAGTTGTTCCAGTTCATCGGCCCGAAGCTGACGCCACGCCGGGGCCGGCTGAGGAATCTGGCTGTTACGAAGATAGTATTCGTCACGGCCTTCCGGAAGATACTCGGCCGGAATAAAATGGACGCCTAAGCACTCAGGCGGGCGCACTGCGACATGATCCATACTGCCAGTCTCCTTTCCGTTTTTGGGATTCCGCAACCGGGCCGACGGCCGGTCTCCATGCTCCTGAGATCCTCAGTATCCGGCGGACGGGTTTTTAAGGTTGTCATGCGTTTTGTCCTGTTTTTCAAATCGGCACAAAACTATACCCGATTTTCGGCCGTCCGACAAGGGTTCTTGACCTTATTTTCCGACTTTACAATACCGAATCAACCCCCTATACTGGCCGATAAAACAGCGATTTTTATACGAAAGGAGCATACACAATGGGTTGGGCACGGACCTTTCTGCTCGGAGACATCGGCAACCGGCTGGATATCGGTGACTGCGAAAACAACATCCGCCAACTCAAAATCGCCCTCATGCAGATGCACGAAGACGACCAGTCACAGGACGAGGAACTGCTGAAGCTGAGGCGGGAAAATGATGAACTGAAGCTGTATATCGCGGCACTGATTCGACTCCTGATTCATAAGGAAACGCTGACGGCCGAAGAAATCACCCGCATGGTGGAGATTATCGACGCTGAAAACGGAGCCATAGACGGGAAAAAACGCGACGGCAAAATCCTCTGAAGAGTACCGCCGCCCCTACCGCCTTCGGCGACGGCCGGAGGATTTTTTCGCGGACCGGTTTTTCTTCTTTCCCCGAGATGATTTGGGACGCTCTTTGACCAGCGGCTCGGCCGGGGCCACGAAAAGCTGCCGGGCCGGAAGATTGATCGAGACAATCTGAATCTTCATCGGCTGGCCCAGGTGCACGCTTTCACCCGAAAACTTCCCCACAACCGCCTGCGCCGACTCGTCATATTTCCATTCATCCAAACCCAGGTCGCCCGGTTCAATCAGCCCCTCAATGCCGAATTTCGTGCACTGAACAAACACGCCGAAATTCGTCAGGCCCGAAACAACCCCCTCCAGCGTCTGCCCGATCCGCTGGGTAAGCATCTGCAGAATCAAAACGGTCTTCAGCTCGTTTTCCGCCGCCTCCGCCTGCTCCTCAGTCCAGGTAATATGCCGCCCGATCTCCCGCAGCTCAAGCTCCGGAAGTACTTCCTCCAGCCCGATCTTGTTCAGCGTGCCCTTCACATAACAATCGATCAGCCGGTGCACCAGCAAGTCCGCGTACCGGCGAATCGGGCTGGTAAAATGACAGTAATGCGTACTGGCCAGCGCAAAATGGCCAATATTCAGCGGAGAATACTCCGCCTTCTGCAAACTCCGCAGCACATAGGTATTAATCGCATAAGCCATCGGCGTCCCTTTGACGGCCGCCAGCAGATCCTGCATCGCGTATCGGTCCAGCGTCCGGGGAACCTTCATTCCGAACAGTTTGGCAAACCGGCCGAGATTTTTGGTGCCCATCGCGTCCGGGGCCGGGTGGATCCGCCGCATGAACGGCACCCCGAACCGGTCCAGCAGCCCCGCAACGGCCTCGTTGGCTTCCACCATAAACATCTCGATGATCGTATGCGGATAGCTGTCGTCGGCCGGATGCGCATCAATCACCTGCCCGGCCTCGTCATAGACCAGTTCCGTCTCCGGCAAATCCAGGTGCAGCATCCCCGCCTTCTCGCGCCGTTTCTCAATGGCCCGCGCCAGCGTCTCCATATCCTTAATCAGGGCCACCACTTCCCCGGCAAACCCCCTCGCCTTGCCCCGAAGAATCTTCTCGGCGTCTTCATACGTCAGCCGCGCCGTCGAACAGATCACGCTGTTATCAAACTCGGCATTCAGCACCTTGCCCGCCGGGTCATAAAGGATATACACGCTTTTGGCAAACCGCTTCTGCTGCGGCTGAAGAGAGCAGATGCCGTTGCTGAGCACCTCCGGAAGCATCGGGATAACCTTGCCCGGCAGGTACACGCTGTTGCCCCGATGCCGCGCCTCCGTATCCAGGGCAGACCCCATCGGCACAAACTCGCTGACATCGGCAATATGCACACCCAGACGCCAGTTGCCGTCGCGCGTTTTTTTCAGACTGATCGCATCGTCAAAATCCTTCGCGTCCGGCGGGTCAATCGTCACGATCACCTCTTCGGACAAATCCGCCCGGTTGGCGGCGGTTTGGGGATCAAACTGTTCAACCGCCTCTCTCGCCTGCGCCCGGCAGGCCGGCTCAAAGTCCTCCGGCAGTTCAAACCGCTCCATAATGGAACGGATTTCCGTATCATAGCGACCCGCCTTGCCCAGCACCCGAACAATAGCCCCCCGCGCCGGCAGGTCTTTTTGCGGATATTGGATAATTTCCAGTACCACTTTGTCGTTTTCTTTCGCCCCGCTCGACGGGGCGTCATCCACGACGATCGACCGGTAAAACCCCTTGCCCTCCGGCTGAACAAACCACATCTGGTTCCGACGTTGCAGCGTGCCCACAAAGCGGTCGCTGCCCCGCTCGATAATCTGCACGATTTTCCCGTTGTATCGCCATTGCCCGTCCCGTTTGCCCCGCCGGGTGACCCGCGCTTCCACCGTATCCCCGTTCATGGCCTCCCCCACGTCATCCGGAGCCACAAAAAGGTCTCCGTGCGCATTCGGGTCAATCGGCACGATAAAACCAAATCCCCGCGGATTGGCCCGAAAGATCCCCACCACCCGGCCGGTCATCGCCGGCATCGTAAGGGCTTTCCGGCTGTCCGTGATGATCTGGCCGCGGGACCGCAAATCCTCCACCGCCGCCCGAAATTGATCCATATCCTCCTTGGCAACCCCCATATACCGCGCAAGCTGACCGGCCCCCATCGGCTCATAATTCCGACGCGTCAGCGTGTTTAAAATCTGTAACTTGTAATGTTCCATATACTTACCATCATATCAGACGACCGCCCCCAACGCCATACTTTAATTGGAATACCCCGATCAATTTCTTGCTTTTTCCCCGCCGCCCGCTACAATGGCCCTTCTGTCTTTACCGCTTGAGAAAACTCGTACAAACATTGGGAGCCAGGTATGATTATTGTTGTTGCCGGCATGGTCGGATTGGATAAAAAGAAATATCTCCAGGAGGTCTGCGCCTACGCGAAAAATCAGGGGACGGATATTCTGCTCTGCAGCGTCGGCGACATGATGTATGCCGAGGCCCGCGATGTGCCGCCCGGACGGATCCTTGATATCTCCCGCCAGCGGCTTCACTCCCTGCGGCGAAGCGTGTTTAAAGATATCATTGCCCGCTCAAAAGACCATGAGCATGTCATCGTCAACACCCACGCGACCTTCCGCTGGCGGCACGGCCTGTTCCCGGCCTTCGACTTTTTCCAGATCCGCGATCTCAATCCGGACCTGTTCGTATGCATTATCGACAGCGCCGAGCGCCTGCATGCCCGCCTCAGGAAGGATCACCAGGGACAGCATTCGCTCAAGGACCTGCTCGTCTGGCGAGAAGAGGAAATCCTCGGCACACAGATGATGCAGCAGGGAACCCGGCCGGAGGCGCCGTTTTTCTGCCTGGCCCTCGGCCTGAAGGAAAATACCGTCGAGACCTTTTACCGGATGGCCTTTGAACCCAAACGGCCCAGGGTCTACCTGAGTTTCCCCATGACCCATGTCGCCGACCTGCCGGATGTCATTGCCGAGATCGACGGTTTCCGCGATACGATGAAGGCGATGTTCACCTGTTTTGATCCCGGCGATCTCGAAGAGGCCTACCTGCCGTATTACGCAAAGAAAGCCCGGCAGCAGGGACAGACGACCATCGAGGTCGATTCCCTCGGGCAGACGGTACGGCTGGATGTAGACGAAGTCCTCCAGATCGAAAACGACATCAACAGCCAGATCTACGCCCGCGATTTTGCCCTCATCGATCAGTCGGATATCATCATCAGTTTCGTGCCCGAATTGCCCGACGGCATGCCGGCCCTCTCCAGCGGTGTCGAACGCGAGCTCCAGCACGCCCACGAAGCCGCCAAGCAGGTTTATGTCATCTGGATTCCCAAAAAGGAACCGTCCGTGTTCGTGACCCAGACCGCCAACAAGGTCTTCAAGTCCCCGAAGGAGGCCGTGGCCTACTTTCAGAACAAATACGGAGAAAAGCCGTGACCCCGCGCACCCGCCGCCAACTGGCCGGATATATCGATCATACCCTGCTCCGTCCGACGGCCGTCGAGGCCGACATCCGAAAGCTCTGTCAGGAAGCCGGGCAATATCAGTTTGCCGCCGTATGCGTCACGGCAAAATGGATTTCGCTGGCCGCCGATTTACTCCACGCAAGCGGAGTGCGGGTTGCCGGAGTGGCCGGGTTTCCCCTCGGAGCCGTTTCTCCCCGCATCAAAGCCCTTGAAGCTCAGGAAATGATAATGGCCGGGGCCGATGAGGTCGATATGGTCGCGGACCTGGCGGCGATTATTGAAGGCGACGAAAAAACACTGCGAAACGATATGGAAGCCGTACTCCGGGCCTGCCGGGAAGTAAAGCCCCCCGCGACCCTCAAGGTCATCATTGAATCGGCCGCCCTGACGGACGAACAGATTATCTTTGCCTGTCAGGTGGGCCAGTCCGTGGGGGTCGATTATCTCAAAACCAGCACCGGACTGCACAAGGCCGGCGGAGCCACGGCCGAGCATGTGCGGC
This sequence comes from Phycisphaerae bacterium, assembly GCA_018433925.1. GTDB lineage: Bacteria > Planctomycetota > Phycisphaerae > Sedimentisphaerales > Anaerohalosphaeraceae > JAHDQI01. The sequence goes on along the minus strand of JAHDQI010000282.1, from coordinate 15,458 downwards.
GGATGGCCCAAACCGCCCCCCGATGCAAAATCAAGGCCGCCGGCGGTATCCGCACAGCCGATCAGGCCCTGGCCATGATCGAGGCCGGCGCTTCCCGCATCGGCGCCTCCGCGTCCGTCGAGATCCTCAGCGGCTTCCGGGAATCCGCGGAGCAGTAGCCATGACTGCCGCATCGGTCCGCCCCACTGCCTGTGTGGTTCACCGGCAGCCGGTGTCCGCAAAGATGCCGCTGGCCGCCCTCGCCGAATGCATCTCCCGAAAACGCGGCCCGGCAATCCTCGGAGCCAATGCCTCCGTCCCCGATTTCAGCGTGTTCTGCGCCGAGCCGATAGACCGCTTTGTATTTCATGCGGGCGGCGATGACCCGTTTTCAAAACTGCAGCAGGCCTTGTCCCGCTATACGGCAAAGCCGCCAAAGGCCCTCTTTGGCGGCGGCTGGATCGGATATTTCGGATATGAACTGGGCCGTTATATTGAACGGCTTCCCGGCCGGGCAACGGATGATCTCGGAATGCCGCTCATCCACCTGGCCTTCTACGATAAAGCCATCCTCTACGATCACGCCCGGGGGCAGTGGATTCTGACGGCGCTGGAATTCGATGGCGGCCGGGATGCCCTCAAAGCCCGGTTTCGCATACTGAATCAATGGCTCGGCGAGGCGGCCGCCGTCCCCGCGGCAAGTTCCGCCCCCGTCTTCCGTCCCGATACGGTCTCGGCCGTCGAGTACCGATCCGCCGTCAGTCGGGCCGATTACTTGAACGCTTTCGAAAAAATCCGCCGCTATATCTACGACGGCGAGGTGTACCAGGTCAATTTTTCACGTCGAATTGAATGCGATTTTCACGCCCGGCCGATCGATCTGTTTCACGGACAGAACGCTTGCAATCCCAGCCCCTGGGCGGCGTACCTGGCCGCTGACGACTGGGCCGTTGTCAGCGCTTCCCCGGAGTTATTCCTGCAAATTGACGCAGACCGCATCCGCACCCGCCCGATCAAAGGCACGCGCCCCCGGGCGGCCGGACCGGACGCGGAAAAACGCAACCGGATCGCCTTTACCGACCTGGTCCAAAGCGAAAAGGAACAGGCCGAACTGGCGATGATCGTGGACATCGAACGAAATGACCTGGCGCGGGTCTGTCTGCCCGGCACTCGGCAGGTCTCCTGCCCGCGAGAGATAGAGGCGTTTGCCACCGTCTATCATGCCGTCGCGACCGTTGAGGGACGTTTGCCCAGGGCCAATGACCCCCTGCTGTTCTGCCAGATCCTCAGGGCGACTTTCCCCGGCGGCTCCATTACGGGGGCACCCAAGATTCGCGCGATGGAGATCATTGACCAACTGGAACCGACAGCGCGCGGGGTCTACACCGGCGCAATCGGACGGATCGACCCCGCCGGCAGCGTGCGGCTCAATATCGCCATTCGAACCGCCCTCATCAAAAACAGCCGGGCTTATGTGCAGGTCGGAGGCGGCATTGTAGCCGACTCGGACCCCCGCGCCGAGTGGGATGAAACCACCGACAAGGCCCGCGCCCTGCTGGACGGGCTGGCAGCCCTCCGGCAATCGGCAGGCGCCCGGGTGGATACGCCCGGATCATAGCTTGTTTTTTTCTGTTCTTTCGGCACATGGTTCTTTATAGTAGGCAGAAAGGGGAATCCTTCAGGAGAATGCTATGTCGCAGGTATTTTTAAATGGCCGCATCAGGCCGGCCTCGGAGGCGAAAATCGACATCGACGACAGTTCGTTTCTCTACGGCATCGGCCTTTTTGAGACGATGCGGGCGGTCGGCGGCCGGGTGTTCCGGCTTGAGGACCACCTCAACCGTCTCATCGCCTCGGCCGCGGCCCTGTCCATTGCCAATAGCTACACCCCCGGGCAGGTCCGCGAAGCCGTCGGACGGCTCCTGCAGGCCAACGAACTGACGGAGGCGCGACTGCGCCTGACGCTGACCAACGGCTCCCTCGGCGCCCGCGAAAATCAGCAGTCCACCCTCCTCATTTCAGCGACGCCGTTTACCCCCTATCCGAAGGAATATTTCGATAAGGGCGTCCGGGTGGTGATTACCGATTTTCGGCAGAATTCAAAGGACCCCTTCGCCGGGCATAAAACCACCTGCTACGGTCCGCGCCTGGCGGCCCTGCGGGCGGCCCATGAAAAACTCGCCGCCGAGGCCCTCTGGTTTACCACCGAAAACCGCCTGGCCGAGGGCTGCGTCAGCGATGTCTTTCTCGTCAAAAACGGGCGGCTGATGACCCCCCCCGAAAGCACCCCCGTGCTGGCGGGCATCGCCCGAAAAACCGTACTGGAGATCGCCGAGCAGGAACAAATCCAATGCGAGCAGCGACCGCTCGATATCAACGACCTGCTCCATGCCGAAGAAATTTTCCTGACCAACGTCATCATGACAATTCTGCCGGTCACCGCGGTCGAAGCCCACGCCGTTGCCGACGGAAAGCCCGGCCCCGTTACGAAAAAACTAACCGAACTGTACCAGAAAAAAATGAGCGGATAAAAGCATGATGAAACTGGTGGATATCAAAAATGCGATCGAAGAGATTGCCCCGCTGGCGCTCGCCCAGGATTGGGACAACGTCGGCTTTCTGCTTGGCGATCCCGGGCGGGACATCAGGACGATCCTGCTGACCATCGACACCACCGCCGCCGTCGTCACGGAGGCCGAGATGCAAAAGGCCGACCTGATCCTCAGCTATCATCCCGTGATTTGGGACGGCCTGAAAAAGATCACCGCCGACGGCCCGACAGCGCACATATACCAACTGATTCGCGCAGGAATCGGCGTTTTTTCCATCCATACCGCCTTCGACACCGTCCTCGGCGGCGTCAATGACGGACTGGCCCAAATTCTCGGAATCGACAATCCCGCCCCCCTCGGCGATTTTGTCGCCGATCCAAAGGGACCGCAGTACAAGCTGATCACCTTCATCCCTGCAAACGACGTAAACAAGGTAGCCGAGGCCCTCTATGCGGCCGGGGCCGGCGCCATCGGAAACTATTCCCACTGCGGCTACACCACCGAAGGAATCGGCACATTCAAGCCGCTCAAGGGTTCCAATCCGACCCTTGGAAAACAGGGCAAACTCGAAAAAGTCCATGAAATCCGCCTCGAAAGCGTCGTCCCGGCCGGCAGAATAGAGGCCGTCATTTCCGCCCTGCGGGCCGCTCACCCCTACGAAACCCCTGCCTTTGACGTATTCCGCCACTATGATATAGAAAACAAACTCGGCCTCGGACGCGGCGGCATGCTCAAAAAGCCGCTTTCGGTGGAACGAATTCTCGAAAAAATCAAAGCCGCCACAGGCACCAGCGCCGTCGGCATTGTCGGCCCCGCTCGACGAACTGTACGCAAAGCCGCCGTCTGTGCCGGAACCTGCGGCAAAATCCTCAATACCGTCATGGCCGAGCAGTGCGATCTCTATGTGACCGGCGAGCTCAAACACCATCAGGCCCTGGCCGCCCGCGAAGCGGGCCTGACCTGCCTGTGCCTGTCCCACAGCAATTCTGAGCGATTTGCACTGAAAATCCTCGCTAAGGAATTGAAAAAACGAGTGAAAAATGTCACAATAGCCCTCAGTAAAAAAGATACCGATCCCTTTGTTTGGAAACAGATATGACTGACCAGCAGGAACAGCAGGCCCCGCGGGACCTGACCGAAGACAATCAGCCGGTCGAGCCGGCCGATGCGGCCGAGCCGGTGCCGTTTGAGGAAGATACCCCCCCCCAACCCCACGACGACGAGCCGAAGAGCCGCGAGATGCCGACGCAGGAAGAGGAAGACGAGGACGATCAGCCCGATGAATCCGAACAGCAGGAGCCGGAATGCACGCCCACCCTCGAGACCGTGATCGAGGCGGTCCTGTTTGCCAGCGATGAACCCGTCAAACCGCTGAAGCTGACGGATATCGCCGAAGCCGGTTCCGTCAAACAAATCCGCCAGTGCGTTCGCGACCTCAACCAAAAATACAGGCAGGGCGGCTTCTCCTTCCGCATCGAAAAAATCGCCGGCGGCTACCAGATGATGACCCTGCCGGTATTCAATACCTGGCTGTCCAAGCTGCTCAAGGTACGCTCCGACAGCAAATTGTCCCCGGCCGCCCTCGAAACGCTCGCGATCGTGGCGTACCGCCAGCCCATGATCCGCGCTGACATCGAGGCCATCCGAGGCGTCGCCAGCGGGGAAGTCCTCCGCAACCTCATGTACAAGGGGCTGGTCAAAATCGTCGGCCGAGCCGAGGTGCTCGGAAGGCCCATGCAGTACGGAACCACCAAAAAATTTCTCGAAAGCTTCGGACTAGGCAGCATCAAAGATCTCCCGAATGTCGAAGAACTCAAAAACCCCCAAAGCTGAAACAATCCGCGGCAACCTCCTCCACTGGTGGGATACCGGCCGCCGCGATCTGCCCTGGCGGCGAACGAAAGACCCCTATGCCGTCTGGGTCTCCGAAATCATGCTCCAGCAGACACGCATCGACACCGTCATCCCGTATTACCATCGCTTCCTGAACCGCCTGCCCACAGTGGAGGCCCTCGCGAAGGCAAAAATCGACACCGTCCTCAAGCTCTGGGAAGGCCTGGGTTATTACAGCCGCGCCCGCAACCTGCATAAAGCCGCCCGGCTCATCGTCCGTCAATACGCCGGCCGGTTCCCGCGGGATGTCAAGGAACTCCAAAAACTGCCCGGCATCGGCCGCTACACCGCCGGAGCCGTCGCCAGCATCGCCTTCGGCCGCCCGGCCCCCCTCGTTGACGGCAATGTAATCCGAGTCCTCAGCAGAATCTACTGCATCCGCGAAGACCCCACCCGATCCGCCGTCACAAAACGCATCTGGCAATTGGCCGAAGAGCTCGTGTGCCACAAACGGCCCGGCGACCTCAACCAGTCCATGATGGAGCTCGGCGCACTGATCTGCAAACCCCTCAGCCCCGACTGCCGCCGCTGTCCCGTCAGAACAAGCTGCCTGGCACGAAAACAAAACCTCCAGAACGATCTGCCCCGCCTGCCGAAGGCCAAAAAACTTCCGCACTATACCATCGCCGTCGGCATCGTCTTCAAAAACGAAAAAGTCCTCATCGATAAACGCAAACCCGAGGGACTGCTCGGCGGCCTGTGGGAATTCCCCGGCGGCAAAAAGAAAAAAACCGAAACCCTCAAAGAAGCCGTCGCTCGGGAGGTTCGGGAAGAGGTCGGCATCGAGGTCGCCGTCGGCCGGCGGCTGATGATTGTCCGGCATACCTATTCCCATTTCAAGATCGTTCTGCACGCCTATCTCTGCGAGTACCAATCCGGCGCCGCGGTCCCGCTCGGCTGCGATGCCGTCAAATGGGTATCCGTCAGGCAGCTCCCCCGCTACGCCTTCCCCGCCGCCAACCAGCGCATTCTCAACCAATTACTCAACAACACGCCCCCCCAAAGCCCATAACGGACGGATTCTAACCAACCTCCCGTTCCTCAGACCTTCAGGTCCACTTTTCGCGACAGTTGATTTCGATACCGTCGCCGGATTGGGACGACGACTTCGGCGAGAAACTCATCGACCTGCTGGGCAGCGCGGCCGATATAATCCTTCGGATTCAAAACCCTGCGAAAATCAACCTTCGCAAAGGCCGGGTCTTTCTGAAGTCGATCAATCAAATCGTTTTCTTTCCCGTGCTGCTTGACCTGTGCCGCCGCCGCGTGCGAATGCACCCGAATTCGCTCATGAAGCGCCTGCCGGCTGCCCCCCGCCTGCACCCCCGCCATCAGGATATTCTCCGTCGCCATAAACGGCAGCTCCGCCGACACCCGTGCGGCAATCACCTTCGGATAAACCACCAGCCCGTCGGTGATGTTAATCAAAATCTCCAAAATCCCATCCGTCGCCAAAAATGACTCGGCAATCGCCACCCGCCGATTCGACGAGTCGTCCAGCGTCCGCTCCAGCCATTGCTCCGCGGCCGTCATCGCCGGGCTGGTCGCCAGCGAAAGCACCAGCCGCGCCAGCCCCGTCGTCCGCTCGCAGCGCATCGGGTTGCGCTTGTACGCCATCGCCGAGGAACCGATCTGTGATTTCTCAAACGGCTCCTCCATCTCCTTCAGGTTGGCCAGCAGCCGAATGTCGTTGCACATCTTGTGCGCCGACTGGGCTATCGAAGCCAGCCCGTCCACCACCAGCTTGTCAATCTTGCGAGGGTAGGTCTGCCCCGTCACCGCGCAGCGCCGCGAAAACCCAAACGCCCGCGCCACCATCTCATCCAGCCGCCGGACCTTGTCGGAATGGCCGCCGAGCAGGGTCAGGAACGAGGCCTGTGTGCCCGTCGTTCCCTTGACCCCGCGAAACGGCAGCGTCTCAATCCTCTTCTCCAGTTCTTCCAGGTCCAGAACAAAATCATAACACCACAGCGACGCCCGCTTGCCCACCGTCGTAAGCTGAGCGGGCTGGTAATGCGTAAAGCCCAGGGTCGGCATCGATTTGTATTGTTTGGCGAACTTGCCCAGCCGATCAATCACGCAGGCCAGCTTGCCCGCCAGGATCTCCATCCCCTTGCGCATAAGAATCAAATCCGCGTTGTCACCCACGTAGCAGCTTGTCGCCCCCAGATGAAGGATCGGTGCCGCCTTCGGAGCCGCGTCACCGAACGTATGCACGTGCGCCATCACGTCATGACGAAATTTCTTCTCATACGCGGCGGCCTTTTTGTAATCAATATCGTCCAGATGCTGCTGCATCTGCCGAAGCTGCGCCTCGCTGATCTTCAGCCCCAGCTTCTTCTGGGCCCTCGCCAGTTCCAGCCAAAGCCGGCGCCAGGTGCGGAATTTCATATCCGCCCCGAACAGCTCGGCCATCTCCCGCGAGGCGTTCCGTTCCACCAGCGGACTGCGGTACACACGTGTCTCTTTTGCCATCGACTGCACCCTTTACACTTGTCAATCCTGTTTTCCTGTTTTTTGTGAATGGGAAAAGCGGCTATACCGAGTCCCAGGCCCGATCGATGGACTCCATGATTTCGGCGTCCAAAATCCATTCGCTCGCTCCGGCCGTTTCCGTGATCTGACCCGTTCGCCGCGCGCCGACAATCGCCGAAGTCACCGTCTCCCGGCGCAGCACCCAGGCAATGGCCAGTTGAGCCGCCGGCCGGTTGTGCTCAGCGGCGATTTCCTGCAACCGGTCCGCCCGCTTGACATACCGGCTGAACTGCGGCTCCTGAAAATGCCTGTCAAACCGTTTGCGATGGTCATCCGCCGGCAATTGCTGCATGTACGCGTGGCTGAACTTGCCGGTCAGCAGGCCTTTATACATCGGGCTGTAAGCCAGCACGCCGATCTGCTGTTGGCCGCAGTAATCAAGCAGCGAGTCCTCGATCCCCCGCTCCACCATGCTGTACGGATTCTGCAGCGAGGCCGGCGGCCGAATCGACGAAATCCGCTCCAGTAACTCGACCGAGCCGTTGCAAATCCCCACCTGACGCACCTTGCCCTGCTCGGCCAGCTTGCACATGGCCTCCCACGCGTCTTCCAACTGCGCATCCGGAACGGGCCAGTGAAGCTGGTACAGGTCAATCGTCTCAATGCCCAGCCGCCGAAGACTGGCCTCGCATTCACGAAAGATACTTTCCCGGTCAAGGCAATGGATCTTCTCACGCTTCTCGTTCCACAGCAGCCCGCACTTCGTGGCGATCAGCGGTTTTTTCTGCATCTGCTTCAGCGCCTTGCCCACCACCTCTTCCGAATGGCCGCAGCCGTAAATCGGGGCCGTATCAATCCAGTTGATCCCGCAATCCATCGCCTCAAAAATCGCCTCCAGCGAATCCCGGTCGTCCTGCGCCCCCCAGCCGTATTCCCACGAGCCGCCGATGGCCCACGTCCCCAGCCCGATCACCGTCAGGTCCGGACCGTTTTGTCCCAGTCGTCTTGTTCGCATAAATACGCTCCCGGCTTAGCCGTATGAGGTTCCGTGAAACAGGTACAATCCGTTGAGAGCCAGCGTAAAAATCGGCCCGTAAATAAAACGCATAATCATCCACGCGATAAAAATTCCGAAAAAGCGAAGCGAAGGATGCATCATCAGAAGACGGTATTTATACAGCATATCGCCCTTTAAAAGAAGCTCCATCCATGCACGCCCGTCCAGCGGGGCAATCGGAATCATGTTAAACACAAACAGCACCAGGTTCAAACTGAAGAAAATACTCACGAGAATGGCCAGCCCCTTCATCGGCCCGTCGTTGCCGGCCTCCACCACTCGCGTAAAAACAATCGACTCCGGCGGAGTAAACCAGCCCGCGGCGATCCCCGCGTGAATCACTGCCGCCGAGGCGATCACCAGCAGCAGGTTGGCCCCCGGCCCCGACAGCGCCATCCACGCCGCCCGCCGGGGATACGCGCTGGCCCAGTGCGGATCGTAAGGCGCGCTGGCCCAGCCCATCATCCACCCGTAAGCGGCATACGAAATCCACGGGATAATCACCATCCCGAACGGTTCACGCTGAATATGCGGAATCGGATTCAGCGTCACCTGCCCCCCCAAAAAAGCCGTCCGGTCGCCGAAACGATACGCCACAAATGCGTGCGCCGCCTCATGAAACACAATCGAGACCACGAACACCCCGTACCAGAAAAACCCCAGAACTAATGTATCATCCATGAAAAGTCCCTTATTCCGGATAAATCATCTTTTTGGTCATCCCGCCGTCAATCACAAAATTCTGCCCGGTAATAAATCCCGCCTTCGGTCCGCACAAATATAAAACCATCTCCGCGATATCCTCCGGTCGGCCCACGCGCCCGGCCGGGTGACAGGCATGATCTTCAGGTCGAAGCGTCCACGGAGAAGGCGATCCGTGCAGATACCCCGTCGTATCGATCCAGCCGGGACTGAGGCAGTGGACCCGCACCTGCGGCCCTAAGCTGACAGACAGCGCATGGGTCAGGGCAACAAGCCCGCCCTTGGCCGCGGAATACGCCTCCGTATTCGGCTCACTCATCAGCGCGCGGGTCGAGGCAATATGGACAATCGCACCGCCGGTCTCCTTCAGGGGCTCAGCGCAGTGTTTGGCGCACAAAAAAGCCCCCGAAAGCCCCGTATCAAGAACCCGCCGCCAGGCCTCGTAAGTCAGCTCGGTCAGCGGCACATTTTTCGAAATCGCGGCGTTATGAATCAGAAAATCAATTCTCCCGAATCGCGCCTTCGCCTGCTTGACCATCGCCTGCACCGACGGCTCGTCCCCCGCGTCCGTTCGGATAAACACAGCCCGGTCGCTGGCAAGAAAGGACTCCGCTTTCAGGCCGAGTTCCTCATCGATTTCCGCCAGCACGACACCGGCCCCCGCCTGCACAAACGCCTTGGCGATGCACAGCCCGATTCCCCGTCCCCCGCCGGTCACCACGGCCGTCTTGTTTGTGTAAAAATCCTTCGACATGCCTCTTTTTATAGCCCCCAAAACCGCAAAACTCCAGAAGATTCTGGATTCTCGGCCGTCCTTTGGATACAATCCGGCCTGTGACAAAAACGATCAGAGCGAAAGGATCAAAAATGAACAATACTTCGGAACGGTTTCTGCAGGCCCTTCTTGAGGCCCCCAGCCCTTCCGGCTACGAGCAGCCGGCGGCAAAAATCTGGCGGCAGTACGTCAGGCCGCATGTCGATACACTTATCCCCGATGTCCACGGAAACAGCATCGCCGTCCTCAACCCCGAGGCCGAGTTCAAATTCATGCTGGCCGGGCACATCGATGAAATCGGCCTGATCGTAACCCATATTGACGAGAAAGGATATCTCTATACCGCCCAGATCGGCGGCATGGACCCGGCCCTGCTGATCGGTCAGCGCGTGCAGATTATCACCGCCAAGGGCCCGATCCTCGGCGTCATCGGCCGAAAAGCCATACACCAGATGAAAGCCGAGGAACGAAAAAAGAACGTCGAGATGGATAATATCTGGGTCGATATCGGCGCTTCCAATAAAAAGGAGGCCCTCAAGCGGGTCGCCGTCGGAGATCCGATCGTTATTGATGTCCTCTATCGCCGCCTCAATGGCGATAAAGTCGTCTCGCGAGCCACCGATGACAAGGCCGGCGCCTTTGTCGTCGCCGAGGTCATGAAAGCCCTCTCACGAAGAAAGCTGAATATCTCCGTCATCGGCGTGGCCACCGTCCAGGAGGAAATCGGCCTCCGCGGAGCCATTACCTCCTCCTACAGCGTCCATCCCCACGCCGGCATCGCCGTCGATGTGGGCTTTTCGAGCGATCACCCGGACACCGATCCCAAAAAGACCGGCCAGGTCGAGCTCGGCAAGGGACCCATCCTGCACCGGGGACCCAATATCAACCCGATTCTCGAAAAGGCCCTCTTCAAAACCGCCAAAGACAAAAAAATCCCCACCCAGGTCACCGCAGAACCGAGGGGAACCGGAACCGATGCCAACGCCATCCAGCTTTGCCGGGGAGGCACCGCCGCGGCGCTGGTCAGCATCCCCAACCGCTATATGCATACTCCGGTGGAGGTTATTTCGCTCAAGGATATGGACAATTGCGTCAAGCTGATTACGGAATATCTGGCCGCCCACCCGGCCAAGAGAGATTATCGGCCCTGAAATGCCGATCCGGGGAGAGCGGATGCGTCAAAATGAGGCCGCCGGCTCGACGCTCACAGCGCTGTCCCCGGATTCCGAGTTGAGCCGTTCATATTCCTGTACGGTATCCAGCAGACGCTGAAGAATTTGACGTCCCTCCACGCTGACCTCCAGACCAAGAAACTCAATCCCCAGCGATAAAATTTGATTGTCCTCGTCTTCGGTCAAATAGCGAAGATGCCCTTCCGCAAGGATCGGCTTCTGATAATACATGGGGGTAAACTGAAGACCCACAACCTGGCCGATCGTAAAACGGTCTTTTTTATCCATCTCAATCAGGACCCGCAGCCCCCCCGCCGAAAGATCCGCCAGTTGTCCCTGCCAGTAATGATCGACCGGATTGATGCGTACCGTATCCAGGTAGCCGCGATGCCAAAACAGCACCTTGACGTTCAATTCTTTCGGAATCGGCTGTCGCTGGTACGCACGCCGCTGAATTTTTTGTATTTTATCGGGCAACTCAAGCAAAACCCTCCCTTTTTCACCCAGCGTAACCTTCGATTCTACACCAATAATCACACTCTCGAAGATATACTTAACAAAATCTATTTGAAAAGACATACCAACTGGTTGGTTTATCCTGAAGTCTGACACAATCGATTTTTCATCGGACAAGACCTCGGCAACAACACATTGTTCGGTATGATTGATAATCCCGACCCGAACAACCTGCCATTTCCCCGCGTTCAGATAGGTCATGATCCCGACCTTATGGCTTGAGGAGGCCTTCGATAGAGTCTCTAAAAGCCCCTGTCCCTCAAGCATCTCAATCTGATTCACATTTTTTTTAATATCTATTTCAGTCGCCATATCGCATCCAGATATACCAGAATAACGAAATAGTCCTTGTCCGCTGTTCCTCTGATTAATCGGCCAAATTGCACGATCCCTTGAAAGATAAATACCCCCCCAATCAGCCCGAAACAGGGTATTTATTTCGGAAATATTCGGTCCGTTTTAATACTTTTTCGATCCGGATAAGTCAGACGATTGAAAAACGAGCCCGTTGGCGGTAGGATGTCGCCATGAAATTATCCGGAACAGACAGAGCGGCGTTATGCAACGTGGTACTGCTGGGATTCTTTGCCCTTGGGCTGGGACTTTCTCTGCTGGTTGTCAACTTTCGTACGGCCATCGTACTTTCCCAGCCGGTCGAGCTGAACGGCGAAGGAATCACCGTCTCCCTCCCCGCGGGAACCGGCTGGCAGTCCCTGCCGAACTGGACCTATGAACAGGACAACAGCTTTACCCTCGTCTCCGTCTTCAAAATACAGGACCGGTCCATAGCCGAAGTGCGATGGCAACTGCAACTGGCCCAGCGCCCCCTGCCCGCCGAGGAATTGCTGGCTCATTACGCCGCACGCTTCTCAGGACAGGCCGGCGAAATGCAGCGTTTCGAATCCTCCGTTTCCTTTGTCTGGATGTATCTGTTCCCCCGTGCCGCCCAGGAAGAGCTGCTGCTGGCGCTCTGCCCTCTCGACAGCAACCGCGTCCTCCTGCTGCAGATCCGCTGCTATGCCGAGCCGCTCTATATCCGCGAGCTCTTTGAGTTCCTGGCCGCCAGTGTAGCCGTAAACCCCGATCCACGGCGGGCCGAGGGAATCCGCATGGTGCAGGAACTGGCCCAAAAAATCCAAACAGACGGAACAATCAATCCGGCCGCCCCCCTCTCGTATCTGATCCGCGCCGCAGACGGAACCCCGCTTGGCTATTCACGAATCACCCCCGCCGATAGCGGCCCCGATGAAACGCTCCCGGCCGCCTTCGATGTCACAACGGTCCTCCGCGAACGCAATGGGGCCGGCCGCACCGTACAGGAATTCCGCGCCGCCCCCGACCTCTCGGAGTTCATCTGGAATACTACCCGCCTGGCGCGGCGCAAAGCCGACCAGGCATCCCTGCACAGACAGCCCGACGGAACCCTCAAAATACAGGATTCTTACGGACGAAGAGAATCGTACTGGCCCGCCCCCGCGGCCGTCCCCGAAATCCTGCTGCCCGCGATGGCACGCCAGCTTATGGAGGACTCCGCGCCGGAAATCCTCATCGATCTGATCGCTTCCAACGGCTCCATTGTCCCGACAGCCCTCCGCGTGATCAATCCACAGGAGGCCGCCGTCAAAGTCGATGATACGCGATACGCCGTCAAAGTCGATTTTCTGCACCACGAGGATAATTATGAAGAATATTATTTTGACGCTGAGTTGAACCCGCTCGGCAAATATGAAAGTTTCCCCGCTCAGGCCCCGCGGCTCTGGATTCGGACCACCGAAAAAGAACTGCTCTTTCATTTCGGCAATCTCTTTGACGCCCCCCCAAAATCCGCATCGCTGATCGGCGGCCCTGAACGGCTCGTTGCACGACCAATGGACGCCCTCATCCGGCAGAAAGGATCCCCAAATGGCTGAAAAAAAAGCCGATTGCATCATCATCGGAGCCGGCCCCGCCGGGCTGGGAGCCGGGCTCTACGCCGCCAGAGACCGCTTTGAAACCGTCCTGCTCGAAAAATTTTACCCCGGCGGACAGATCATCAATACCGACCGAATCGAAAATTACCCCGGATACCAAAATATCAGCGGGCCCGATTTGGTCATGAAAATGGCCGAACAGGTCCAGACCTTCGGCGGCCGGATCGTCACCAACGCCGAAGTGACCGGCCTGGCGTGCCGCGACGATGGGACCGTCGAAGTCCGCACCGAAGAAGATCGTTACATCGCAAAAGTCGTGATCCTCGCCCCCGGCAGCTCTTATCGAAAGCTCGGCGTCCCCGGCGAAGAGGAGTTTCGCCAGGCCGGCGCCGGCGTCAGCTACTGCGGCACCTGTGACGCCCCGTTTTTTAAGGACAAGACCGTCGTCTCCGTCGGCGGCGGCAATACCGCCGTTGAAGAAACCCTCCACTTGGCCAAATACGCCAAAAAAGTGTACCTCGTACACCGCCGCCGGGAATTCCGCGCCACAAAAGTCCTCGTCGAGGAATTAATGGAAGCGGTCAACAAGGACGCCTCCGCCCTCGAACTCAAGCTCGACAGCGTCGTCACCGAAATCGCCGGCGATGGAAAAGTCCAAAAGGCCGCCCTGAAAAACGTCAAAACCGGCAAAACCGAAGAGATCCCCTGCGACGGCGTCTTCATCTTCGTGGGCATGGTCCCGAACACCGGCTTTCTAAAAGACTTTGTGGACTTGACCGAACACGGATTCATCCAGTGCGACCCGGCGTATCTGCGAACAAAGATCCCCGGCGTCTTCGTGGCCGGAGACTGCCGCATCGGCGCGGCCATGCAGCTTGCCACGGCCGTCGCCGACGGCGTCAATGCCGCCATGTGGATGAAACAATACCTACGCGATCCCGATTGGTGGAACCAGCCCCTCAGCGACGCCCTTTCCCCCGCCGGTTGGTACGCCGACTGTCGCTTCCGCTCCACAAATAACGACTCCGCCAGAAAAGAGTTTTACATCAACCTTTTTCGGCTTACAATAAACCGCATCAGGTTATTGACGAATACGGAAACTGTAAAGCGGGAGAAATCATGCGCATCCGAAACAGGGTTTTAAAAATCCTTTCTTGTCCATTTCTTCTTTTCCTGCTGGCCGCCCCCCTGCCGGCACAAACAGATCAGGCCGAAACCGCCCCCGAACAGGCCCATCAGACAGTCCAGCCCGCCACCTACGACAAATCCGTCGTCCAGCTTTCCATCGTCCAGCAGGAATACGACTATACCGCCCCGTGGAAAATGACCGCCATGAGCCGCGGAATCGGATCGGGCTTCATCATCGAGGGCAACCGCATCCTGACCAATGCACACAATGTCAGCAATTTCAGGTACATCGAGGTCAAAAAACAGAACGAGGCCAAACGCTACCCGGCCGGCGTCGAATTTGTCGGCCACGACTGCGACCTCGCAATCCTGACCGTCTATGACCTCGGCTTCTATGACGACATGATCCCCCTTGAATTTGGCCCCCTGCCGAAGGCCAATACCACCATACAAACCTGCGGCTTCCCCCTCGGCGGACGGGCCGTATCCGTCACCGAAGGTGTCGTATCTCGTGTCGAAATAGGAGTTTACAGCCACACGCAGGCCGATTCCCACCTGCTTGTCCAGACCGACGCGGCCATTAACCCAGGCAATTCCGGAGGGCCGGTCCTCCAGAACGGAAAGGTCGTCGGCGTCGCCTTTCAGGGCATACAAGCCGCTGAAAACATTGGGTTTATGATCCCCACCCCGGTCATCCGCCACTTCCTCACAGATATCGAAGACGGCCGATACGATGGATTCGGCTCCCTCGGCGTCATCACCTATCAAGGACTTCACAATCCCGCCTATGCCGAATTTCTCAAAATCCCCGATGGCATCCAGGGCGTCGTCGTCCTCGACACCATCCTCAACAGCTCCGTCCGGCCCATCCTGCAAAAAAACGATGTCCTCACCCAAATCGGCGATTTCAATATTGATAATGACGGGATGATACGGGTTTATGACCTCATGCTCGACATGACCGAGGCCGTCGAACAGAAGCAAATCGGCGAATCAATCGATCTGGTCTTTTATCGCGATGGCCGGCGCCACCAGGAATCCGCAAAAGTCGACTACAATGAGCCGGTTCTGACGTTTCGAAGACTGTTTGATGTCCAGCCCCGGTACAAATGTATCGCCGGAATGACTTTCGTCGCCCTCAACCGAAACTACCTCGAAACCTGGGGCCGATCCTGGATCACCGATATCCCCTTTTATTTGCGGTATCTCTTCTATGAGGTCCAAAACCTCAATACCAACCCGGAAAGGGAGGAATACGTGGTCCTCTCCGAGATTCTCCCCGATGAATTGACCTCCTAT